>DASSDL010000001.1:0-23285 GCA_035697145.1 Acidimicrobiales bacterium
GAGAGCAGGCCTGCCGACACCAGCGCGGCGCCCGTCTCGGGTGTGAGCTCGCCCAGCTCGAGGCCGATCGCCACCGCGGTCACGAGGAACGGGAGCGAGGTTGCTTGCAGCAGCCCGGCCGCGACCGCGCCACGGGGCTCGATCGTGGATCGGTAGAGCGCGGCTGGAAGCGCTCGCACGACCAATAGCGCGAGGACGAACAGGGGCACTCGGGCGATGGCGGAGGGGCTGTCGAGCAGCGCCTCGAGATCGAAACGGAGCCCAGTGGTGACGAAGAACACGGGCACGAGGAAGCCGTAGCCGATGGCCTCGAGCTTGATGCGGAAGTGCGGGTGCGTGCTCATGGCGTCGCGGTCGACCATGTTGAGGATGGCGCCGGCCAGGAAGGCGCCGAGGATCGTTTCGAGGCCGAACTGCTCGGCCAGCGCCACGAAGGCGATCAGGATGAGCACTGCGATGCGGATCCGGATCTCCGCGGTTGTGTCCTGCATGCGCACGAGGACTCCCTCGAGCCGCATCGATCGGCCCAACCGCGACAGTCCGAGCGCCGCGGCGACGACCAGGAGGCCGAAGCCACCGACCAGAACCAGCTTGGCCCCGGCGCCCGCGTCCTCGCCGGAGAAGAACAGGGTCAGGAGCACCACGGCGCCGAAGTCGGCGACCGACGAGCTGGCGATGACGAGCTGGCCCAGGGCCGTGTCCGCGTGGCCGGCGTCCTTGAGCACTGGCACGACCAAGCCCAGCGAGGTGGCCATCAACGCGATGCCGACGAGCAGGGGAGACTCCACGAAGCCGGCGGCGTCGAGGGCCGCGCCGGTGCCCACGCCCAGCACGATCGTGAGCAGGAACCCGATGCTCGCGAGGCGGAGGAGACGCCCTCGCAAGCGGGAGGCGTCGATCTCCAGCCCGGCGAGAAAGAGGAGGAAGGCCAGTCCCATCAGGGCCAGGATCTCGATGGGGTCGTCGATCTCGACCCATCCCAGGCCGCTGGGGCCGACGACGATGCCGGCGATGATCTCGAGCACGACCGCCGGCACCCGGATGCCGGGGAAGAACCCCACGAGCATGGGTGCCGCGACGGCGATCGCGGCGACGACAACGAGGTTCGTGAACGAGACGTCGGGCACCGATCCGCTCCTCGGTTCCTAGTCAGGATGGAACGGCCCGCTCCTTCCGCAGAAAGATGCCTGGGTCATCCACCGTCCGGCGGACGGAGCCACAGCGGGAAGGAGCCGGCCTTGCCTAGTTTGCACCCGAGCCCAGACCTTGCCTCAAACCTGGTTCAAATCCACTCCGGCCCACCAGCACGTCGTACCGTCGGTGTCAGTGGACACGCACGCCGTCGTCGCCATCGGACCCACGCCGCTCACCGCCGCCGAGGTCGTCGCCGTCGCCCGCCACGGCGCCCGGGTCGCAGTGGACGACGAGTCCCGCGTGGCGATCGCCCGGGCGCGTGCCACGGTCGAGGAGCTCGTGGCCCGGGAGACCCCGGTCTACGGGTTGTCGACCGGGTTCGGTGCCCTCGCCGTTCGCCACATCCCAGTGGACCGGCGCGACGCGCTGCAGCGGTCGCTGATCCGCTCGCACGCCGCCGGCCTCGGTCCGCCGGTGGAGGACGAGGTGGTGAGGGCGATGATGCTGTTGCGCACGCGCACGCTCGCCCGCGGACTCTCCGGCGTCCGCCCGGCGGTGGTGGACCTGCTGGTGGCGCTGCTGAACCACGGGATCACGCCGGTGGTGCCCGAGCACGGGTCGCTCGGCTGCAGCGGTGACCTCGCCCCGCTGGCCCACGTGGCCCTGGCGCTGATGGGGGAGGGCGACGCCCGGACGGTAGACGTGCCGGCCGACGGTGGCGGAGCCTGCGTGCCGGCGGCCCGGGCGCTGGCGGACGCGGGGCTGCAACCCGTCGAGCTGGCCGCCAAGGAGGGGCTGGCGCTGGTCAACGGCACCGACGGGATGCTGGGCATGCTGGTCCTCGCCTGCCACGACCTGGCGCGGTTGCTGCCCGCCGCCGACCTCACCGCCGCCATGAGCGTCGAGGCCGCGCTCGGCACGGACCGGGTGTTCGCCAGCGACCTGGCGGCGCTGCGGCCGCATCCCGGTCTGGCGACCAGCGCGGCCAACATGGCCCGGTTGCTGGCGGGCTCGGAGGTCGTGGCGTCCCACCGCACCGGCGATCCCCGGGTCCAGGACGCGTACTCGCTGCGATGCGCGCCCCAGGTGGCGGGCTCGGCGCGGGACACGCTGGCCCACGTCGGAAGGGTGGCCGAGCGTGAGCTGGCCGCGGTGATCGACAACCCGGTGGTGCTGGCGGACCTGCGGGTCGAGTCCAACGGCAACTTCCACGGGGCGCCGCTGGCGCATGCTTGTGACTTCCTCGCCATCGTCGCCGCCGACCTCGGGGCGATGGCCGAGCGTCGGCTGGATCGGCTGCTCGATCCGGCGCGGTCGCACGGGCTGCCCCCGTTCCTGGCCGCCGACCCCGGCGTCGACTCGGGGATGATGATCGCCCAGTACACCGCCGCCGCACTGGTGGCGGAGAGCCGGCGCCTGGCCGTTCCCGCCAGCGCCGACTCGATCCCCACGTCGGCCATGCAGGAGGACCACGTGTCCATGGGATGGGCGGCGGCGCGCAAGCTGCGGACGGCCCTTGCCAACCTGGCCCAGATCCTCGCCGTGGAGCTGGTGGTGGCGGCCCGGGCGCTGGACTTCCGCCGGCCGCTGCGGCCGGCGCCGGCGACCGCCGCGGTCGTGGCCCTGCTGCGCCGGGAGGTCGAGGGGCCGGGACCGGATCGGTTCGTGGCGCCCGAACTGGCCGCGGCCGAACGGCTCATCCGCAACGGCGCCGCGGTTGCCGCCGCCGAGCAGGTGATCGGGGCACTGCCGTGACAGCCAGCGCGGCGGGTCCCCGCGTCGTCCGTGCGCCGCGAGGCACCGAGTTGACCTGCCGCGGCTGGGTGCAGGAGGCGGCCCTGCGCATGCTGATGAACAACCTCGATCCCGACGTGGCCGAGCGTCCCGACGACCTCGTGGTCTACGGCGGCACCGGACGCGCAGCCCGCTCGTGGGAGGCCTTCGACGCCATCGTCTCGAGTCTGCGGAGCCTGGCCGACGACGAGACGCTGCTGGTGCAGTCGGGCAAGCCGGTGGGCGTGTTCCGCACCCACGAGTGGGCGCCCCGCGTGCTCATCGCCAACGCCAACCTGGTGCCCGACTGGGCCACCTGGGACGAGTTCCGCCGGCTCGAGGGCCTGGGCCTCACGATGTACGGCCAGATGACGGCGGGATCGTGGATCTACATCGGCACCCAGGGCATCCTCCAGGGCACGTACGAGTGCTTCGCCGCCATCGCCGCCAGGCGCTTCGGCGGATCGCTGCGGGGCACGGTTACCCTCACCGCGGGGCTGGGCGGGATGGGCGGCGCCCAGCCGCTGGCCGTGACCATGAACGGGGGAGTGGCAATCTGCGTCGACGTCGACCCCGACCGGATAGAGCGCCGGCGCCAGCACCGCTATCTCGACCGTGTCGTCGCCAACATGGGTGAGGCCTGGACGCTGGCGGCTGCGGCCAAGGCCGCCGGCGAGCCGCTCTCGATCGGCGTCTGCGGCAACGCCGCCGAGGTGGTGCCGGCCCTGGCCGACGACGCCGGGCTGGCCGAGCTCGTGGACATCGTGACCGACCAGACGCCGGCGCACGATCCGCTGTCGTACGTGCCGGTGGGGCTGGACGTCAAGGCCGCCGCCGACCTCCGCCGGCAGGACCCCGACGACTACCTCGCCCGCAGCCGCCGATCGATGGTGCGACACTGCGCCGGCCTGGTGGCGTTCGCCCGGCGGGGCGCCGAGGTCTTCGACTACGGCAACGCCTTGCGCGCCGAGGCCAAGGCCGCGGGCTACGACGACGCCTTCGCGTACCCGGGCTTCCTGCCGGCTTACATCCGCCCGCTGTTCTGCGAAGGAAGGGGACCGTTCCGCTGGGCGGCCCTGTCGGGCGACCCCGCCGACATCGAGGTGACCGACCGGCTCGTGCTCGAGGAGTTCCCCGAGAACGAGACCCTGGGCCGCTGGATCCGCATGGCGCGGGAGCGCGTCCAGTTCCAGGGCCTGCCCGCCCGCATCTGCTGGCTGGGCTACGGCGAACGGGCCCGGCTCGGGCTGCGGTTCAACGAGCTGGTGGCGTCCGGCGAGATCAGCGCGCCGCTTGTGATCGGCCGTGACCATCTCGACTCGGGGTCGGTGGCGTCGCCCTACCGGGAGACCGAGTCGATGCGCGACGGCAGCGACGCCATCGCCGACTGGCCGATCCTCAACGCCCTGCTCAACACCGCCAGCGGCGCCTCGTGGGTGAGCTTCCACCACGGCGGCGGGGTGGGCATCGGCCGGTCCCTCCACGCCGGCATGGTGGTCGTGGCCGACGGCTCTCCCGTGGCCGCCGAGAAGTTGGAGCGGGTGCTCACCGCCGACCCCGGCCTCGGGGTGGTCCGCCATGCCGACGCCGGCTACGACGAGGCCCGCGAGGTGGCCGACCAACACGGCATCCGCCTCCCAATGGGGCCCCGTCGCTCGTGACCACCTGGTTCGCGGACCTCGCCTGGCTCGGCGGCCGAGGGTTGGCGGCGGGGGTGGTGCTGGAGGAGGGGGGTGACGGGGTGCTGGCCCGCGTCGCGGCCGGTCAGGATCCACCCGCGGGCGCCGTCCACCTGCCCGGGATCGTGATGCCAGGACTGGCCAACGTCCACTCGCATGCCTTCCACCGAGCGCTCCGAGGTCGCGCCCAGGCGGATGCGGGCGACTTCTGGCTCTGGCGCGACTGCATGTACGCGCTTGCTGCCGTCATCGACCCCGACGGTCTCTTCGAGTTGGCTCGGGCCACCTACGCCGAGATGGCCCTGGCGGGGATCACCGCTGTGGGCGAGTTCCACTACCTCCACCACCGGCCCGACGGTGGGTCCTACGCCGAGCCCAACGTCATGGGCGGAGCGTTGGTGGCGGCCGCGGCCGAAGCCGGCGTCCGGCTCACGCTTCTCGACACCTGTTACCTGCGGCCGGGCTTCGGCACCGGGTCACGACCGACCGGTGCCCAGGTCAGGTTCACCGACGGGGACGCCGAGCGGTGGGTGGACCGGGTGGAGGCACTGGCGGGTCTGGCCGGGAGCGGCTGGCGGCTGGGGGCGGCGATCCATAGCGTGCGTGCCGTCGGCGAACGGTCGATGGGCGTGGTGGCCGACTGGGCCGGGCGCCGCGGCGCTCCCCTGCACATGCATCTGTCGGAGCAGCCCGCCGAGAACGATGCGGCGCTGGCCGCCACCGGCCGCACACCCACCGGGCTGGCAGAGGCCGCCGGCGTACTCGGGCCCCGTACCGTCGCGATCCACGCGACCCACCTGACCGACGGCGACGTCAAGGCGCTGGGCGCCACCGGGACCGGCGTGTGCCTCTGCCCGTCCACCGAGCGCGACCTCGGCGACGGCGTCGGGCCCGCCGCCCTCCTGGTCGCCTCCGGCTGCCCGCTGTCGCTGGGGAGCGATAGCCATGCCGTCATCGACCTCATCGAGGAGGCGCGGCTGGTCGAGCTCCACGAGCGCCTGGCGCACCACCGGCGGGGTGGGCACTCGGCGGCCGAGCTGCTGGAGGCGGCCACCGCCGGCGGCTACCGGGCGCTGGGGTGGGCCGGCGACGACGATGGGTCGGCGGGGGTGCTGGCGGTCGGGGCCCCCGCCGACTTCGTGACCCTCGACCGCGCCTCGGTGCGCCTCGCCGGGCTCGACCCGGCGGAAGGTGTCGCCGGCATCGTCTTCGCCGCCGCCGCGTCCGACGTCACGGACGTCGTCGTGGGTGGCCGCACGATCGTGCGGGATCGGGCGCACGTCGCCCTGCCCGACGTCGCCGGCCTCCTGCACCGGACGATCACAACGCTGTGGTCCCGGCTGTGACGGCCGTTCAGCGGTCGACCCGAGGCACTGGGTTCCGACGCGCCTCGGGGAGCTGTTGCGGGGGCCATCGATGACCTGGGACCTCCTGGTGGTCAACGCAGCGGTCGCAACCATGGACACCGCTCGGCCGGGTCCCTACGGCCTGGTTCTCGACGGCGCGGTCGGCGTGGCGGGCGGGTACGTCGCCTGGATCGGACCCATGGCCGACCTGCCGCCCGGCACCGGCGCCTCACACACGGTCGACGCTGCGGGCGCCCTCATCACCCCCGGGCTGGTCGACTGCCACACCCACCTGGTGTTCGGCGGCGACAGGGTGGCGGAGTTCGAGGCCCGGCTGTCGGGGGCCGGCTACGAGGAGCTGGCGCGGCGGGGCGGCGGCATCGCCTCCACGGTCGCCGCCACTCGGGCCGCGGGTGAGGACGACCTCGTCGCTACCGCCACCAGCCGGGCCGAGCACCTGGTGAGCGACGGCGTCACCACCGTCGAGATCAAGTCGGGCTACGGGCTCGACCTCGAGACCGAGCGCCGGATGCTGGCCGCGGCCCGCCGCGTGGGCCGCGAGCTACCGGTGCGGGTGTGCACGACGTTCCTCGGCGCGCACACGGTCCCGGAGGAATACCGGGGCCGGCCCGACGACTACGTCGACCTGGTGTGCGGCGACATGCTCCCGGCGATCGCGGCGGCCGGCCTGGCCGATGCGGTCGACGGCTTCTGCGAGCGCATCGCCTTTTCGGCCGCGCAGGTGGCGCGGGTCTTTGCCGCAGCCCGCCGCCACGGCCTGCCGGTCAAGCTCCACGCCGATCAGCTGTCCGACGGCGGCGGGGCGGCGCTGGCCGCAACCTTCGGGGCCCTGTCCGCCGACCACCTCGAGCACACGACGCCGGACGGGGTCCGGGCGCTCGCCGCCGCGGGCACCGTCGCCGTCCTGTTGCCGGGCGCCACGCACACGCTCGGGGGGCCCGACCGCCCGCCGGTGGCGGCGCTGCGGGCGGCGGGCGTGCCGCTCGCGGTCTCCACCGACGCCAACCCGGGAACGTCGCCGCTCCTGTCGCTGCGGCTGGCGGCCAACCTCGCCTGCACGCTCCTGGGACTCACCCCGGCGGAGGCGCTCGCCGGCGTCACCTGCAACGCCGCCCGGGCGCTGGGTCTGGCGGGAACGGCTGGGGTCCTCGCGGCGGGCGCCGCCGCCGACCTGGTGGTGTGGGACGCCGGGCAGCCGGCCGAGCTCGTCTACTGGATCGGTGGAGAGTTGGCCCGCACGGTGGTCGCGGCCGGCGAGGTCGTCCGGCCCGCTTGATCCGTCGCCACCTGGGTACTGTCGGGGCGGGTAACCGTGCGCTCCGTAGCGCGTCGGCTCATCAGGCGAGCGGCCCGAATCGGGGGAGGTTCGACGGATGGCACGTCAGTCGGCGCGAGCGTCGGGCAATCGTCGGTCGCGCGTGTTCGCTCCAGCGGCGGCGGCAGCACCGCGCGTTTGGGACCCACGATCTCGCCAGTTGACGATGGCGAACACGACGGCCATCGCCAGGTAGAGCAGGAGGGCCGTTGTGACCCCGGCGCCGTCGGCCACCACGCCGGCGACCAGCGGGACCAGGACCGCAACCTGCGCCACCGCAGACACCACCGCGGCGGTCGTTCCCGCCTGGCCGGGGCGGAGCGTCAGGACGCGGGCCTCCAGCGAGATCCACGCCAGGTTCACCGCCGCGCCCACGCCGGCGGCCCCGAGTGCGGTCACCAGCGGATGGGCCGCCAGCACGATGGCGCCCACACCGGCGACGAGCAGGACGCCGACGGTCGAGGGCGTGATCCCCGAACGCTCGACGCGTGACGCCCAGGCGGCGGCCGCCACGCCGCCAGCCAGGCCCACGCCCGCCGTGAGGGTCGCGACCCCGGCAGGCTGTCCGCGGGTGGCGACGAGGTAGGCGATGGCGAAGGCCAGGAACGGCTCGTCGAACACGTCCACCAGTGCCGACTGGAGCCCCAGGCGGAAGACCCGCCGGTCACGCAGCACCGCCGTGACCTCGCTGCGAGGGTGCGAGTCATCGTCCGGGGCCGCCCACGACGGCCGGCTCGGAGCGGGCAGCGGCTGGCTCGCCAGCAGCATGCCGTAGCCGGCCATCCCCAGTCCCGCAGCCACGAACGCCGCCCGCCAGCCCAGGCCGGTGGTCAGGCACACCGCCAGGAGCGCCGGGCCGGCCAGGTCGCCGATCGTCCCCAGCAGTGTCCCGCGTGCGACGGCCACCTCGATCCTGTCGCCCGCGACGTCGACGAGTGCCACGTCGGTGGCCCTGACCATGGCGTCGCCGGCGAAGCCCATCAGCGCGATGGCGAGCAGCAGCGTGGGAAAGTTCGTGCCGGCCGCGAACAGCAACAGGCCGGCGGCGTATCCGAGCGCGCCCCCGGCGGCGATGAGCCTCCGGCTGTGCCGGTCCGCCAGCACCCCGAACACTCCCCCCACCAGGCCGATGCCGGGGTAGAGGGCCAGGAGGGCGGCACCCCGGGCGTAGCTCAGGTCGAGATCGCGGCGGATGGGCTCCAGCGCGCCGAAGGGAAGGAACGCCACCGTCTCGTCGGCGAAGCCTGCGACGAGCAGCGACACCACGAGGGTCGGCGGTGCCGCGGTTGCGATCTGGCTAGTTCACCATCGGAAGCGCGAGCGCACGGGCCGAGGGTAGCTGCAGCACCCCCGCCTGCCCCGATCGATTATGAAGAGAGGTCATGATCGTGCTGGTGACGGGCGGGACTCGGGGCTTGGGGCTCGGCCTGAGCGCGGCGTTCCTGGACGAGGGCCACGACGTCGTCGTGTGCGGCCGGTCGGAGCCCGCGGCGCCTCCGACGTCGGGCACCCGCGACCGCGGGGCCACCTTCGTCGCCGCCGATGTGCGGGATCCCGAGCAGGTCGAGGCACTGGTCCGGGCGGTCCTCGACCGCCACGGCCGTCTCGACGTCCTGATCAACAACGCCGGTGGGTCCCCACCCGCCGACTCCGCCACCGTGTCGCCCCGTTTCGTGGCCGCCATCATCACGCTCAACCTGGTGGCCCCCTTCGTGGTCGCACAGCGGGCCAACGAGGTGATGCAAAAGCAGGCCGAAGGCGGTTCGATCATCAACATCTCGTCGCTCTGCGGCATGCGACCCTCGCCCGGCACCGCCGCCTACGGGGCCGCCAAGGCGGGGCTCATCAACCTCACCGAGAGCCTGGCCGTCGAGTTCGCCCCCAAGGTGCGCGTCAACTGCGTGACGGCCGGCGCCCTCGAGACCGACGAGCTGCGCAACGCCTACGGCGGCGATGCCTACTTCGAGGCGGTGGCGGCCACGGTGCCGTTGGGACGCATGGGCCGGCCGCCCGACGTGGCCAAGGCCTGCCTCTTCCTGGCGTCCGAGGCGGCGTCGTTCGTCACCGGTGCCAACCTGGTGGTGCACGGCGGCGGCGACGATCCGCCCCTGGTGACCGGCGAAGGGTGACCGTTCGCGCGCTGCGGTCGCCCTCGTACCGCGAGTCGGTGCTCTGGCAGGAGCAGGCCGAGTTTCCCGACGTGCCGGCAACGACGCCGCCGCAATCGGCCGACTGCGTGGTCGTGGGCGCGGGATACGCGGGCCTGTCGTGCGCCCGGGACCTGGCCCGCGCGGGCCGGTCGGCCGTCGTGCTCGACGCCCACGCCGTGGGGTGGGGTGCGAGCAGCCGCAACGGCGGCATGGTCATTCCCGAGCTGAAGGCCGGCCCGACGGCGCTGGAGCGCGCGTACGGTCCCCTGGGCCGCCGAATGTACAACGAGGTCAACGAGGCATTCGACCACGTCGAGCGCCTGATCACCGTCGAGTCCATCGACTGCGACTACGGCCGCACGGGCCAGCTCTTCCTCGCCCACGCCGTACGCGTGGTGCCGTCGTTGATGGCCATGGCGCGGGAGCACGGGGACGAGCTGGGCGAGCCGGTGCGCTTCGTCCCCCGCGACGAGCTCGGCGACGAGGTCGGGTCGACCGTGTACGCGGCCGGCTTGGTCATGGAGCGCACAGGCGGGCTGCACCCGGCGCGGTTCCACGCCGGCCTGCTCCGCCTGGCCCTGGCGGCGGGGGCTTCGGTGCACGCGGCGACGCCGGCGACCGCGATCGAGCGTCGAGGCGGTGGGCGGGCCGGCTTCCGGGTCACGACGCCCCGTGGGACGGTCGATGTCGCCACCGTCGTGGTCTGCACCAACGCCTACGCCGACGGGCTGCTCCCAGAGCTACGCCGCCGGGTGCTGCCGGTCGGGAGCTTCATCATCGCCACCGAGGTGCTCGAGCCGGACCTGGCCCGGTCGGTCAGCCCGCGCGGCCGCATGCTCGTCGACAGCAAGAACTTCCTCTTCTACTGGCGGCTGACGCCGGACCGCCGGTTGGTTTTCGGTGGCCGCCGGAGCCTGGCGTCGTCGACCATCGCACAGGCACGCGACTTCCTGTACGCATCGATGCTTCGCGTCCATCCCCAGCTGGAGGGCACGCGCATCGACCGGGTCTGGGGCGGAAACGTCGCGGTCACCCTCGACCGCCTGCCCCACGTGGGTCGGCTAGACGGGGCCTGGTACGTGACCGGCTGCAACGGCTCCGGGGTGGCGCTCAACTCCTGGCTCGGCGCCCGGATGGCACGGCACCTGGTCGGTGACGCGGCCCCGCCGTCGTTCGCAGAGTTACAACACCGTCCGATACCGCTGGACCGCGCCCGCGCCGCCTACCTGCCGCTCGTCGGACTGTGGTTCCGGTGGCAGGACCGGGGATTCGCGACCTGACCCCCCGTCAGGCCGAGGGCACCCGATCCACTTCCGATTGTGTAGTCCTACCGATGTTGCTGGTGGTGCCTGGGCCTTACCGTCGATGACGTGGTCATCACGGCGGAGCGGGTCATCACGGCCGAGCGGGTCATCACGGCGGAACGGGTCCTCGATCTGCGGCGGGCGTTCGTGGGGGTGGACCACCCGGTCCCGGTCCTCGACGGCCAGCTCGTGCCGTACGTCAACCTCGACAACGCCGCCAGCACGCCTGCGCTGCGGTCGGTCGCCGAGACCGTCGAGGAGTTCCTGCCGTTCTACGCCAGCGTCCACCGCGGCACGGGCTACATGTCCCGACTCAGCACGGCGGCGTATGAGCAGGCGCGCGAGCACGTCATCAGCTTCGTCGGCGCCGACCCCGAACGTGACGTCGTCGTGTTCGGCAAGAACACGACCGAGGCGCTGAACCGCCTGGCGCGCTCGATGCGGATGCCGGCGGGCTCCGTGGTGCTCACGACGATGCTCGAGCATCACTCGAACGACCTGCCCTGGCGGGCCCGGGCGCGGACCGTCCGCGTGCCGGCCCTGCCCGACGGTGCGCTGGACGAGGACCGCCTCGACGAGCTGCTGGCCGAGCACGCCGGTCGGGTCGCCCTTCTGGCGGTCTCGGGAGCGTCCAATGTCACCGGGCTGGTCCAGCCCGTCCACCGGTTGGCCGAGAAGGTGCACGCGGTCGGCGGCCGGATCCTGGTCGACGCCGCTCAGCTGGCGGCGCACCGCCCGATCGGCATGCGCGCGCACGACGACCCCGGTCACCTCGACTTCGTCGCGCTCTCGGCGCACAAGATGTACGCACCGTTCGGGACCGGCGCGCTCGTCGGGGGCCGGGACTGGTTCGGCGATGAACCCGACCACGCCGGTGGAGGCACGATCCGGGCGGTCACGGCTGACGACGTGGTGTGGGCCGACCTACCCGATCGAGAAGAGGCCGGGAGCCCCAACGTGGTCGGTGCGGTAGCACTTGCCGCCGCCATGGCGACGCTGCGCGCGGTGGGGCTCGACTGCATCGCCGCCCACGAGGCCGGGCTCGCCCGTTACGCCAGTGCCCGGCTGGCGAGCATCCCGGGCGTTACGCTCCACGGACCGGTCGAATCCGGCGAGATCCCCAAGGTGGGCGTCATCCCGTTCACCGTTCAGGGGTTCGATCATGGGCTGGTGGCGGCCGTCCTCGGATACGAGCACGGCGTCGGCGTCCGCCACGGGTGCTTCTGCGCCCAGCCCTACATCCACCACCTGCTGGGCTGGGGGCGCGGCGAGTCGGGCCGGTGGCTGGACCGGGCGCGCGGCGGTGAGCAGCGCGGCGCGCCGGGCATGGTCCGCATCAGCTTGGGCGCCTACAACGACATCGCCGACATCGACCGTGCCGTGCGCGCCCTCGAATGGCTCGTCGCCGGCGACGTCCAGGGGACGTACCGGATGGGCTGTGACGGTTCGTTTGCTCCCGAGGGCTACGTCGAGCCCCTGCTGTTCGACATTCCGGCCCGACCCCCACCCGCGGGCCCGTTGATGGCGTCGGTCTGACGACCGACCCGCTCCGATTCGTTTCAGTGGCTGACCATCACGTGCTTGAGCTCGGTGTAGTGCTCCACGGCGTAGAGCGACATGTCCTTGCCGTAGCCGCTCTGCTTGAACCCACCGTGGGGGAGCTCCGAAACGATGGGGATGTGGTCGTTGACCCACACGGTGCCGAACCGCAGCGCCCGTGACATGCGCATGGCGCGGCCGACGTCGCGGGTCCACACGCTGGCAGCGAGGCCGTAGTCCACACCGTTGGCCCAGGCCAGGGCCTGGTCCTCGTCGCCGAAGCGTTGGACGCTCACCACCGGGCCGAATACCTCCCGCTGCACCAGCTCGGAATCCTGCATCGGGTTCGCCACCACCGTCGCCTGGTAGAAGAAGCCGGGACCGTCGATCGCCTCGCCGCCCGTCACCACCTCGGCCCCCGCCTCGACCGACCGGCTCACCATGCCGGCCACCCGCTCGCGCTGGGCCGCCGAGACCAGCGGCCCGACGGCGGTGTCCTCGAGCGTGGGATCACCGACGGCCAGCCCGCCGACGGCGTTGCCCAGGTCGCCGAGCAACTGGTCGTAGACGCCGGGGCCGGCGACCACGCGGCAGGGGGCCGTGCAGTCCTGACCCGTGTTGTAGTAGGCGTTCTCGGCCAGGCAGCCGACCAGGGCCTCGACGTCGGCGTCGTCGAACACCACCACTGGGGCCTTGCCGCCCAACTCGAGGTGCACCCGCTTGAGCGAGTCGGCGGCGTTGCGCGCGATGAGCTTGCCGGTCTCGACGTCGCCGGTGAGCGACACCATCGCCACGCCCGGGTGGCGGACGAACGCGTCGCCCACCTGCTCGCCCTGCCCGCACACCACGTTGAAGACACCGGGCGGGAAGATGTCGGCCGAGAGCTCCGCTAGCCGGAGGGCGCTCAACGGCGTCAGCTCCGACGGCTTGAGGATGAAGGTGTTGCCGGCCGCCAGCGCCGGGCCCAGCTTCCACGTCGCCATGTTGAGCGGGTAGTTCCACGGGGCGATGCCGACGCAGACGCCCAGCGGGTCGCGCCGCAGCATCGACGTGTGGCCCTCGAGGTATTCGCCCGTGGCCTGGGCCTGCAGGGTGCGGGCGGCGCCGGCGAAGAACCGCAGGTTGTCGACGGTCAGGTCGAACTCGAAGTCGATGATCGAGACGGGCTTGCCGACGTTGGTCATCTCGATCTGCTTGAGGTCGTCGAGATTGGCTTCGATGGCGTCGGCCAGGGCGAGCAGCTTCTCGCTGCGCTCCCGCGGGGTGGTCGTGCCCCAGCTGGTGAATGCCTCCGCGGCGACGGCAACTGCGGCAGCCGCGTCCGTGGCGTCGCTGGACGGCACCTGGGCGATCGTCTCGCCCGTGGCCGGGTTCAGCACGTCGTCGGTGGCACCGGTCGCGGCGGGCTTCCACGCCCCGCCGATGAAGTTCTCGTGCGGCACGATCCGTCTCCCCCACTGCGCTTGGTTGTGTCCGCCAGAGCATCCACCGGTCGCCCACGGTCCTGCAAGGGATTCCGTTGCAGGAGGATGAAATGACAACAGGATCAGTTGCACAGCCGCCCAGAGTCCGCGAATCTTCCGGGCGGACGGCGGGGTGAACGGGAGGGGGGTCGGTCCTGGGTGACGACACCACGCTGAGCAGCGAGGCTCACTCGCCCGACGCCCCGACGGCTGACGCGGCCGGGGCAGCGCCGGGCGCGGTCCCGGCCGCGGTGGTCATCGAGCTCGACCATGTGACCAAGCGCTTCGGCGAGTTCGTGGCCGTCGACGACGCCTGTTTTGACATCGCCGGGGGCGAGTTCTTCTCGCTGCTCGGTCCGTCCGGCTGCGGCAAGACGACCACCTTGCGAATGATCGCCGGATTCGAGGAGACGACGGAAGGGGCGGTCCGGCTCGAGGGCACCGACGTCTCCCGCACCCCGCCCTACAGGCGCAACGTCAACACCGTGTTCCAGCACTACGCGCTGTTCCCGCACATGACGGTGTGGGAAAACGTGGCCTTCGGACCGCGCAGCCGCAAGCTGTCGAAGGCCGAGACCTCCCGGCGGGTCGACGAGATGCTCGCGGTGGTACGCCTCGACGACTTCGCCCGACGCAAACCGGCACAGCTGTCCGGCGGCCAGCAGCAGCGGGTGGCCCTGGCGCGCGCCCTGGTCAACTACCCGAGCGCGCTGTTGCTCGACGAACCGCTGGGCGCGCTCGACCTCAAGCTGCGCCAGCTCATGCAGTTCGAGCTCAAGCGGATCCAGCGCGAGGTGGGCATCACGTTCGTGTACGTGACCCACGACCAGGAAGAGGCGCTCACGATGAGCGACCGCATCGCGGTCATGAACGCCGGGCGGGTCGAACAGATCGGCACACCGGTCGACATCTATGCCCGCCCGGCCAGCGTCTTCGTGGCGGGATTCATCGGGCAGGCCAACCTGTGGCCGTGCCGGGTCGTCGGCGCCGGCGCCGCCATGGCGGACGGGTCACCGGCGTTCGACGTCGAGGTTCTCGGCACCACGATGGCGTCGGCCTGCGGCGACGTCCGCATCGAGATCGGGGGCACCGCGACGCTGATGGTCAGGCCCGAGCGCGTGCGCATAACGACCGAGGAGCCGACCGGCGTCGGCGCGGTGCGGTCGACGGTGACCGACCTCACCTTCCAGGGACCGCTGCTGCGCCTGTTGTTGGCTGCAGGCGACGGCTCCGCGATCGTCGCCCAGATCGGCCACGAAGTCGACCTGCCGCTGCTCCGCCCCGGCGACGAGGTGTGGGCGAGCTGGCCCCCCGACGCATCGCTGGTGTTGCCGGCAGCGGAGATCCCCACTGCCGAAGACCTCGAGGAACTGTTGGACGGCACCTGACTCGCCGTCCGTCGCCGATCGCCGCCAAGCAAAACCGCCGCCAAGGAACCGCCGCACACTGAGGAGACGCCATGGCTGGGAGCAGGACACGCCAACCGCATCCGAACGATCCGTTCGCCCATTTCGCAGCGCTACGAGCTAGCCGCCGTCGCTTCTTGGGACGGGGGGCAGTCACCGTCGCGGGCATCGCTCTCGTGCCGCCGTGGCTCGCGGCCTGCGGTGACGACGACGACACCGACACGTCGGGAGGCGGCGAGGGCACGACGCAGAGCTCGAGCGACACGCTGCGCATCTCCAACTGGCCGCTGTACATCGCCGAGGGGTTCGTCGACCAGTTCCAGGACGCCTCGGGCCTGTCCGTGGACTACAAGGAGGACTTCAACGACAACGAGGAGTGGTTCGCCAAGGTCAGGGACCCGCTCGAACAGGACCAGGACATCGGCGCCGACCTGGTAGTGCCCACCGACTACATGGCCGCCCGCCTCATCCGCCTCGAATGGCTGAACCGGCTCAACGACGAGAACATCCCCAACAAGTCCAACCTGCGCCCCGACCTGCTCGAGGCATCGACCGATCCCGAGCGGCAGTACTCGTTGCCATACATGTCCGGCCTGGTCGGTCTCGGCTACAACCGGCGTCTCGCGGGGCGCGATATCACGAGCCTCGACGACCTTTGGGATCCCGCATTCAAGGGCCGGGTGTCGCTGTTCTCGGACGCCCAGGACGCCCTCGGCATGGTCATGCTCTCTCAGGGGGACGACCCGAGCGACCCCTCCACCGAGACGGTGCAGAAGGCAGCCGACAAGGTGGCGGAGGAGAAGGCCAAGGGTCAGATCCGGCGCTTCACCGGCAACGACTACATCGACGACCTCGCGGCCGGGAACCTGGTGATCGCCCAGGCGTACTCGGGCGACGTGGTGCAGCTCCAGGCCGACGATCCCGACCTCGACTTCGTCGTCCCCGAGGCCGGCGGCACCACCTTCGTGGACGTGATGGTGATCCCCATCACCACCCGCAACCAGCTTGGGGCCGAGGAGTGGATGAACTACGTCTACGACCGGGCAAACTACGCCGAGCTCGTCAACTACGTGCAATACGTGCCGGTGCTGAGCGACATGACCGACGAGCTGGCCAAGCTCGACCCCGAGGTTGCCAACAACCCGCTCATCAACCCGCCCGAGGACACGATCGCCAGGTTGTACGCCTGGCCGGCGCTCACCGACGAGCAGGACGCCGAGTTCGCCACGATCTATGCGGAAGTAACGGGGGAGTAGATGGCGGGCGTCGCCACCAGCGGGCGCCGTCGCAGCCGCGTCGGGCCGTACCTGCTGGTGGCTCCGGCCCTCGCCTACCTCGCCATCTTCTTCGTGGTCCCGATCTGGTCGCTGCTCCGCACGTCGTTGTCGACGAATGCCGGCTCCGTTTTCCTGCCCGAGCTGAAGTTCGGCTGGGAGTGGTCCAACTACGGCGACGCCTTGGCCGACTTCCGCAACCAGATAGTCCGCTCGTTCTGGTACGCGGGCGTCGCCACGCTGGCGTGCCTGCTGATGGCCTATCCGCTGGCCTACGTCATCGCCTTCAAGTCGGGCCGCTACAAGAACGCTTTGCTCGGGTTGGTGATCCTGCCGTTCTTCGTCACCTTCCTGGTGCGCACGTTGGCGTGGAAGACGATCCTCGCCGACGACGGCTGGGTGGTCGACGCGCTCGACACCATCGGCCTCCTGCCCCGCGAAGGGCGGCTGCTCAGCACGAGCTGGGCCGTGATCGGCGGGCTCATCTACAACTTCGTGCCGTTCATGGTGCTGCCCCTGTACGTAAGCCTCGAGAAGATCGATCCCCACCTGCTGGAGGCCGCCCGCGATCTCTACTCGGGGAGCTGGCGGGCGTTTCGCAAGGTGGTGCTGCCGCTCTCCATGCCCGGCCTCTTGGCGGGCAGCCTGCTCGTGTTCATCCCCGCCAGCGGCGACTTCATCAACGCCGACTACCTGGGCAGCACCCAGACCCGGATGATCGGCAACGTCGTCCAGCAGCAGTTCCTGGTGGTCAAGGACTATCCGGCGGCGGCGGCGCTGAGCTTCCTGCTGATGGCGATCATCCTGGTGGCGGTCCTCGCGTACACCTGGGCACTCGGCACCGAGGAACTCGTCTGATGACCGCACCCACCATCGAGGCGCGTCCGTCGAGCGACGTCGCCGGCGCGCCGCCCCCAGCGAGACGTCGGCGGGGCCGACCAGGCCGGCTCGGCGACTTTGTTCTGCGACTGATCGCCGGGCTTGTGCTGGTGTACCTGTTCATCCCGATCGCCGTGATCATCGCCTTCTCGTTCAACGACCCGTCGGGCAAGTTCAACCTCACCTGGCAGGGCTTCACCCTCGACAACTGGGCAGACCCGTTCCGCTACTCCCAGCTCACCGACGCCCTGCTGACCAGCCTGCATGTGGCGGCGCTGTCGACCGCGGTCTCGGTCGTGCTGGGCACCCTGGTGGCGGTCGCGCTCGTGCGGCAACGGTTCACCGGCGACAAGCTCGTCGAGACGTTCCTGGTGCTGCCGCTCACCGCGCCCGAGATCGTCATGGGCGCCTCGCTGCTCACGCTGTTCCTCGACCTCGGCTGGAACCGCGGCTTCGGCACCATCGTCATCGCCCACATCGCCTTCGAGGTGAGCTTCGTGGCCCTGGTGGTGCGGGCCCGGGTGCGTGGCCTCGACTGGACGCTCGAGGACGCGGCGATGGACCTGGGCGCGCCGCCGCTGCGCACCTTCCTGCGCGTCACGTTGCCGATGATCGTGCCCGGCATCGTGGCGGCCGCCATGTTGTCGCTCGCGCTGTCGCTCGACGACTTCATCATCACTTACTTCAACAGCGGCTCGACGTTGACGTACCCGCTCTACGTAAACGCCGCCACCAAGGCCTCGCTGCCGCCGCAGATCAACGTGCTGGCGACGGCGATCCTGCTCGTGAGCCTGCTGCTGATCGGATTGATGACGCTCTGGCAGCGCCGGCGCCTCACGACCTGACTCCGTGACGATCGACCCCCGCGACCAAGGAGCCCTCCCGTGACCCACTCGCCCGACGAACTCCAACAGCTCGCCCGCGATCATCTCTGGGGTCATTTCTCGCGGCTGACGCCCGGCGTCGACGGCGTGACCGTCATCGAGCGGGGCGAGGGCTGCTACGTGTGGGACCACCGCGGCAAGCGCTACCTGGATGGGCTGGCCGGGTTGTTCACCGTGCAGGCCGGGCACGGACGCACGGAACTGGCGCAGGCGGCGTCGAAGCAGGCCAGCGAGCTGGCCTACTTCCCCATCTGGACCTACGCCCACCCGACCGCCATCGAGCTGGCCACCCGGCTGGCGCAGCTCGCTCCGGGCAACCTCAACCGGGCGTTCTTCACCACCGGGGGCAGCGAGGCCGTGGAGTCGGCCTGGAAGCTGGCGCGCCAGTACTTCAAGGCCATCGGCCAGCCGCAGCGCACGAAGGTGATCGCCCGCGACCTCGCGTACCACGGCACCACCATGGGGGCCCTGTCCATCACCGGGCTGGCGGTGTACCGCACGCCGTTCGAGCCGCTGGTACCGGGCGCGTTCCACGTCGCCAACACCAATCGCTACCGGTGCCGCTTCTGCGCGTCGGCGCCGGCCTGCACGCTGGCCTGCGCCGACGACATCGAGGTGGCGATCGAGCGCGAGGACCCCGAAACCGTGGCCGCCGTGTATCTCGAGCCGGTACAGAACGCCGGCGGCTGCTTCACGCCCGATCCGGGTTACTTCGCGCGGGTGCGTGAGATCTGCGACCGGCACGGCGTGTTGCTCGTGTCGGACGAGGTGATCTGCGCCTTTGGCCGGCTCGGTGCCATGTTCGGCGCCGACCGGCTGGGCTACCAGCCCGACATGATCACGATGGCCAAGGGACTCACCTCGGGGTACTCGCCGCTCGGCGGCGTCATGGTCGGTGACCATATCGCCGAGCCGTTCCTCGAGCCCGGCGCCTCGTTCCTCCACGGCATCACTTTCGGGGGCCATCCCGTGAGCTGTGCGGTGGCGCTGGCCAACCTCGACGTGTTCGAGTCCGAGGACCTGGTGGGCCGGGTGCGTGGCTACGAGCCCGAGTTCCGCTCGGCGCTGGAGTCGCTCGGCGATCTCCCGATCGTTGGCGAGATCCGCGGAATGGGGTACTTCTACGGCATCGAACTCGTGAAGGACCAGGGCACAAAGGAGTCGTTCGACGACGACGAGTCGGAGCGGCTGCTGCGCGGTGTGCTCACGCCCAAGCTCCTCGAGCTGGGCCTCATCTGCCGCGCCGACGACAGGGGCGATCCGGTGATCCAGCTGTCGCCGCCGCTGGTGGCCGGCCCCGACCAGTTCGACGAGATCGTGTCGGCCATCCGCACCGCACTGGTGGAGGCCATGAGCGTGACCACGAGGTGAGCCGGTGACCCTGGTAGTCGGCGTTCCCACCGAGATCAAGGAGGACGAGGCGCGGATCGCCATCACTCCCGATGGCGTGCGCGAGCTCAACACGCACGGCATCGACGTCCTCGTCCAGGCCGGCGCCGGTGCCGGATCGAGCCTCGACGACGAGACCTTCCGCCGGGCCGGGGCCGAGATCGTGGAGGAAGCCGCGGAGCTGTGGGAGCGCACCGAGCTGATCTGCAAGGTGAAGGAACCGCAGCCCAGCGAGTTCGCGTACTTCCGCAAGGGACAGGTGATCTTCACCTACCTGCACCTCGCCGCCTACCCGGCCGTGGCTGACGCCTTGTTGGAGCACGGCGTGACCGGCATCGCCTACGAGACCGTGCAGCTGCCCTCGGGGGACCTGCCGCTCCTGGCCCCGATGAGCGAGGTAGCCGGCCGGATGTCGGTGCAGGTCGGCGCGCACTTCCTCGAGCGACCCCACGGGGGGCGCGGGGTGCTGATGGGCGGCGCCCCGGGGGTCCGCCCGGCACGCGTGGTCGTGCTGGGGGCCGGCAACGTCGGCTGGAACGCGGCGTGGATGGCGGCGGGCCTCGAGGCCGAGGTCGACCTCCTGGACAAGAACATCGATCGCCTGCGGCACGTCGACCAGATCCAGATGGGGAGGATCACCACGCTGGCGTCGAACCGGGGCCAGGTCGAGCGGGTGATCGGCGACGCCGACCTGGTGATCGGGGCCGTGCTCGTTGCCGGTGGCCGAGCCCCCGTGGTGGTGACCGAGGACATGGTGCGGTCGATGAGGGCGGGTGCCGTCATCGTCGACATCGCCATCGACCAGGGCGGCTGCGTGGAGACCTCCCACGAGACCACGCACTCCGAGCCCACCTTCGAGCGTCACGGCGTGGTGCACTACGCGGTGGGCAACATGCCTGGCGCAGTTCCCCACACGTCGACCTACGCGCTCACCAACGTCACGCTGCCCTACGTGGTCGAGCTGGCCCGGCTGGGACTTGTTGACGCGGTGCGGGGGGACGGACCGCTCGGCCTCGGCGTCAACACCGCGATGGGGCACGTGGTCAACCCCGCCGTGGCCGAGGCGCTCGGTCGGCCGCCCGCCGACCTCGAGTCGGTCCTGGCCGAGCTGTGAGCGACGAGCTGCCCGTCGTCCTCGACGACATCGACAAGGCGATCATCCGCGAGCTGCAGCTCGACGGGCGCACGCCCTACGCCAAGCTCGGTCCCGCCGTGGGCCTGTCGCAGGCGGCGGTGCGCCAGCGGGTCCAACGGCTGATCGAGAACGGCGTCATGCAGGTCGTGGCCGTGACCGACCCGCTCATGCTCGGCTTCAAGCTCGAGGCGATGATCGGCATCGAGGTCGACGGCGACTTGCGGGCCGTGGCGTCCAAGCTGGCCGAGGTCGACAACGTCGACTACGTCGTGGTGACCACCGGCCGGTTCGACTTGGTGGTCGAGGTCGTGTGCCGCGACCACGAGGAGCTGCTGCACATCATCAACGACGTGATCCGGGCCGTCCCCGGTGTTCGGGCCACCGAGACGTTCACCTACCTGCACCTCGAGAAGCAGACCTACTCATGGGGGACTGGCTAGCGGACCCGCTAGTAGGTGAGGAGCAGCTCCATCACGACCACGTCGAGCCAGCGGCCGAACTTGCGGCCGACCTCCCGTTCGGTGCCCACGATCTCGAACCCGGCCGCCTCGTGGAGCTTGATCGAGGCTTCGTGGTGGCCGACGATGCGGGCGAACACGGCGTGGAAGCCATGGGCGGTGGCGACCTCCAACAGCTCGGCCAGCAGCGCGCTGCCGATGCCCCGACCCCGGTGGTCCCGGTGCACGTACACCGAGTCCTCGACGCTGGTGGCGTACGCCGGCCGCTTTCCCCAGGGCGACAGCGACGCAAATCCCACGACGCCGTCGGCCTCGTCCTCGGCCGCCAGCACCGCGTGGGCGCCGCTGCGGGCGGCCAGCCACTCGCGCTGCTCCTCGAGCGACCGTGGCACAAGGTCGAAGGTGACGCTGGAGGTGGTCACCTCGGCGTTGTAGATCCGCCGGGTCGCCTCGGCATCCTCGAGCGTCGCCAAGCGAACTGTCACGGGCGAACCCATCCCGCTGACGATAGGGCGGCTGACCCAAACGGCCCGGCTCGATTCGCGCGAGAGGGAGGCGGGGCGGCGGGTGGCGCTGAGGATGCGAGGCCGCTGTCGGCGCCTAGCAGGCGCCGACGGCGGTAGGCCTCGCACCGGAGGCGACAGGACCCGCAGCCCCGCCGGGAGTACCCCGGAGGCGACAGGACCCGCAGCTCCGCCGGAAGCGCTAGTCGGCGGCGAGAGCGGGCTCGACGAGCGCCAGCTCGCCGGCCAGAGCCTCGAGGCGCGCCCAGCTGGCGATCGCCTCGTCGTCGGTGAGGAGCATGACCTGCAGGTCGCCCACCAGCCCCGGGAGCAGTTCGAGCAGGAGGGGCACGACCGCCGGCTCGAGCTGGTCGAACGTCTCGTCGAGCAGCACCGGAGGCCTGGTGCCCTTGGCGTTGGTGGCGGCGGTGAGCTGCGAGACGATGCTCTGCGCCAGGGCCACGGCGTCGTCGTCGGACAGGTCGGGGGCGCTGGACGACAGCGATCGCAGCGCGGCGATGTGCTGACGCAGCCGGGCGGCGGCCTGGATCTCCTTGCGATGGTCGGTCGCCCAGTTGACATCGGTGTCGCCCGCCAGCGACCGCCACGTGCCGGCGGCGTCGCCCCGACCGGAGCCCAGGCCGAGCAGATCGTCGGCGGCGCCCCACAGCACCACCTGGTCGACCGCCGATAGGGCCCGCACAGCGTCGTTGCGGGGGGTGCGGTTGCGCAGGTCGTCGGCAGAGATGCGCGTGATGGTGGTGCGGCCGAACTGCCCGCTGAGCAGGTCGACGCGGCCGTCGAACCCCCGATGCTGCGCCGTGACGTCGGTCGCTGTGGCGACGTCGATCACTCGGTGGGGGCCCGAGGCCGGACGCAGCACCACGAGCCGTCTCCCGGTGTCGTCGACAACCTCGGCATGGACGCCGCGCACCGTGCCGTGCAGCGCCCCCGCCAGCAGCGACCCGAAGGCGGCCCTGGCGTCGGGGGGCATGCCACCCAGCACGGTCAGTCGCGGATGGAAGTCAACGGACGCGGCATCGCCGTCGCCCTCAACGATCAAGCGGTCCACCAGCACGAAGGGATTATCGGCGCGTCCGTAGCCGGCCTTGAGCAATTTCTTTACGAATGTGTCGCGAACAGGCGACGACACTACGAAGCGTGCGGGCCTGCGTGGCGGGCGAGGTCGGCCCGGAGTGGTTGGGTGCTCCCCAGCGGGCGACGGTAGGCTGTGCCGTCCTGGTCATGCAGGCCAGGCCCCCTTAGCTCAGTCGGCAGAGCACAGCCATGGTAAGGCTGGTGTCGTCGGTTCGATTCCGACAGGGGGCTCGCACGATGTCGCGGGTGCACCGCGCTTCTTGCGTGTCACAACGCAATTTCGCCTATGGCGGCGTAGCTCAGTTGGCAGAGCACCCGGCTCATAATCGGGTTGTCGCCGGTTCGAGTCCGGCCGCCGCTACCTCTATCACCGCCATGTCAGGAGATCCGCAGGATGGCTAAGGCAAAGTTTGAGCGGACGAAGCCGCATTTGAATGTTGGGACGATGGGTCATATTGATCATGGTAAGACGACGTTGACGGCGGCGATTACGAAGGTGTTGGCGGAGTCGAACCCGAATGTGGAGTTCACGGCG
>DASSDL010000002.1:0-12002 GCA_035697145.1 Acidimicrobiales bacterium
GGCGAGGATGCGGGCGTTGATCGGGGGGACGATGGTGTCGGCCTCGCCGGTGAGCACGAGCGTGGGTGTTCGGATGCGGTGCAGCCACGGAAGGCTTGACCATCCGGCGCCGGCGACGAGCTGTCCGAGGTACCCCCAGAGAGGGTCGGCGGACGGGCCCGGCGTGCCGCGATCTGGTGGCTCAGGAGCTCTTGGTCCTCGCGACCGCACCACCGAAGGAGACGCCGAGCACGTTGGCGTGGGGATGGCCGACCGCGTCGAGGAGGTGGGCGGCCTGGCGGGCGAGGCCGTGCATTCGCGACGGAACGACGCGCGCGGGCGACCCACCGGTGCAGGCGGGTTCACGTGAGGTGGACGTAGCGGCCGGGTGCCGGTTCGAGCGGGGGGTGCGCCGTGCTGCCCAGCTTCTCGGGTGCCGCGAACCGCCCGCCCGACCGGGTGTCGAGCCATGTCGTCCAGTGGTCCCACCACGAGCCACTGTGCTTGTCGGCGCCCTCGAGCCACGCGTCCGCGTCGGGCGCAGCCGCGCCTTCGGCGGTGAGGAATGACGCCTTCGGGTTGGCGGGCGGGTTCACGATCGCCTGGATGTGCCCGCTCGAGCTGAGCACGAACTCCGACTCGCCGCCCAACACTTGCGTCGTGCGGTACGCGGTCCGCCACGGGACGATGTGGTCGGTCGAGCCGGCCACTACGTAGGCGTCGACGTCGACCTTGGCGAGATCCACGGGCGTGTCGAGCACCGTGAGCGTCCCCTCGACGAGACCGTTCGACACGAAGAGGTCGAGGAAGTCGGAGTGGAGGCCGGCGGGCAGCCGGGTGGTGTCCGCGTTCCAGTACAGGATGTCGAACGCCGGCGGGTTCTGGCCCATCAGGTAGTTATTGACCCAGTAGTTCCAAACGAGCTCGTTGGGGCGGAGCCACGCGAACACCTTGGCCAGGTCCTCGCCGTCGAGGTACCCCGCGCGCTGCGAGCGGACCCGGCTCGCTTCCACTGCGACGCGCGACGCGAGCATGCCGATCTGCGACTCCTGCGCGGTGTCGAGCCCCGCGACCAAGAACGTCGCCGAGTTGACGAGCTGCTCGCCGGTCGCTGCGAGGTGGCCGAGCAGGCACGCCATCGTGATCGCGCCGGCGCACATGCCCACGACGTTTGCGTCGGTGCTGCCCGTGATCTCGCAGGCGACTTCGATCGCGTCCTTGCACGCCGCGACGTACGTATCGAGGCTCCAGTCGCGGTGGGCGGCGGTCGGATTGCGCCAGCTCACCGCGAAGTAGGGCACGCCGGCACCGGCCATGTGCTCGATGAGGCTGCGTCCCGGGGCGAGGTCGGAGATGTAGTACTTGTTGATCTGCGGCGGGATCGCGACGAGCGGTCGGGCGTGGACCTGCTTGCTGGCCGGCGCGTACTGGATGAGCTCGAACACCTCGGCGCGGTGCACGACCTCACCGGGTGTGACGGCGAGGTTGCCCCCGACGGCGAACGGCCGGGTGTCGACGGTCGACGGCATGCCGCCGTTGTGGCGGAGGTCGTAGGCAAAGTGCCGCACGCCGTCGAACAGGCTGCGGCCACGGGTCTGCACTGCCTTGGCCAACGCGCTCGGGTTGCCGAGGAGCGTGTTCGTCGGCGCGGCGGCCTCGGTCAGCAGGGTCATCGCGAACCGGGCTCGCTCTCGGCTCTTCGGGTCGAGGCCCACCTCGTCGATCACGTCGAGCAGGGCCTTCGTTTCGACCAGGTAGGCCTGCATGAGCCGGTGGTAGACCGGGTTCGCCGTCCACATCGGATGGGCGAAGCGCTTGTCGCGGGGATCGGGGGCGAGGTTGCTCCGACCCACGAGCACCTCGACCAGTTCGCCGAGCGCCTCGAGGACGTTGGCGGTCACGACGCCCGGTTCGACCGCAGCCCGCTGCGCGAGGCGGCCGAGGGCGGCCGCGACCTGGCGCCGGTTGAGACCGACGAGCGGGTTGGCGCCGAGCACGATCGGGTCGGTCGCATCGAACGTGGGGGGTGCTTGCGTCGTCATGTGCTCACTGAACCTCAACGCCCGCTCGGCTTCATCGTGTCGACCGGACGGACTTCACGCGCCGGTTTGTGCGCTGGAGCCACATCGAGTCGGTGGGTGATCGCGAGTTGTGCGGGGCGCACAGGGCGCCCGACCAGGTTGGGTCTCACTGGACATTCACTCCGGCGGCCGCATCCCGCAGTGTCGACAGTCGGACCCACCGACCAAGGAGACCACGATGGGCTTCACGACCGGAGACCTGCCGGCAGTCGATCCCGAGACCTTCGCCGACCGCCCGCTGTTCGAACGCATCCGCATCCTCTCCACCCACTGGCTCGAGTACGGGTTCGGCACCCCCAAGATGGTGCATGCCATCTACGTCGTGAAGCTGCTCGTCCTCTACGTCTGTGGCGGCCTGTTCGTGGCGACGGCCACCTCAGGCCTCGGCCCGTTCTGGCAGGTGGCTTCGTACTGGACCGAGCCCATCGTCTACGAGAAGCTCATCATCTGGACCGTGCTGCTCGAGACCCTCGGGTTCGCCGGTTCCTGGGGTCCCCTGGCCGGCCACTTCAAGCCCATGACCGGTGGCGTCCTCCACTGGGGCCGCCCCGACACGATCCGCTTGCCACCGTGGCCCGAGCGGGTCCCCTTCACAGGCGGCGACCGGCGGTCGATCGTCGACGTCGCGCTCTACCTGGCGATCATCGCCACGACGGTCGTTGCCCTGGTCGCGCCGAGTGTGTCGCGGGGCCAGATCGTCCTCGTGAGGCCGACGATCCTCCTCGTCCTCATCGGACTGCTCGTCGTGATGGGTCTGCGCGACAAGATCGTGTTCCTCGCGGCCCGCAGCGAGCAGTACGTCCCGGCGATGGTGTTCTTCGCCACGCTCGGCTACGTCGATCTGATCGTCGCGCTCAAGCTGCTGATCGTCGCCGTCTGGGTCGGGGCCGGCATCTCGAAGTTCGGGCGTCACTTCACCCGGGTTGTCGTGCCGATGGTCAGCAACACGCCATGGATGCCCAAGGCCTTGAAGCGGCGCAACGTGCGCAGCTTCCCCGACGACTTGCGGCCCTCACACGCGGCGTCGCTGCTGGCCCATGTGGGCGGCTCGACGGTCGAGATCCTTCTGCCGCTCCTCCTGCTCTTCTCCATGAACCGGACGGTCACGTTGGTTGCGGTGGTGGGCATGGTGATCTTCCACCTCTTCATCCTCTCCACGTTCCCGCTCGCCGTTCCCTTGGAATGGAACGCGCTGTTCGCCTTCGCCACGGTGTTCCTGTTCTGGGGCCACCCGGCGTGGCAGGGTTTCGCCGTCGCCGACTTCTCGTCTCCAGTCGTGCTGGTCGCCATCGTCGGCGGGCTGCTCTTCTTCCCGGTCCTCGGCAACCTGCGACCAGACCTCGTTTCGTTCCTGCCGTCGATGCGGCAGTACGCGGGTAACTGGGCGTCGGCCATGTGGGCGTTTGCGCCCGGCGCGGAGGCGAAGCTGGACCGCATCACCCGCGCCGCCGGCAACACGGTCGACCAGGTCGCGGCGACCTACCCGCGGCCGGTTGCCGAGATGCTGCTCACGATGCCGATCGCCTGGCGTTCGATGCACAGCCAGGGCCCCGCGCTGCTGTCTATGTTCGTGAAGCACCTCGGCGACGACATCCACCGTTACTCGCTCCGTGAGGCCGAGTTCGGCTGCAACACGGTCGTGGGCTTCAACTTCGGCGACGGTCACTTCCACGACGAGCAGCTGATCGAAGCCATCCAGAAGCGGTGCCGCTTCGAGCCGGGGGAGTTCCTGGTGGCGTGGGTCGAGTCGCAGCCGATCCACAAGGACCACCAGGAGTACAAGGTCATCGATGCCGCCCTCGGCGTCGTCGAGCGGGGGACGTACCTGGTCGCCGACGCGGTCGCGGAGCTGCCGTGGATGCCCGACGGTCCGATCCCCCTGAATGTCACGTGGACCCGGTCCCCGCTCGCCACTGCGGCCGTCGTGGCCGAGCGCGAGTCGGTCGGGGTGCACCAGTGAGCCGCGCCGTGGTGGTCGGGGCGGGGCCAAACGGCCTCGCCGCCGCGGTCCGGCTGGCCCGGCACGGCCTCGAGGTCGACGTGTTGGAGGCATCCGACCACATCGGCGGCGGAACCCGCAGCAGCGAGCTGACCCTGCCCGGTGTTCTGCATGATCACTGCTCGGCGTTCCACCCCATGGGCGTCGGCTCGCCGTATCTGGGCCGGCTCGGCCTCGAGCGGTACGGGTTGCGATGGCGGTGGCCCGAGATCGACTGTGCCCACCCGCTCGACTCCGGCGACGCCGGCCTGCTCTGGCGGTCGGTCGAAGAGACGGCTTCTGGTCTTGGACCCGACGGCGACCGGTGGCGGCGCACGTTCGGTCGAGCGGCTCGCGACTTCGACGAGCTCGCCGACGAACTGATGCGCCCGATCGCGCACGTGCCCGGCCACCCGATCCGGCTGGCCCGGTTCGGGTTCGGCACGGTGCTGCCCGCCTCGTTGACGGCCCGCCGCTGGCGCACCGACAAGGCGCGGGCGCTGTTCGGCGGCGTCGCCGCCCACGCCTTCGTGCCGCTCCACCGCCCTCTGTCGTCGGCGATCGGGCGGACGATCATCGCCGCGGGCCATCGACACGGATGGCCGGTTGCCGACGGCGGGTCGCGGGCGATCACCGATGCGCTGGCCCTGCTCCTCGACGAGCTCGGCGGCAAGGTCCACACCGGCACCGCGGTGCGCGCCGCGAGCGATGTCCCCCCCGCCGACATCGTGCTGCTCGACCTTGCCCCCCGTGCCATCGCCGACATCTACGGCGACCGGCTGCCGCGCCGCGTCCAGCGTGCCTATCGCCGGTACCGCCACGGCCCCGGCGCCTTCAAGGTCGACTTCGCCATCGAGGGCGACGTCCCCTGGACCAACGCCGACTGCGCCCGTGCCGGGACCGTGCACCTGGGCGGGCCCTTCGAGGAGATCGCGGAGACCGAACGGATGATCGCGCACGGGCGCATGCCGGACCGACCGTTCACGCTCGTCGGCCAGCAGTACGTCGCCGATCCCACCCGGTCGTCGGGCGGGGTCAATCCTCTGTGGGTCTACGCCCACGTGCCGCACGGTTACACCGGTGACGCGAGCGAGGCGATCGTCGCCCAGATCGAGCGGTTCGCACCTGGCTTCCGCGGCCGCATCGTCGCCTGCGCGGTCCGCACCACCACGGAGCTCGCCACGTACAACCCCAACTATGTCGGCGGGGACATCATCACGGGCGCCAACACCCACCTGCAGCTCCTCGCCCGGCCACGCGTCGCCCTCGACCCTTACCGCACCGGCATCCCCGGGACGTTCATCTGCTCGGCCGCGGCTCCCCCCGGCGCAGGAGCCCACGGCATGTGCGGGTACCACGCCGCCGGGTCAGCGCTGCGCCACCTTCGCCTCCCTCCAGTGGACGGCGAGCGCAACGTCGGGCGCTGACAGGGGCAGCCTCTTCACCTGACACGACGCGTCAGGACGCGGGCTCGAGCACCGCGCCCTTGAGCCATTGACACGCCAGAAGCGCGAGCTCCACGTCGAGACGTCGCTCACGCAGCGGTCGGCCCCGCACCTCCTCCGCCTGCCGCACGCGGTACTGCGCGGTGTTGCGATGCAGGATGAGCTGCTCGGCGGTGGCCGTGTAGCTGCCTCCCGTCTCCAGGAACACACGAGCGGTCTCGCGGAGGCCGGCGTTTCGTGACGTGTCCACGGCGAGGGCCCCGAGCGTCTCGCGCACCCACGCGCGAGCCGAAACCATGTCGGCGCACAGGGTGGCTATCGGCGCCACATCAGCGAACGGCGTGATCTGTGCGCGGTCGACTCCCGCCGAGACGGCAACCCCATGAGCGCTGATCGCCTGCCGATGGCTGCGCCGGAAGCCGTCCACGTCACGACCGGGTTCCCCGACGGCGACAGCGACGGTCAGGTCGGCCTTGGCGACCTCGCCGAGCTCGGGCGAACGGGCGAGGTCGACTCTCGTCGGAAGCCACACCCATGCCAAGCGCTCGTCTGCGGCGACGAACAACGGCTGCTCGTCGCACCCCAGCGCCTGGCCGAGACTCGTCGTGAAGCGGCGAAGCCGGACCAGTGCGTCGAGCGCGGCATCGTCGGACCACACGACGGCCGCGACATGCGATTGCCGCAGCCGGTAGGCGATGGCGACCTCGGCGGCGTCGATGTCGACCGGCTTGTCACGCAGCAGGTCGCGGACCCGGCCCGTCAGCACTGCGCTGCGGTCGCGCAGCTTCAGCTCACGCGCCTCCTCGTAGGCCGTGTAGACCTGCTCGACCACCCGGTCGAGGCGAGTCGACACCGACTCGACGATCTGCAGCGTGACGAGCACGTCGACGTGATCGTTCGACGCCGTCTCGAGGACCTCCTCGATGCAGCGCCGGAGGAAGCGGGTCTGGCCGACCCGGTAGGCGCGGATCAGCGCGGTAGGCGGGACGTCGGCCAGCGCCAGCGCTTGCGCGTACTCGACGGCGGAGGCGGGTGCGGTCGCCTCGGTCGAGTCCTCCAATGTTGCCAGTCCGTGCAGCGCCGTCTCGATGTTCTCCCTGATGCTGTGGTGCAGGATGCGGGTCGCATCGGACCGCAGGTGCGGGATGAGGTCGATGATGAGCTCTTGGATGTCGTCGGTCAGGTCGTCGACCCGATCCGCGAGCTTCTCGCCGACTGCGGCCACCCGGCGGCCAACACCGGCCGCGTCCTCCGACACGTTCGAATGGTACTGACGGTGGCCGCGCCCCGTCCCCGACGGATCAGAGCTGCTCGGGCGGCAGCGCCATCAGGTCGCTCGCACCGGCGGTGACGGGCGGCAGCAGTTCGGGCGCCTGCGGGAGGATCTGCTCGCAGTAGAAGCGTGCGGTCACGACCTTGGCGGCGAGGAACGGTGAATCGCCGACACCGTGTTCGTCATCGTGCTCCGTGGCCAACGATCGGCGATCGCCTTGTGGCCCGACTACAGCGCGGGCCGTCCGGAGTTGCCCGCCGCTCGCGGGCATGGTCGCCGCGCACAACGGGCGCGGGAGAACTCCGTGCGGACGACACGATGGATCAGGACGCCCGCTCCTCTGCAATGGACGGCGGTCAGGAGCTCCGCTCGCCGAGCGGCGCCTGTCGATGGAGGAGCCCGATGATCCGCAAGCTTTGCATGTCTCTGATCGTGGTCGCGGGCCTGTTCTGGCTGGCTGGAGCCTTCGCACTGCACTACCCAGCCAAGACCCAAGCGGTGGACGAACTCACCAACGCGCTCCGCCCGGCGTTCACCGATGCCGCCCTCGAGCAGTCGCAGAACGACGTCCGCACCGCGGCATCGTTCGCCACCGACTTCCAGGGTGAGGCCGTGCCGCGACTCGCTCAGCAGCTGGCCGCGACCCCGGCCGAGTTCCTCGACCGGGTGGCGACGCAGTATCCGGCGGTTGGCGACGGCCTGGTGCAGCTCCCCGAGAGCCTCCGCTACTTCGACGGCGTTCAGCACACGATGCAGGCCCAGCAGGCCAACTTCCACGAAGCCGACGCCGTCCCCACGAAGGGCCTGCCCAACACCACCGTGCACTGGCTCTTCGTCGTCCTCGGCGCGGGCGCCGTTGCCGTCGGTGTTCTCGGCCTGCTCCTGGCCCGGCGTGCCGTTGCCGCCATCGGCGCGACCTTCGGGGTCATCGTCATCGCGACGACGCTCGTCCTGTCGGTGCCGACGAAGACGGCCGCGGTCGACGACTTGACCGTATCGTTCCGGCCGCTGTTCACCGAACAGGGCGCGGCCCAGGCCCGCGGATATGTGGAGACGCTGAACGCCATGGGCGAACAGCTCACGGCTGAGGCGCTGCCCGCCATCGCCGGCATGCTCGACGTGACCCCTGAGCGGTTGGGGGCGACATTGGCCCACGACGTCCCGACTGTCGCCACGGGCCTGCAACAGCTCCCCGCGATTCTGGCCCGCCTCGATGGGCTCGTCAGCGTCGTCGAGGCGAACGTCCACAACTTTCAGCTGGCCGACTCCATGCCCACCGAGGCGCTCCCGACAACGGCCGTCGCATGGCAGCTGGTCCTGCCCGCGGCGATCCTGATCGTCGCCGGCGCGGTGGGTGCGGCGTCAGGGACTCGTCGGGTCGCAACCGTCGAAGCCGACGAGACCGACGAGATCGCGGCCCGCGAATTCGAGTCGCTCAGCGTCTGATCTGACTCTCCGAGACAACGGACTGGAGCATCACCATGGACAACGTAGCGACGAGCCCGGTGCAGACAGCCCTGCTGCACAACGACGACGACTCGCTGACCGGTCGAGTGGCCCTGGTCACCGGCGGCACCCGCGGCATCGGAGCGGCAATCTCCCACAGCCTCGCCCGTCGGGGCGCAGCCGTCGCCGCTGGGTTCTCCTCGAACCGGGAGGCCGCGGATGCGTTTCGACGCACGCTCGACCTCGGCGGCGCCGATACGACCGTTCACGGGGGCAACGTCGGTGATCCGGAGGACTGCCTGAGGGTGGTGCGCGAGGTCATAGAGCACTACGGCCGGCTCGACATCCTCGTGAACAACGCCGGGGTGACCATGGACCGACCCATGTCGGCCATGACGGTCGACGACTGGCACAAGGTGCTGCGGATCAACCTCTCGGGTGCCTTCTACATGGTGAAGCCGGTGCTCGCCCACATGCTCGAGCGTGGCTCGGGCCGCATCATCAACATCTCTTCGGTGGTCGCCGAGACGGGCAACATCGGCCAGGCCAACTACTCCGCATCGAAGGCCGGCCTCCTCGGGCTCACGAAGTCGCTCGCCCGCGAGGCGGCTCTGGCGCTCGAGAAGGCAGGCCGCCTCGACGATGGCATCGGCCTCACCGTCAATGCCGTGACTCCAGGACTCATCGACACCGAGATGACCGCGGCGATTCCCGACAAGGTACGCCAGAGGCTCCTGGCTTCCATCCCCATGCGGCGGATGGGCCGCCCCGACGAGGTCGCGCGGGTCGTGCGCTTCCTGGCCTCCGACGCGTCGTCGTACATCACAGGCCAGGTCTGGGGTGTCAACGGCGGGTTCGACATGTAGGGATGGTCGTAGGTGATGGTCACCAGTCCCGGGTCCGCGCCCCGTCGCGCCCCAACCGCGCCCCGGCGGGTAGATTCATGCCGGTCTACCTGGGACGACGCGAGTCGGAGCAAGGGCCTGCAAAGCCCTGTACACCGGTTCGATTCCGTCGCCGCCTCCCCACGAAAGTCCTGGTCAGAGGCATACAGCAGAGCTTGGCTCGACTGTAGCGAGGGTCTCATCCCATATTGATCCCATAACTGATCGCTCGAGCGCGCTAGCCTGCCCGGTTATGGCGGCGCGAGCTGGCTACGGGGGTGGATCGCTGCGTCGCCGCAGCGACCGCAAGTGGGAGCTGCGGGTGTCGACCGGCCGCGATCCGGTGAGGGGTCGGTACCGCTACGTGAGCCGGACCGTGCACGGCACGCGCAAGGAAGCCGAGGCCGCCCTCGCCGCGTTGGTAACACAGGTCAACTCCGGCGCGGGCGGTCACACCGGGACTGACGCGAGCGTCGGCGACCTCGTCGAGCAGTGGCTCGACCTCAAGCGCGACGCACTCTCGGTGACCACGTGGGAGGGCTATGCGGGCAAGGCTCGCTTCCGGTTGATCCCAGCGCTCGGCAAGGTCTCGGTCCGCAAGCTGACCGTGCGCGACATCGACGCCTTCTACCGCGCGCTTGCACGAGGTGAGCAGCTCGCCGCCTCGACCATCCGCCAGATCCACAACGTCCTTACGGGCTCGCTCGACCAGGCCGTGCGCTGGGGCTGGCGACGTGACAACCCTGCCCGGCTTGCCACGCTGCCGTCGGTGCGCCAGCCCCATATTCGTCCACCGGCGCCGGCTGACGTGATGGCAGCGATCGAGCGGGCCGACCAGGAGCTCGCGCTGTTCGTTCGCCTCGCCGCCGTGATCGGCGGCCGACGGGGCGAAGTTGGCGCCCTGCGGTGGACCGACATCGACCTCGCCGCCGGTGACCTGTCGATCACGAAGGCGCTCGTTGAGAGCCGGGACCGGCGAATCTACGAGAAGGACACGAAGACCCACCAAGCACGGCGGATCGCCCTGGACGCGGCCACTGTCGAAGCCCTGCGAGCGTGGCGGTCGGAGGTCGAGGCACGAGCAAAGCCGTTTGGCGTCACGCCGCGTTCCGACGGGTTCGTGTTCAGCCCAGAGCTCGACGGATCGAAGCCGTGGCGCCCTTACCACTGGACCAGCGCATGGCGCCGCCACCGCGACCGCATCGGCATCGACCCGGCCGTCCGCCTCCACGACCTCCGCCACTTCACCGCCACTCGGCTGCTCGACGCCGGGGTGCCGGTCAAGACCGTGAGCGGCCGGCTCGGCCACGCTCGTCCGGCGACAACGCTCAACGTCTACGCCCACTTCATCCCTGCAACCGACCGAGTCGCGGCAGACGTAATCGGAGGCCTGCTGGCGGCGGCCTCTCCCGTCGACGAGCCTGAGCCGACATCACGTTGATGTGATATCAGCTTGATGTTATTCTCGACATGTGGGAAGTGCTCTACACAGATGAGTTCGGCGCCTGGTTCGAGACACTCACCGAGGACCAGCAGGACGCGGTGATTGCGCGCGTCGACTTGCTCGAAGCCGAAGGGCCGGCGCTCGGTCGGCCGACCGTCGACACGATCGCCGGCTCCCGCCATCCCAACATGAAGGAGCTGAGGGTCAGCAAGGGAGGCGCCATCCGCATCTTGTTCGCGTTCGACCCGCAAAGGCAGGCCGTCCTGTTGATCGGGGGAGACAAGGCAGGACACTGGCACGCTTGGTACGAGGAAGCGATCCCGGTCGCCGACGACCTCTTCGACGAGTACCTGCGCGAGACCGATCAAGCGTGAAGGGATGAACCTGATGGCCGCTCGGAAGTTCAAGGATCTGGCCGAACCCATCAAGGCCGACCCGACGCGAGCCGCCCGGATCGCTCGCCATCGTGCCGAGGCGATCGCGGAGATCGTCGACTACACGCTCGGCGAGCTGCGCCGGGCCCGCAAGATCACTCAGGACGAGCTCGCCCGCCTGATGGCCACTACGCAGCCAAACGTGTCGCGCATCGAGAAGGGCGGGGAGATGGAGCTATCCACCCTTCGCACCTATGTCGAGGCCCTGGGTGGTCACCTCGAGGTCACCGCCGTTTTCGACGATGAGCGGTTCCCGGTCACCGTTGGGGGCGACGAGTAGATCCCCGTCGTAGTCGCCTGGCTCGGCGCGGGGACGGTGCGTGGCTCGGCGCGAGACAGCTGCAGGGTGTGCGGTGCGACGGTGAGAATGACACCCTCATCCGGCCCCAGGTGACGATCCGAACTGGCCCCAGGGCCGCCACCGTGAGTGAAGAACGGTGCCGGTCGACGCCAAGCGGAACTCGACCTAGATCCGTCGATCGGTATGGCCCTCCGGGCCGTCCGGAGGAACGATCCTTGCCGCCAACGTCATAGCGACGTGGGTGGGACACCTCGCATCTGTGGTCGGTGCGGCTAGTCGGGGGCGAGGTCGACGTCTTTGACCGGGAGCGCGTCAGCCCACCGTGGCGTGGCTGGGGGCGGGCATGACGTGGGCGAACATGCGCCCCCGCCCGCCGTGAAGTCCAGATTTCTTACTTCCAAGTCCAGATTGCTGACTTCCTGGGCGGTGCCGCCCGATGTTGCGATGGGGCCATCGACCACAGGAGGAGCCGGGAACGTCGTTCCGGCGAATGGGAGGTGAGCGTGGTGACAGGACTCGTCTCGACGCAAGGAACAAGCGAAATGCATTGGGAACCGGACACCTCGCTGATCGAGGCCGCACGCGAGATCGCTCCGATCGTCCGGAAGCACAGCGCGGAAGCAGAACGGGAACGACGCCTGTCCCAGCGCGTCCTGGATGCACTGCGCGAGACGGGTCTCCTGCGAATGAACACCCCCCGTTCGCTCGGGGGGTTGGAGACCGACCCCGTCACCCGC
>DASSDL010000003.1:0-5839 GCA_035697145.1 Acidimicrobiales bacterium
CAGCGACCGGATGGTGACGGCGAGGTCGGCGGTGAAGCTCGGGCAGCCCCGCTGATCGTCGACGAACGCCAGCTCGGGGCGGTCGGCCAGGCCGAGCACGGTCTTGACCATGTTGTTGCCGTGCTCGCCGCACACCCACGACGTGCGCACCGTGCAGGCCCCCGGCGCATGGGCGGCGACCTCGTGCTCGCCGCCCAGCTTGGAGGCGCCGTACACCGACCGCGGCCCCGTGGGATCCCACTCGCCGTAGGGCCCCTCCTTGGTGCCGTCGAACACGTAGTCGGTCGAGACGTAGCACAGGTGGGCGCCCGCCCGGCGGCTGGCGTCCGCGACCCAGCGGGTCCCGAGGGCGTTGACTCGGAACGCCCGCTCGGGGTCACCCTCGCAGGCGTCGACCGCCGTCCAGGCGCCGGCGTGCAGCACGACGTCCGGCCGGACCGAGAGCACCGCCTGGTAGACGGCGTCGCGGTCCGCCACGTCGAGCGACGCGTGGGTCGCGGCCACGACCTCGTCCCCCATCGCCTCGCAATGGGTTCGCAGGTCATGGCCGAGCTGGCCACCGGCCCCGGTGAGAAGGACCTTCACGTCGGGCCCACCTGCGGCGAGGCAATAGCGAACGCTGACCGGGGCGTGAGGCAATGACGAACGGAATCCGTTCGTTCATGCCTCCGGCTCGTCCCACCGTTCGCCATTGCCTCGGGTGTCCGACTCATGCGAGACCCGCCCGCTCCTTCAGGGGACGCCACCACCATTCGTTGGCCCGATACCACTCGACCGTTTCGCCCAGCGCCTCGTCGAGGGTTCGTGCCTTGCGCCAGCCCAGCGCCGTCACCTTGTCGATGTCGACCGAGTACCGGCGGTCGTGGCCCAGTCGGTCCTCGACGTAGTCGACCATGTCCTCGCCCACACCGAACAGCGCCAGGAGCTTGTCGACCAGCGCCCGGTTGGCCGTCTCGTTGCCGGCCCCGATGTTGTAGACGTCGCCCACCGCCCCCTTCTCCAGCACCAGCGCCACGCCGGCGCAGTGGTCGTCGACGTAGAGCCAGTCGCGCTGGTTGAGGCCGTCGCCGTACAGGGGTAGGGGCTTGCCGTCCATGAGGTTGGTCACGAACAGCGGGATCGCCTTCTCCGGGAACTGGTACGGGCCGAAGTTGTTGGTGCACCGGGTCACGGTCACGGGCAGGCCGTAGGTGTGGTGGTAGGACAGGGCGATCAGGTCGGATCCCGCCTTCGACGCCGAGTACGGCGACCGGGGTTCGAGCGGATCGGTCTCCAGCGACGATCCCTCCTCCACGGATCCGTAGACCTCGTCGGTCCCGATGTGGATCACCCGGGGTATCTCGAGCCGCCGTGCCGTGTCCATCACCACGTTGGTGCCGAAGCAGTTGGTGTTGACGAAGTCGTCGGGCCCGGCGATCGAGCGGTCGACGTGGCTCTCGGCTGCGAAGTGCACAACGGCGTCGTGGCCGGCCATCGCCTCCTCGAGCGTGCCCGGGTCGCAGATGTTGCCCTTGACGAAGCCGTAGCGGGGATCGTCGTCGACGTCTCGCAGCGTCGACAGGTTGCCGGCGTACGTGAGGGCGTCGTAGACGGTGACCCGGTCGTCGGTGTTGGCCAGGACCCAGCGGACGTAGTTGGAGCCGATGAACCCCGCCCCACCGGTCACGAACTGCCTCATGCGATATCGATCTCCTTCGGCGGGCGGTCAGCCCGTCCGCAGCGCCGCGTGGGGGCGGCGGTCGACCGGTAGGTCGGCCCGCTGGGGGTTGGACTGGTCGCGGGCGGACAGCACCGGGTTGGACACGCCCCAGTCGGCGCCCACCTCGGGGTCGTCCCATGCGACCCCCAGCTCGTCGGCGGGGTTGTAATAGCCGTCGACCAGGTAGGTGATGGTCATGTCGGTGAGCGCCGCGAACCCGTGGGCCACACCGGGCGGGATGTACACGCCGCGGTGGTCGTGGTCGACGCCCGGCGTCCCGGGCGCGCTGCCGACGTCGACGGTCAGGGTCTTGCCGTCGGTGGCGGAGCCGACCCGCAGGTCGTGCAGCACCACCCGGCACCGCCCGAACGGCACGTACCAGTAGTCGGCCTGGTGCAGGTGGTAGTGCAGGCCCACCACGGCGCCGGCGCGGCGGTCGCCACGGTTGCCCTGGATCATCTCGCGCCCAGCGGGGAACCACTGGCGCCGGTAGGTCTCGATGAATATCCCCCGCTCGTCGCCGTGGATGTCGGGCTCGACGACCACGACCCCCTCGATGACGTCGGACGGCCGGATGTTTGCCACGGGGCTCCTTCGGGGCCTGTCGATCAGTGCAGCTCGACGGCGGAGTGGTCGCCGAGCATGAGGCGCAACGCTCGGGGCCGGCGGGCCGAGCGGGTCAGCTCGACCTCCCGGCCGATGAGGCTGTCGGTGAGCCGGGGGACGTCGACGATGCGGCTGCGGCTGAGCACCACCGAGTGCTCCAGCTCCGAATCGACGATCACGCAGTCGGAGGCGACCGAGGTGAACGGCCCCACGTAGCTGTTCTCGATCCGGGTGCCCGACCCGATGATGGCGGGGCCCAGCACCCGGCTGTCCACGATCTCGGCGCCGCGCTCGATGATGACCCGCCCCTCGATGGCCGAGGCTGCGTCCACCGACCCCTCGACCCGTGGCTCCAGGGTCTCGAGCACCAGGCGGTTGCACTCGAGCAGCGTGTCCTTCTTGCCAGTGTCGATCCACCAGCCGTCGAGCACCTCGTGGCTGACCCTGTGCCCGTGATCGATCAGCCACTGGATGGCGTCGGTGATCTCGAGCTCGCCCCGCCACGACGGCTCGATGGCGGCTACGGCGTCGTGGACGTGGTGGTCGAACATGTAGACGCCCACGAGCGCCAGGTCGGACGGCGGATCGGCGGGCTTCTCCACCAGCCGCAGCACCTCGCCCTCGTCCGCCAGCTCGGCCACCCCGAACTGCCGGGGGTCGTCCACCCTCGCCAGCAGGATCTGCGCCGCCGGCACCGAGGACCCGTCGTCGCCGAGGCGTAGCGTGGCGGCGTCGGCGCGGGCCATCTCGAAGCGATCGGTGAACCCGGTCAGCCCCTGCTGCAGCATGTTGTCGCCCAGGTACATCACGAAGTCGTCGTCGCCCAGGAAGTCGCGTGCTATCAGCACGCAGTGGGCCAGGCCTAGCGGCGCGTCCTGGGGGATGTAGGTGATGTCGACACCCCAGCGCGATCCGTCGCCCACCGCCGCCATCACCTCATCGCGCGTTGTGCCAACGATGATGCCGATCTCCTTGATACCGGCCTCGACCATGTCCTCGATGCCATAAAAGAGGATCGGCTTGTTGGCGATGGGAACGAGCTGCTTGGCGCTCGTATGGGTGATGGGGCGCAGGCGCGTTCCCGCCCCGCCAGCGAGGATGAGACCCTTCACGGAGGAGCCATTGTTGCAGGCTCAGATGGGGAGACCGAGATCGCGGGCGATGACCAGGCGCTGGATCTCGCTCGTGCCCTCGCCGATCTCGAGGATCTTGGCGTCCCGGTACTGCCGGGCCACGGGCGTCTGGTCCATGAACCCGTAGCCGCCGAACACCTGGGTGGCCATGCGGGTGGCGGTCACCGCTGACTCGGTGGCGTAGAGCTTGGCCATCGCCGCCTCACGCTTGTACGGCTGGCCGCTGTCCCGGAGCCATGCGGCCTGGTAGACGAGGAGGCTGGCGGTCTCGGCCATGACGGCTAAGTCGGAGCAGGCGAACGCCACCGCCTGGTTGGCGCCGATGGCACGCCCGAAGGCCTGGCGTTCGTTGGCGTAGCCGACCGACTGCTCGAGGCAGCAGCGGATCACCCCGACGGCCAGCGCGGCGATGGCGATGCGCCCCTCGTCGAGGATCTGCAGGAACTGGGCGAAGCCCCGGCCGCGCTCCCCCAGCAGGTTGCCGGCGGGCACCCGGCAGTCGCTGAAGGTCAGCCCGTGGGTGTCGGAGGCGTGCCACCCCATCTTGCGGTACGGCGGGTCGACGCTGAACCCGGGCGCCCCCGCCGGGACGATGATGCAGGAGATCTCGGGGGCCACATGCTTCCCGCTCTTGCCGCCTCCGGCGGCGGGCCGCTCGGGCCCCGGCCTCTCTGTTCGCTCGGCCTCAGGGCCGCCGGTGCGGGCAGTGATCGTGACGAGCGAGGTGATGTCCGTCCCCGAGTTGGTGATGAAGGCCTTGGCCCCGTTGATGACCCACTCGACGCCGGCGTCGTCGAGCACGGCCGTTGTCCGGGTGCCGCCAGCGTCGCTGCCGGCCTCGGGCTCCGTCAGCCCGAAACCCCCGAGGGCCCGCCCGGCGCACAGGTCGGGCAGCCACCGCTGGCGCTGCTCCTCGTTCCCGAATCGGAAGATGGGGTTGGCGCCCAGCCCCACGCCGGCCTCGAGCGTGATGGCCAGGGACTGGTCGACGCGGGCCAGCTCCTCGATGGCGATGCACAGCGTGGTGAGGTCGGCGCCGCCACCGCCGTACTCCTCGGGGAACGGGATGCCGAAGAGCCCCAGCTCGCCCATCTGGCGGACCACGTCGACCGGGAAGGTGTGGCTGGCGTCCCAGGCCTCAGCGTGGGGGGCGATCTCCGCTTCGGCGAAGTCGCGCACCAGCTTGCGCAGCGCCCGCTGCTCGTCGGTGAACTCCACGTGCACGCGGTCGATGGTACGAGGAGGATGCGCTCCTATCCTGCGGCCGTGCAGGACGTAGCGCCGCTCGCCGTCGTGGGAGGCCGGTTGCTGACCCGGCTGGCCGACCTGACCGACGACCTCGGCGCGCTCGAGGGGCGAGGCACGTGGGCGGTGGTGCTCCCGTTCGAGGGGCCGCCGATCTGCGCCCGGTTCTCGGATGTGCGGCCCGCCCGTCCCTGGCCGGGAGAGCCGTGGCGTGGTCCGTCGCCGGCGGAATGGACCACGTCGCTCGACCGGGACGGGTTCTGCGCCGGCGTCGACGCCATCCGGGCCGGCATCGCCGCCGGCGACGTCTACCAGGTCAACCTCACCCGCCGGCTGTCCGCCCCGCGTCCACCCGGCGCCGATGTGGCCGCCCTCGGTGCGGCGCTCGGGCGGGGAAACCCGGCGCCCTACGCCGCCGTGGTCCGCATCCCCGCCGCCGGCTGCGAGGTGGCGTCGGCGTCGCCCGAGCGCTTCTTGCTGAGAGACGGCGACCGGGTCTGGTCCTCGCCCATCAAGGGGACCGCCGCCACGCCGGGCGCCTTCCTGCCCAAGGACCGGGCCGAGAACGTGATGATCGTCGATCTGGTCCGCAACGACCTGGGACGCGTGTGCGAATGGGGGTCGGTCGAGGTCCCCGCCCTGTGCGCGGTCGAGCAGCACCCCGGGCTCGTGCACCTGGTGTCCACCGTGTCGGGCCGCCTGCGCGCGGGCACCGGCTGGCCCGAGCTGATCGCCGCCACGTTCCCACCGGGATCGGTGACCGGCGCCCCCAAGCTGGCGGCGCTCGATCACATCGCGCGGCTCGAGACCGCCCCCCGCGGCGTCTACTGCGGCGCCGTGGGCTGGGTCGACGCCGACACCCGCCAGGGCGAGCTCAACGTGGCGATCCGCACGTTCTGGATCGAGCACGGCATGCTGCACCTCGGCACCGGAGGCGGCATCACCTGGGACTCGGTGCCGGACGGCGAATGGATGGAGACCGAGCTCAAGGCCCGACGGCTACTGCAGGTCGCGCGCGGGTCCCTCGCCGTCTCGTCCGCCACCATCCACCACCTCGGATGACGCCCACCGTACGGTGATGGGGCGATGGCGCCGTGGCTTGCCTACCGCCTCGGCCTCGGTTGGCTGTTGGGCCACCGGGTCGTGCTCCTGGAGC
>DASSDL010000004.1:0-24663 GCA_035697145.1 Acidimicrobiales bacterium
GAACAGGTGTACGCTATGGGGTATGTTCGAGCAGCTGCGGGACGCCATCGACGGGCTCGACATCCCCGTTGACAGCACCGCCCTGACGGCCATGCTCGCGCTGCGCGACCGGCTCGACGCCCATATCAGCGACGCCGTCGCCGCCCACGACCAAGCGGGCCTGTGGGAACTCGACGGCGCCACCTCCATGACCGCCTGGCTCAGCGACCGGGCCCGCATGCCCCGCCCCCGCGCCGCCGCCACCACCGGCCGGGCCCGCAAACTCGCCCGCCTACCCGTCACCGCCGCCGCCTGGCGCGACGGGGTGCTGTCCAGCGGCCAAATCGAGGCCATCGCCACCAACCTCGACGCCGACACCGTCGACCTGTTCGCCGACCACGAGGCCGTCATGGTGCCCAGCCTGGTCGACCTGCCCGTCCGCGACGTGGCCACCGCCATGCGGGCCTGGCGCGAGTGTGCCAGCGCCGACCGCGACCCCCGCCCCGAACCACCCCAGGCCCTGCACCTGTCACGCACCCTGGCCCAGCGGTGGCGCCTCGACGCCAACCTCGGCGCCGAGACCGGCGAGCTGCTATCCACCGCCCTCCGCCTCGCCCAGGGCCCCGACACCGACAGCGAAGCCGTCCGTAGTCCCGCCACCCGCCGCGCCGACGCCCTCGGCGACATCTGCCGGTTCTTCCTCGACCACCAACACACCCGCCGCGGCGGCCGCCATCGGCCCCACCTCAACCTCATCCTCGACATCGAGCGCTACCGGGCACTGAACCGGGCCGGTGCCACCAGCGTCGACGGCACCACCGGTCTCGACCCCACCACGGTCGAGCGGCTGCTGTGCGACGCCGCCCTACACCGGGTCCTCACCCACGGCCGCTCCACCATCTTGGACTACGGCACCGCCACCCGCACCATCCCCGCCCCCCTCTACAACGCACTCGTGCTACGCGACCGGCGCTGCCGCTTCCCCGGCTGCGACCGACCCCCAGCCTGGTGCGAAGGCCACCACGTCCGCCCCTGGCAACACGGCGGCCCCACCCAGCTCTCGAACCTCGTGCTGCTGTGCTCGAGGCACCACCACCTACTCCACACCCCCGGCTGGCACGCCAAACTCCTGCCCGACGCCACCCTCGAAATCACCAACCCCCACGGCCACACCCGCACCACCACCCCACCCCACCCCAACCGAGCACCCCCACCCCCACCCAGAGAATGACCCCAGGCCAAGCCGGCGTTCCCGTCCACCCCGACGGCATGTCACTTGTGCCGCGTTAGCGTCACCACTCGTGGCTGCGATCGAGGTGGGACTGGTCGGTGCGGGGCCGTGGGCGCAGCTCGTCCACGGGCCGGTGCTGGCAGCGGGGCCCGAGACACACCTCGTGGGCGTGTGGGCCCGCCGGCCCGACGCGGCCAGCGAGCTGGCGAGCCGCCTCGGGGTGCGGCCCTTCGGCCTCTACGAGGATCTCCTCGACGCCTGCGAGGCCGTCGCATTCTCCGTGCCGCCGGGGGTACAGGCCGAGCTGGCCACCACCGCTGCCCGCCGCGGCAGGGCCCTCCTACTCGAGAAGCCCATCGCCGAGGACCTCGAGGGTGCCCTGCGCCTGGCCGACGCGGTGGGCGAGGCCGGTGTCGTATCGCAGGTGGTGCTCAGCTGGCGCTACGCCGCACCTGTGCGCGCCTTTCTCGAGGCGGCGGCACGCCTCGACGTCATCGGCGGTCGGGGTGAGTTCATTTCGGGTGCGTTGCTGGGCGGACCCTTCGCCACGCCCTGGCGGCTAGAGCGTGGTGCCCTCCTCGATCTCGGGCCCCACGTGATCGATCTGCTCGACGCCGCCCTCGGTCACGTGGTGGCAGTCCGAGCACACGGTGCCTCCCTCGGTTGGGTCGGCCTCCTTCTGGAGCACGAGGACGGGCGGGTCAGCGAGGCGTCCCTGTGCCACACCGCCGGCATCGAGCCTAACGTCGCCGGTGCTGCCGTATACGGCCCGACCGGCGCCCTCAGCGTCGACTGCGCCGCGGCCGTCGGGCCCGAAGCCTTCGCCGTCCTGCGCCGGGAGTTCGCCGAGGCCGTGGCCGGTGGAACCGGTCACCCGCTCGACGTGCAGCGCGGTCTTCATCTCCAACGCGTGATCGCCGCGGCCGAAGCGGACCTGGCCGACGCCGGGAGTCGGCGAACCGTGGGCACGCTCGGCTGACGAGGCAATTATGGGCGGATGGACGATGTGGAGAGAAGGGCACAGATCGAGCGCTACTTGAACGCGAGCGGCACCGATCAAGACATCGCACACGAGATCTACCACGACGATGCCGTCCTGGAGTTCCCTCAATCCGGAGAACGGTTCGACGGAGTAGACAACTTTCGGGAATGGCGGCGCCAGTACCCAGCGGCCGTCGACTTTGAGATCCGGAGCCTGCGCGGCGCCGGCGAATTGTGGGTCGCGGAGGTCTCGATCAGCTACGACGGCGGTCCGTGGCTGCCCGGGGTCAGCATTCTCGAGTTTCGTGGCGACAAGGTCGCCCGCGAGACCGTCTACGTCACCGAGCCTTGGGAAGCCCCCGAGTGGCGAGCGCCGTGGAGAGCGGCGCCCTGACTGGCGCCCGGTTCGGGTCGGCTTGCACCGAGCTGACCACCCGTCGACATCTACGGTTGATCCGTGACCGGTCGACTTGCGTGGCTTGCCGTCGCCCTCGTGGTGATGGCCGGATGCCGGGGCGGTAGTGACACACCGGGCGACGATGCGGTTGCGCCGGCGGGCGCCGACCCGGTCGAGGCCGTGTGCGAACCGGGGCGCAGCACCGACGCCGGGCCGGCGCCGAGGACCATGGCCGTCGGCGGACTCGAGCGCGAGTACGTCGTGCACCTACCGCCGGGATACGACGGCACCGAGCCGGCACCGCTGGTGTTCAACCTGCACGGGTTCGGCGGTGACATCGGCAGCCAGGACACCAGCACCGACCTCCCGGCGCTCGCCGGCGAGCGGGGCTACATCGTGGTGACGCCCCAGGGGGCGCCGCTGGAGGTGCCCGACGGCGCTCCCGCCGCGGCCCGCACCGCCGGCTTCGAAGGACTGGCGTTCTGGAACTTCCTCGGGTCGGATCCGGGCCAGGTGACCGTGAACGGCGCGACGATCCCGCTCGCCGACCTCGGAACCGACGACGTGGCCTTCATCGACACGTTGCTCGACACCGTCAGCGACGAGTACTGCGTCGACGCCGGCCGCGTGTACTCCACCGGCATGTCCAACGGCGCCGGCATGAGCACGACGCTGGGCTGCGAGCTGGGAGACCGGTTCGCCGCCATCGCACCGGTCTCGGGCGTCAACCTCAGCGGCGCCTGCCCGGGCGACGACCCGATCTCGGTGCTGGCCGTCCACGGCGACGCCGACCCCATCGCCGGCTACACCGGCAGCTCGCTCATGGGATTCGACCTGGGCAACCCCTCCGTGCCCGACCGCATGGCGGCGTGGGCGTCGTTCGACGGCTGCGACGCCGAGCCAACCGTCGACGAGTCGACCCCCGGCCTGGCGGTCACCCGCTGGTCCGGGTGTGAAGAGGGCACGGCGGTCGAGCTGTGGACGCTCGCCGGCTGGGGCCACCAGTGGCCGCGGGCAGAGGCAACCAGCCAGCCGGGTGTCATCGACGCAACCGCCGTGATCCTCGACTTCTTCGACGGCCACCGCGACGGGGCCCGGTGACGGGCGGCTAACCGACCGACAGGGCGGCGTCGATGATGGCTTCCTGCTCCTGCACGTGGATGGTGTGGGAGCCGGTGGCTGGGCTGCCGGACTCGTGGCGGCTCACCCGGATGATCTCGTGGCTGTCAGCCAGGCGCTCGGCCAGACGGTCCTGGGCGAAGGCCCAAGCGCCCATGTTGGACGGCTCCTCCTGGAGCCACACGATCTGGCGAGCGTTCGGGTACCTCGACGCCACCTCGCTCAGCCGGTCGTACGGCCACGGATAGAGCTGCTCCACGCGCACCACCGCCACCGGCGCACCCCGCTTGGTCCGCTCGGCCATGGCCTCGTGGGCGACCTTGCCCGAGCACAACACCAGCCGCCGTACGGTGCCGGCGTCGGCGTCGCTCAGGAACGGGTCGTCGAGCACCTCTTCGAAGCTGCCCCGGGTCAGCTCTTCGATCTTGGACCGCGCCGGCCGCGCCCGCAGCAGCGACTTCGGCGTGAAGATCACCAGCGGCTTGCGCACGTCCCGGCGCACCTGCCGGCGCAGCACGTGGAAGTACTGGCCGGCGGTGGTGGCGTCGACCACCTGGATGTTGTCCTCGGCCGCCAGGGTGAGGAACCGCTCTAGGCGGGCCGACGCGTGCTCGGCGCCCTGGCCCTCGTAGCCGTGCGGTAGCAGCAGCACCAGGCCCGAGATCTGGTCCCACTTGTCCTCGGCCGCCACCAGGTACTGGTCGATGATCGGGCTGGCGCCGTTGACGAAGTCGCCGAACTGCGCCTCCCAGCACACCAGGGCCTCCTTGTTGGCCACGGAATAGCCGTACTCGAAGCCCAGCCCCGCGTACTCCGACAGCAGCGAGTCGTAGATCCAGAACTTGCCCTGGTCGGGACCGAGGTGTGCCAGCGGGGCCCATTCGTGGCCATCGGTGTGGTCGACCAACACGGCGTGGCGCTGGCTGAACGTGCCGCGGCGGGAGTCCTGCCCGGTCAGCCGGATGTCGGTGCCCTCGAGCAGCAGCGACCCGAACGCCAGGGCCTCGGCGGTGGCCCAGTCGATCTCGCCCTGGTCGCGCACCATCTTGTCCCGCGTCTCGAACTGCTTGGCCAGCTTCGGGTGGGCCTTGAAGTCCTCCGGCCAGTGGCTCATCCGGTCGTAGACCCGATCGAGAACGGCCCGATCGACGCCGGTCTCGATGTGCGGCAGGACACCCACCGGTGGCGGGGGCTCGGCGGCCTTCAGACTTGCGTGGGGTGGGGCGGACTGGCGGGTCTCGTCCAGCGCCTGCTGCAGCCTCTGGCGGAAGTCGTCGAGGGCCTGCTCGGCTTCCTCCAGGGACATGTGGCCCCGCTTGACCAGCGACTCGGTGTAGAGCTTCCGCACGGAGCGCCGCTGCTCGATCTTGGCGTACATCAGCGGCTGCGTGTAGCTGGGATCGTCGCCCTCGTTGTGCCCGTGCCGCCGGTAGCAGACGAGGTCGATCACCACGTCCTTGTGGAAGCGTTGGCGATAGGCATACGACAGGCGGGCCACGCGCACGCAGGCCTCGGGGTCGTCGCCGTTCACGTGGAAGATCGGCGCCTGCACGATCTTGCCGACGTCGCTGGCGTAGAAGCCCGACCGGGCCGCCTCCGGCGTGGTCGTGAACCCGATCTGGTTGTTCACGATGATGTGGATCGTGCCGCCCACCCGGTAGCCCTTGATGTCGCTCATGTTGATGGTCTCGGCCACCACGCCCTGCCCGGCGAAGGCGGCGTCGCCGTGCATGAGGATGGGCAGCACCGAGAACGCCTCGGGCTCGTTGATCTGGTCCTGCCGGGCCCGCACCATGCCCTCGACCACGGGGTCGACGGCTTCCAGATGGCTGGGGTTGGCCGCCACCTCGACCGGGATCTCCTTGCCGGCCCGGCTCTGGAACTTGCCGGCCTGGCCCAGGTGGTACTTGACGTCACCCGAGCCCTGCACCGCCGTGGGATCGGGGATGCCCTCGAAGTCCTTGAATATCTGTTCGTAGGACTTGCCGACGATGTTGGCGAGCACGTTGAGCCGGCCCCGGTGCGACATGCCCATGACCGCCCCGTCCAGCCCGTCGTCGGCCGCCTGCTCGAGGATGGCGTCCAGCACGGGGATGAGGCTCTCGCCGCCCTCGAGGCTGAAGCGCTTTTGGCCCACCCACTTGGTGCCGAGGAACTTCTCGAATGCCTCGGCGGCGTTGAGCCTGCCGAGGATGTGGCGCTGGTCCTCGGTCTCGAAGTCGAGCGCGGTGGCCGACTCGACGTGTTCCTGGATCCAGTGCTGCTCGTCGAGGTCCTGGATGTGCATGTACTCGACGCCCGACGTGCGGCAGTAGGCGTCGCGCAGCACGCGCAGGATCTCGCTGAGCGCCAGCTTGTCCTGCCCCGCCAGCCCACCGGTCAGGAACTCGCGGTCGAGGTCCCAGATGGTGAGCCCGTAGGTGGCGGGGTCGAGCTCGGGGGCCATCCGGGGCTCCTTCCACCGCAGCGGGTCGAGGTCGGCGATGAGGTGTCCCCGCACCCGGTACACGCGGATCAGCGTCGCCACCGCCATCTGCTTCTCGAGCATCGTCTGCTCGCGATCGATGGGATTGACGTCGCGCCGCCACTTCACCGCCTCGTAGGGCACGCCCAGGCTCTGGAAGAGGTCGTCGTAGAAGCCGTCGGCGCCCAGCAGCAGCTCCTCGATGCGCTTGAGGAACAGGCCCGACTCGGCCCCCTGGATGATCCGGTGGTCGTAGGTGGACGTGACCGTGACGACCTTGGAGGCACCCAGCTCGGCCAGCAGGACGGGGTCGGCGCCCCGCCACTCGGCGGGATAGTCGATGGCGCCGACCCCCACGATCACCCCCTGGTTGGGCATGAGCCGCGGCACCGACTGGACGGTGCCGATCGTGCCCGGGTTGGTGAGGGTGACGTTGACCCCGGCGAAGTCGTCGGGGCTGAGCTTGTTGGATCGGACTTTGCGGATCATCTCCTCGTACGATCCCCAGAAGCCGCGGAAGTCCAGGCTGTCGGCTTCGCGGATGACCGGCACCAGCAGTGTGCGGCTGCCGTCGGACTTCTCGACGTCGACCGCGAGCCCCAGGTTCACGTGCTCTTGGCGGACGACCCGCGGCTTGCCATCGGCGTCGGTCGTGAACGTCGACCGCATCACCGGCATCGTGTCGGCGATCGCCCGCACCACCGCATAGCCGATGATGTGCGTGAAGCTGACCTTCCCGCCGCGGGTTCGGCCCAGGTAGCCGTTGACGATCCGGCGGTTGACCTCGAGCAGCTTCGCCGGCACGTCGCGGAAGCCGGTGGCGGTGGGCACCTCGAGGCTGGCCGTCATGTTCTGCACGATCCGTGCGGCGGCTCCCCGCAGCGGCTCGCCCGGCGGCTCCTCGGCGGCCGGAGCGGGGGTGGCGGGGGCGGTGGGTTCCGCCGGCGCCGGCACCGGCTGGGCCCCGTTGGCGGGGGCGGGCGATGTCGGAGCCGCCACCGTGGGCGGCGGGGACGTCGGCAGGGGCGGGGCGGTCGCCACGTTGGACGCTGTCGTTTGCTGGTCGACGTCACGCTTGTAGTCGGCGAAGAAGTCTCGCCAGCTCTCGCTCACCGAGGCGGGGTCGTCGAGGTACTGCTCGTACATCTCGTCGACCAGCCAGGCGTTGGGCCCGAGTGTGGTGGTCGAGTCGGTCGCTTGCGGTACGTCACCCACGGTCACCGATGGTACCGGCGAGCCGGCATTCTCGACTCGGGTCATCCGGGTATCCACCCGGCGACGAACGAGCACGTGTAAACCCGGGTACAGCCCCCGCGCAGGAGGTCAGCATGCGCCCGAGCATCGCCGTCGACCGCCCTCCCCTGACTCCCCAAGCGCTCCGTCCCTTGCTGGGCATCGATGTGATCGTCCGCACGGCCGCCACCCTCTGGCGCGGCCGGCTGTTGTCCTGCGTGAAGGACAGCGCCTGGTTCATCGTCGACGACGACGACGTGGTCGTCCACCTGGACCAGATCCAGTCCATCCGGGCTGCCTGAGCCCGATTCGGGCCTGATCGGCGTAGCCGATACCGTCGGCACGCACAATGAGCGCGCAGTTCATCTTCACGATGCGCAGGGTGAGTCGCTTCCACCCTCCCGACAGGGAGGTGCTGAAGGACATCACCCTGGCCTTCTTCCCGGGTGCCAAGATCGGCGTGCTCGGGCCCAACGGGGCCGGCAAGTCGTCACTGCTGCGGATCATGGCCGGCGTAGACGACGGCTACACCGGTGAGGCCCGGCTCACGCCTGGGTTCTCGGTGGGCATGCTGGAGCAGGAGCCGCAGCTCGACGCCGCCAAGGACGTCCAGGGCAACGTGATGGACGGCGTCGGCCAGGTGGCGGCGCTGCTCGCCGACTACGACGAGGTCATGGCCGGCTGGGCCGACCCCGACGCCGACTACGAGAAGCTCGGCGCCCGCCAGGCCGATCTCGAGGCCAAGATCGACGCCGCCGGCGCCTGGGACCTGCAGCGCACCGTCGACGTCGCCATGGACGCCCTCCGACTCCCGCCCGGCGACGCCGATGTCACCACACTCTCCGGGGGCGAGCGACGCCGGGTGGCGCTCTGCCGGCTCCTGCTGTCACGCCCGGACCTACTCCTGCTCGACGAGCCCACCAACCATCTCGACGCCGAGTCGGTGGCGTGGCTGGAGCGCTTCCTCCGGGACTACCACGGCACCGTGGTCGCCATCACCCACGACCGCTACTTCCTCGACAACGTGGCGGGGTGGATCCTGGAGCTCGACCGGGGCCGCGGCTACCCGTTCGAGGGCAACTACACCGGCTGGCTGGAGCAGAAGCGGGCACGCCTCGAGCAGGAGGAGAAGGCCGACAGCGCCCGCAAGCGAACTCTGGAGCGCGAGCTCGAGTGGGTCCGCATGGCGCCGAAGGCCCGCCAGGCCAAGGGCAAGGCCCGGCTCGCCGCCTACGAGAAGCTGCAGGCCGAGGCCGAGCGCGTCGATCGAGGGCCCGACAAGCTGCAGATCCACATCCCGCCCGGGCCCCACCTCGGCAACCAGGTCATCGAGGTCGACGGCCTGTCCAAGGGCTACGGCGACCGGCTGCTGATCGACGCCCTGTCGTTCTCGCTACCACCGGCCGGCATCGTCGGGATCATCGGGCCCAACGGCGCGGGCAAGACCACGTTGTTCCGCGTGCTCACCGGTGCCGAGGGCCCAGACCGCGGCGCGATCACCATCGGGTCGTCGGTCGAGCTCGCCTACGTGGACCAGTCCCGCGACGCGCTCGGCGCCGAGAACACCGTGTACGAAGAGATCACCGGCGGCCACGACCTGCTGAAGGTCGGGGGTCGCGAGGTCAACGGCCGGGCCTACGTGGCCTCGTTCAACTTCCGGGGCTCCGACCAGCAGAAGCCGGTGGGCGTGCTCTCGGGGGGTGAACGCAACCGGGTGCACCTGGCAAAGGTGCTGCGCCGGGGCGGCAACGTGCTGCTGCTCGACGAGCCCACCAACGACCTGGATGTGGACACGCTGCGGGCGCTGGAGGACGCGCTCGAGGCGTTCCCCGGGTGCGCAGCGATCATCAGCCACGATCGCTGGTTCCTCGACCGCATCGCCACGCACATCCTGGCGTTCGAGGGCGACAGCCAGGTGCGCTGGTTCGAGGGCAACTTCAGCGAATACGAGGCCTGGCGCCGCAAGCAACTGGGCGCCGAGGCCGACCAACCCCACCGCATCAAGTACAAGCCGCTTGTGAGGTAGGGCGCCGCTACCGCGGCGTCAGCTCGACGTTCGTGGTCACCAGGCCCTTGCGGCGGTGGAACCAGGGGATCAGCCGGCCGTGCAGGATCGGGTACTTGCCGGCCAGCGCCCGGCCGGCGGCGTCGGACTCCTCGCCGGCGAGGATGCGCGCCCTGGCCACGCGGCTCTCTCCCGTGACGCGACCCCTCACGGTGCTCGGCGCCACCTCGACCTCGGGGTTGTTGCGCATGCGCTTGAGCTTGCCGGAGGGGTCGAACGTCCGGATGTAAGCCACATCGTCGTGGGCGACGACGTGCACCGGAGTGCTCACCGGGGTGCCGTCCCGGCGGTAGGTGATCAGCCTGATGGTCTTGGCGGACTTGATCGGGGCGAAGTAGCCGGTCGTGGTGGTCGGCATGGTCGTCCTCCTTCGCGTGTCGTACCCCTATCCACGACGATTTAGGCCGTCGGTGTGTGACGCGTCCCGCCGACGTCACAGACCGTCCAACACGCCCAGGACCAATGCCGCCTGGGCCAGCGGATCGCCGTCGGCGGGCGTGAGCCGTAGGTCGGGACGCTCGGGGGCCTCATAGGGATCGTCGATGCCGGTGAAGCCGACGATCTCGCCCGCCCGGGCCTTGGCGTAGAGGCCCTTGGGGTCGCGCGACTCGCACAGCTCGAGCGGCGTGTCGACGAACACCTCCACGAACCGCAGGCCGACCGCCTCGTGGATGGCCCGGGCCCGCTCCCGGTCGGCTCGGTAGGGGCTGATGACCGGCACCAGCGCCACCACCCCGGCGTCGGCGAACAGCCGGGCGACCTCGCCCACCCGCCGGATGTTCTCGGTGCGGTCGCCGGCGGAGAATCCGAGGTCGGCGTTCAACCCGTGCCGCAGGTTGTCGCCGTCGAGCAGGTACGCGGGCCGGCCGGCCGCAACCAGCGACCGCTCGACCTCGGCTGCCACCGTCGACTTGCCCGAGCCCGAAAGACCGGTGAACCAAATCGTCGTGCCCGCCGACGGTCGGTCGGTCCGGGCCACAGATCCGGCGTGCCAGACGACGTCCGCCGTCACGCCACCCCGGTGGGACCGAGGATGATGCCGGCGCCCACCGTGTTGTTGGTGGCCTCGTCGACCAGGATCAAGCTGCCGGTGGCGCGGTTGCGGCGGTACTCGTCGAAGAACAGCGGCACGGTGGTGCGCAGGCTCACCCGCCCGATCTCGTTGAGCGCCAGCGTGCCCGCGTGTTCGTCGCGGTGCAGGGTGTTGATGTCGAGGCGGTACTGCAGGTCCTTGATCAGCGCCCGGCCCCAGCGGGTGGTGTGCTTGATGGCGAGCTTGGCGCCCGCTCGCAGGTCGCCCTGCGGGGTCAGCCAGCACAGCATCGCCTCGATGTCCTGGCCCACGTGGGGGCGGTTGCGGACCCGGCAGATCATGTCGCCCCGGGACACGTCCACGTCGTCGGCCAGCCGCACCGTGACCGCCATGGGGGCGAACGCCTCCGCCACCGCGCCGTCGGCGCTGTCGATGGCGGCGATCGTCGTGGTGAGGCCCGAGGGCAGCACCACCACCTCGTCGCCGGGCTTGAGCACCCCGCCGGCAACCGTGCCGGCATAGCCCCGGTAGTCGTGCAGGTCGTGGTTGTGTTGGTCCTGCGGGCGTACCACGTACTGCACCGGGAAGCGGGCGTCGATCAGGTTGCGGTCGCTGGCGATGTGGGTCTCTTCGAGGTGGTGCAGCAGCGATGTCCCCTCGTACCAGTCCATGTTGGCCGACCGCTCCACGACGTTGTCGCCGTGCAGGGCCGAGATGGGGATGAACGACAGGTCGTGCACGTCGAGGCGCATGGCGAAGCTGCGGAACTCGGCCTTGATCTCCTCGAAGCGCTCCTGCGACCAGCCGACCAGGTCCATCTTGTTGACGCACACCACCAGGTGGGGGATGCCCAGCAACGTGGCCAGGAAGGCGTGGCGGCGGGACTGCTCGAGCACGCCCCTGCGGGCGTCGATGAGCACCAGCGCCAGGTCGGCGGTCGACGCGCCGGTGACCATGTTGCGCGTGTACTGGATGTGCCCGGGGGTGTCGGCGATGATGAACTTCCGCTTGGGGGTGGCGAAGTAGCGGTAGGCGACGTCGATGGTGATGCCTTGCTCACGCTCGGCTCGCAGGCCGTCGGTGAGCAGGGCCAGATCGGTGTAGGCGTCGCCACGGGCCAGGCTGGTGCGCTCGACCGCCTCGAGCTGGTCCTCGAAGATCGCCTTGGAGTCGTAGAGCAGCCGGCCGATGAGCGTCGACTTGCCATCGTCCACGGACCCGGCGGTGGCGAACCGCAAGAGCTCCATCAGAAGTAGCCCTCGCGCTTGCGGTCCTCCATGCCGGCCTCGCTGATGCGGTCGTCGGCCCGGGTGGCGCCCCGCTCGGTGATGCGTGTGACCGCGGTCTCCTCGATGATCGCCGCCAGCGTGGCGGCAGGCGACTCGATGGCGCCGGTGCAGGTGGCGTCGCCCACGGTGCGGAAACGGACGGTGCGCTCCTCGACCTCCTCGCCGTCGAGCAACGTGACCCACGGCGACTCCGCCAGCCACATGCCGTCGCGCTGGAACACCCGCCGGGTGTGCGCGAAATAGATCGACGGCAGCTCCACGTCCTCGGCGGCGACGTACTGCCAGATGTCGAGCTCCGTCCAGTTGGACAGCGGGAACACACGGATGTGCTCGCCCTTGCGATACCGCCCGTTGTAGAGGTTCCAGAGCTCCGGCCGCTGGTTCTTGGGGTCCCATTGACCGAAGTCGTCGCGGAAGCTGAAGACGCGTTCCTTGGCCCGAGCCTTCTCCTCGTCGCGGCGGGCGCCGCCGAACACGGCATCGAAGCCGTGCGACTCGATGGCCTCGAGCAGCGGGACCGTCTGGATGCGGTTGCGGCTGGCCCGGGGGCCGGTCTCCGCGACCACCTTGCCGGCGTCGATGGCGTCCTGGACGCTGGCCACGACCAGGCGAGCGCCGAGCTCGGCCACCCGCCGGTCGCGGAACTCGATCACCTCGGCGAAGTTGTGGCCGGTGTCCACGTGCATCACCGGGAACGGCAACCGGGCGGGAGCGAACGCCTTGACCGCCAGGTGCAGCATCACCGCGGAGTCCTTGCCCCCCGAGAACAGCATCACCGGACGCTCGAACTCCGCGGCCACCTCACGGATGACGTGAATCGCCTCGGCCTCCAGCGCCTGGAGGTGCGTCAACTCGTAGTCGGGCTGCGTCGGGGCGCTCGTGGACATAACCGCGTCAGGCTAAATGCGACCTGTTTGGTAAGCAATTCCGTCGGATCTGGTATGCAGGGGACAGCATGCCCGCCATCGGCACCGACGATCACGCGATTGCCGCCCGGCTCGCCACCGCGGCCGGCGACATGCTGGTCGACCTGCGCGCCCGCCTCACCGGTGACGGCGTCGCCGGCGAGGCTCTCGGGGCCGAGGGCGATCGGGCCGCCCACGAGCTCCTGATGCGCCGCCTGGGGGAGCTGCGTCCGGACGACGCCGTCTTGTCCGAGGAGGGGGTCCAGGACTCGGCCCGGCTCGCGGCCGAGCGGGTGTGGATCGTCGATCCGCTGGACGGGACCCGCGAGTTCCGCGAGGTTCCCCGGACCGACTGGGCCGTGCATGTCGCGCTGGTGGCCGACGGCGACCCGGTCGCCGGTGCCGTCGCCCTACCCGCCCGGGGCCTGACTCTGGCCACGGCGACGCCGCCCAGTCCGCCCACCGCATGGACCGGGCCGGTCCGGGTCGTGGTGAGCCGCAGCCGCCCCCCGGCCGAGGCGACACAGATCGCCGAGGCGCTCGGCGGCGAGCTGGTCACGCTCGGTTCGGCGGGCGCCAAGGCAATGGCGGTGGTGCTGGGTGAGGCCGAGGTCTACGCCCACAGTGGGGGCCAGCACGAATGGGACTCGGCGGCCCCGGTGGCCGTGGCCCGTGCCGCGGGGCTGCATGCGTCGCGCCTGGACGGGACCCCGCTGGTGTACAACCGGCCGGATCCGTACCTCCCCGACCTGTTGATCTGCCGCCCCGAGTTGGCCGAGCGGGTGATTTCGGCTGCGGCGACGGCTGACGGGATCGGGTGACCCGGCGGGTCAGATCTGGTCCCAGACCATGCCGGCGCCGTCGCCGTCCCGCAGCAGCTCGATCGGATCGTGCTTGTCGATGTGCCCCATGAGGCCGCTGTAGATGCCGTAGCCGCAGAGGCGCTGCAGGCGCTCGTCGAACCGCCGGGCAACGTCGCGGGGGACGCCGAGCTGCTGGTTCTCCTGCTGCCGTATGTAGCCGGCGCAGTAGTTGCACGCGAGGCCGATGCGCCGCTGGTCGGTGGTGTTGGCGCCGCCGCCGTGCCAGAGGCTGCCGTTCCAGACCAGCACGCTCCCCCGCGCCATCTCGGCCGGTATCGAGTCGTAGTCCCGGCCGAAGTCGGGTGACGGACCGAGATGCGTTCCCGGCACGAGCCGCGTGGCGCCGTTGGCCTCGGTGAAGTCGGTGAGGGCCCACATCGAGTTGCAGACCACCGGCGGGTGGGGCTTGGGGATGGGGATGAGCTGATCGTCGGAATGGATCGGCTGTGGGGTCTCGTCGGGGCCGATGGCGATGGAGGACAGCGACGACAGCAGGCAACCGGGGTCGAGCACCCGTTCCACCAGCGGCAGCACGTTGGCGTGAACCGGCACCCGGGCGAACACCTCGCCGTGCACCAGCAGGTTGTAGATGCGCACGGTCCGGGTCCCCTCGAACGCGTTCTCGGCCGGCAGTACCGCCAGATCGCGCTCCAGGCGGCCGAGCGCCTCGGTCAGCTCGTCGACCAGGTCCGGCTCGATGGCGTCCTCGACCACGGTCCAGCCCTGCTCGGCAACGCGGTCGGCGTGGCTCGCGATCTCCTCGCCCGTCAGCGTCCGCATGGGCGGAACTCTAGGTTGCTCCCGATGTCGGATCTGACGCCCTTCGAGGAGGCGGTGGTGGCTGTGCTCACCTCGCTCCGGCCGGGTGACGTGGTGACCTACGGGGAGGTCGCCGCCGAGGCCGGCTACCCCGGACGGGCCCGCGCCGTCGGCCGCATCCTCGCCACCAGCGACCTGGACCTGCCGTGGTGGCGGGTGGTCACGTCCACCGGCCGGCTGGTCCCGGGGCACGAGACCGAGCATGCCAGGAGGCTCAGAGCCGAGGGCGTCCCCGTCACGAACGGGCACGTGCGGACCTGAGGTGCCATTCCCGCAAGCGTCGGTCAGACTCACGTCGATGGTCGTCCCCACCGACTTGGACGCCGGCAGCTTCAGTGACAGCCCGCCGTGGACGCTCGACGACCCCGGGGCGCTCGCCTGGCGGCGCGACCTTGCCGACCTGCGGGCGCGGGTGGTGGCCGAGGTGCCCCGGCTCACCCGCCCCCGGCGGTGGCCGCCCGGGCGCCGTGTGCTCACCGTCACCCGCCGGCTGGGCGCCGCCTTGGGGCTGTGGGCGTTGCGGGAGAAGCGGTCGGGCGTGCCGGAGGTCCGCCGGGCCGGCATCTCCCGCCGCCTGCGCGTGGCCGCGGAGCGCCTGGGGCCGACGTACATCAAGCTCGGGCAGATCATCTCCTCGGGCGAGGGCATCTTCCCAGCCGAGCTGGTGGACGAGTTCAAGCTGTGCCGCGACCAGGTCCCGGCCGAACCGTTCCGGGTCGTGCGCCAGGTCATCGAGGAGGACCTGGGTCGGCCGCTGGACCAGACGTTCCGCTGGATCGACCGCAGCCCGCTGGCCGCCGCCTCCATCGCCCAGGTCCACGCGGCCACCCTGCGGACCGGCGAGAACGTGGTGGTCAAGGTTCAGCGGCCGACGGTCGCCCGGCTGGTGCGCGACGACCTGCGGGTCATGGCGTGGCTGGCGCCCAAGCTGGTGGGACGCATTCCGGTCACCGCGCTGGCCAACCCACCGGCGCTGGTCGAGCTGTTCGCCCAGACCATCGCCGAGGAGCTCGACTTCCGGCTGGAGGCCGAGAACATGGTGGACCTGGCCCGCACCTTCGCCGAGCTCGGCCAGCGGGGTTACGTCGTGCCCCGGCCCCACCCAGAGCTGGTCACCCGGCGCGTGCTGGTCATGGAGCGGCTCGACGGCTTCCGCTTCGACGACGTGGTGGGCATGCGCGGCGCCGGGGTGGATACGGAGGCGGTGATCCGCACCGGCATGATCGCCACGCTCGAGGGGGCGATCCTCAAGGGGATCTTCCACGGCGACCTCCACGGCGGGAACCTCTTCGTCCAGCCCGACGGACGCACGGCGCTGCTCGACTTCGGCATCACCGGGCGGCTCGACGAGGTCCGCCGCCAGGCGTTCCTGCGGCTGCTCATGGGCGGTGCCGGCAATGACGTCCTGGCGCAGCTGGCCGCCCTGCGCGACCTGGGCGCGCTGCCGCCCGACACCGATCTGGAGCGGGTGGTGCGCGAGCTCCACCTCGACCAGCCGCCGGTCGACCCCACGACCATGTCGGGCGAGCAGCTGGTGGCGGAGATCCAGCAGGTGATGAAGGCACTGCTGGGCATCGGCGCCCGCTTCCCCAAGGAGCTGATGCTGTTCGTCAAGAACCTCGTGTTCCTCGACGGAGCCATCGCCCGCCTGGCGCCCGACCTCGACATCTTCGGCGAGATCGCCGCCATCTCGATCTACTTCGCCACCCACCACGGCGACCGCATCGCCGCCGACGTTGGCATCGACCCCCGCGGCATCGAGCTCGACATGACCGGGGTCAAGGCCAGCTTCGGCCTGGACGAGTCCACCGAAGGCCTGACCCATCGGCAGCTGCAGCAGCGCCGGGAGACCATTCGGCGGAACCTGTCACAGCGGCGGACGGGGCGTAGTTAGCCTCGCCGGCGATGCGCCTGATCGTCGCCCGCTGCTCCGTCGACTACGCGGGCCGGCTCGAGGCCCACCTGCCCCTGGCCCCGCGCCTGATCATGGTCAAGGCCGACGGCTGCGTGGCGGTTCACGCCGACGGCGGTGCCTACAAGCCGCTCAACTGGATGAACGCACCCAACACGGTCACCGAGTCGGTCGACGACGGGGGTCACGTGGTCTGGACCGTCCGCTCCCCCAAGGGCGAGACCCTCACGATCACGCTCCACGACGTCGTCTCCGACTCCAGCCATGACCTCGGTGTCGACCCCGGGCTGTGGAAGGACGGCGTCGAGTCCCACCTGCAGGAGCTGCTGGCCGCCAACTGCGGTGCCATCGCCCCCGGGCTGCGTCTCGTCCGCCGGGAGTACCCGACCGACATCGGCCCCGTCGACCTGCTGTGCCGCGACGGCGAGGGGAACGCCGTCGCCATCGAGATCAAGCGCCGCGGGGAGATCGACGGCGTCGAGCAGCTGGCGCGCTACCTCGAGTTCCTCGAGCGCGACCCCAGGCTCCGCCCGGTGCGCGGCGTGTTCGTCGCCCAACAGATCAAGCCCCAGGCCCGGGTGCTGGCGGCCCAGCGCGACATCGCGTGCGTCGAGGTCGACTACGACGTGCTGAGGGGCATCGAGCCCGATGCCCTGCGGCTGTTCTAGGTCTCGTCGAAACCGACCGAACCCGCGTCGAGGACCACTCGCCCGTCGGGTCCCACGGTCTGGAACAGGGCCTGGCCCCCGCCCTCGCGCCACGTCCGCACGGTGAGCGCCTCGCCCGGGAACACGGGGCTGGAGAAGCGCCCGCTCATGGAGCGGAAACGCGCGGGGTCGCCGCCGCACAGGGTGTGCAGCAACGCCCGGCCTGTGAAGCCGTACGTGCACAGCCCGTGGAGGATCGGCCGGGGGAAGCCGGCCAAGGCCGCGAACTTGGGGTCGGAGTGCAGCGGGTTGCGGTCGCCCGACAGCCGGTAGGTCAGCGCCTGGTCGATGCGCGTCTGGTAGGTGACCTCGTGGTCGGGTGCCCGGTCGGGGACGGCGAAGGACGTCGACGGGCCGCGGTCGCCACCCCAGCCACCCTCGCCCCGGATGAACAGGCCCGAGCGGTTGGTGAACAGCGGTTCGCCGTCGGCGACCAGGGTCGAGGTCGACTCGGCGACCACCAGCGCCCCCGACCCCTTGTCGTAGATGCCCACGATCTCGGTGATCGACTCGACCTCGCCTTCGACGGGGATCTCGCGCGCCAGCGAGATCGACTGCTCGCCGTGGACGAGCATGGCGGGGTTGAAGTTGCCGAGGGCACCGAAGGCCCCGCCACCGACACCGAGCACAACCGCCATGGTGGGGAGCGCCCGTTGGTCGACGTCCTGGCTGTTCTCGGTGGTGAAGGCCAGCTCCTGGGACGGGTCGTCGGCGCCGGCGCCCACGCCGACCGCGTACAGCAGGCAGTCCTTGGAGGTCCAGGTGTGACGGGCCGGCTCTGACCTGGCACCGATGGCGTCGTGGTTGATGGGCATGGGGGCTCCCCTCAGGTCTCGTCGTAGCCGAACATGTTGGCGTTGGGGCGGGCCTGCGCGACCAGATCGGCTATCGCATGGCCAAGGACCTCGGGGTCGGCGTCGGGCTTCTCGATCGACGGCCCCCGGTGCCAGCCCTCGGACACCGAGATCATCCGGCCGCTCACGTCGAACACCCGCCCGGTGACGCCCGCCGACAGCGGGCTGGCCAACCAGCACACGATCGGGGCGATGTGCTGAGGGGACATCTCCTCCTTGCCCTCGTCGGGCAGCTGGCCCATGCCCAGGTCGGCGGTCATCCGCGTGAGGGCCGCCGGGGCGACGGCGTTGACGGTGACGCCGTAGCGGGCCAGCTCCTTGGCGGCGATGATCGTGAACGCGGCGATACCGGACTTGGCGGCGCCGTAGTTGGTCTGACCGACGTTGCCGTAGATGCCCGACGGTGACGACGTGTTGACGATGCGGGCGTCGATCTCGTCGCCTGCCTTGGACCGCTCCCGCCAGTGGTTGGCGGCGAAGTGCGAAGGACCGAACGTGCCCTTGAGGTGGACCCTGATGACGGCGTCCCACTCGGCCTCGCTCATGTTGACGAGCATGCGGTCGCGCAGGATCCCGGCGTTGTTGATGAGGACGTCGAGGCGCCCGAACGCCTCGATGGCCGTGCCGATCAGCTTCTCGGCGCCGGCGAAGTCGCTGACGTCGTCGGTGTTGGCGACCGCTTGACCACCCTGCGTAGTGATTTCGTCGACCACCTCGTGGGCGGGGCCCACATCGCTGCCCGTGCCGTCCATCCCACCACCGAGGTCGTTGACGACCACCTTGGCCCCTTGGGCGGCGAGCAACAGCGCATGCTCGCGCCCGATGCCCCGGCCCGCCCCGGTCACGATCGCGACTCGATCGTCACAGATGCCCATCGACCACGTCCCCTTTCGGCGGTACCGCCTGATTTCCAACCGCTGGGAACGTAGCAGCGCGACACTGGATGGCGTGATCGACGTGCACCAGTGCCCCTACTGCGAGCTGCGGTTCGGGTCGCGCAACGAGCTCCAGGATCACATCGCATCCGACCATCCGCGCGAGCTCGACGACGACACCGACCCGCGCACCGCTCGCCCATGACGATCCCGTAACAGATCCCGTTTTCGCGCGGGGTGTGGTCGAGGGCGGTTAGAACCGCGCCCGCCGACGTGGCAGGGTGGTGTCCAGTGGACGGGAATGAAGCCACGCCCGCGCCTCGCCGGGCGGGCGCTGGGGCGCCCAACGAAGAGCTCCAAGCACAAGGGCGCGCCAACGCGCCCGCGGAGTCGCCGCCGTCTGGGGACCCGCCCAACGGCGAGCCCTCCAACAGCGAGCCCTCCAACGGCGACGCGGCCGCCCACGCGTCGGCCCCGGGCGACCCGGCGGCGGGCGGCCCGGCTCCGAGCGACGCGACCACCGGGGCGACGCCGATCTTCGACCTGCCCGACGACGGAGCCGACGAGGCTACGGACGACAAGGCCTCCGGCAACGGGGGCGACGCCGACGACGACCGCCCCCGCGACGACGGCAACCGGACGCTGGTCCTCGGTGGGGCGGCCGCCGCCGAGGGCCGGACCACCGGCCCGAACCCGCGCATCGGCGGCCCCGTGCCCGCGGAGTCACGGACGCCGGCCGGCGGCGGCAACGGCCGCCCCGGCGTCGACGAGGAGCCGCCCGCCGGGCGCCACTTCGGCCCATCCGGCAACGGTCGTGACGGGGGACCCCCGCGCTGGGTGCTGGCGCTGGCGGCCTTGCCGGTGGTCGCCCTGGTGCTCCTGCTCGGCGCCTGGGCGATCGACGCTGCCGCCCTGTCAGGCCAGGTGCGGCGCAACGTCGAGGTGGCCGGCCGACCCGTCGGCGGGCTCGGCGAGGCATCGCTCCCCGAGGTGATGAGCAGCATCGCCGAGGAGGTGGCGGCCCGACCGGTCCGGATCACCAGCGGCGACAAGACCTACGAGGCGACCGCAGGCGAGATCGGTCTGGCCCTCGACGAACAGGCCACATCGGAGGCAGCTCTCGACGTGGGTCGTGGCGACCCCCTGTTCCAGCAGCCGTTCTCCTGGCTCCGGTCGTTCTTCACGCCCCGCGACGTCGAGGTCCAGTACACGGTCAGCGGCCCAACGGCCACCGCGAAGATGGTGGAGCTCCAGGGCGCCGACCTCACTCCCGCACGCGACCCCACCATCACGCTCGGCCAGCAGGGGTGGGCTCTGGTGCCCGGCGTCCCGGGCGAGGGGATCGACACCGAAACGCTCGTCGACGAGCTGCCCGGGGCCGCCGCCGAGTCACGGACGGGTGCGATCGAGGTCGAGGTCGACTCGGCGCCGGTCGCCCCCAACTTCACCGACGAGGAGGCACAGGCGCTGGCCGACGACGCGAACCAGATGACCGCCAACGGCCTGCAGCTCACGGCGGCCGAGACCACGAAGACCGTGCCCGCCGGGCAGCTCCGCACCTGGATCGGCCCGACCGCCGAGGATGGCAAGCTCGGATTGGCCATCAACAAGGACGCCGTCGCCAAGGCCCTGCCCGGAGTCTTCGCGGACGTCGCCACACAACCCGAGAACGCCCGCGTCGTCCTCGGCGCCAACGGTCCCACGGTCGTTCCCTCCCAGTCGGGCGTCACCTGCTGCGGCGACGACAGCGCCGACCGGGTATGGAAGGCGCTGATCGACGGCCAGCCGGGTGCCGAGCTCGAGGCGACCGTGACCGAACCCGCCCTCACCACCGAGGCGGCGCAGGGGCTGCACGTGGAACGGCCGGTGTGCGGCAACAACGCCTGGCGGAACGGGCTTCCCACCACGGCCGGTCCCGGGTTCACCACCTATTACAACCCCGGTGAGCCCCGGGTCACCAACATCCACCGCATCGCCGACATCGTCGACGGCACCCTGGTTCTGCCGGGGCAGGAATTCTCGATGAACGACACCGTCGGACCCCGCACCCTCGACAAGGGCTTCGTGGTGGCGGGCGCCATCCGCGATGGCAAGCACGTCGACGAGGTCGGTGGTGGCGTATCCCAGTTCGCCACCACCACCTTCAACGCCGCCTACTTCTGCGGCCTCGACATCACCGCCTACCAGGCCCACTCCGAATACTTCACCCGGTACCCGCGCGGCCGTGAAGCCACAATGGGGTACCCGGCACCGAACCTGGCCTTCGTCAACGACACGCCCTACGGCATCCTCATCGACACCTCGTACACCGACACCAGCGTCACCGTGACGATGTGGTCGGCGCCGTACGCCAGCGGCGAACAGGTGGGGATCTCGGAGTCGTCGTCGGGCAACTGCCAGGTCGTCACCACCACCCGCCGGATCACCTACCCGGACAAGGCGCCCGTCACCGACACCTTCCGTGCCACGTACCGCCCGGGACCGGACGAGCCCTGTTGAGCGCGTAGCGTTGGCGGGTGCCCGCTGCCGACGTCGTCGTGATCGGAGGGGGGCCCGCCGGATCGGCGGCGGCCATGGGCCTGGCCCGCGCCGGGCGGGCCGTGACGCTGGTCGACAGGGCGCGGTTCCCCCGCGACAAGGTGTGTGGCGACGGGATCACGACCGGGGCGCTGCGCCTCCTTGAGGGCTTGGGGCTCGAGCCCGGTCGCGTCGCCTCCTGGCAGCGCGTGGACGACGTGGTCGTACGGGCACCGGCCGGGCCCGAGGTGTCGTTCCCGCTTCCCCGGGGCCGGGGGACGTACGCGGCGGTGGCCCGCCGGACCGACCTCGACGCCGCGCTGCTCGACGAGGCACGCGCCGCCGGGGTCAAGGTGCTGGACGGACACGCCTGTGTGGGGGCGGCCGAGCACGACGACCACGTGGCGATCAGCGTCGACGGTGTGGGTGAGTTGACCGCGGCCTACGCCGTCGCCGCCGACGGCATGTGGTCGCCCACCCGCAAGCACCTGGGCTTGGCCGCGCCCGGGTACCGGGGTGAATGGCACGCCTTTCGCCAGTACTTCGGCGGCGTCGGTCCCCGAGCCGCACGCGAGCTGTTCGTGTGGTTCGAGCCCGACCTGCTGCCCGGCTACGCCTGGTCCTTCCCGCTGCCAGGCGGCCGGGCCAACGTCGGTTTCGGCATCGTCCGGGGTGAGCGGGTCGAGCGCGTCCAGGACATGGCCGGCATCTGGCGAGACCTGCTCGACCGTCCGCACATCCGTCGGGTGGTGGGCGAGGACGCCACGCCGGAGGCACCGCACCGGGCCTGGCCCATACCCGCCCGCATCGACGAGGCGGTGCTCACCGGCCGCCGCACGCTGTTCGTGGGTGACGCCGCCGCGGCCAGCGACCGGCTCACCGGCGAGGGCATCGGGCAGGCGCTGTTGAGCGGCGTCCTGGCCGCCCAAGCCATCGTCGGCGCCTGCGGCATCGCCGGCGAGCCACCCGGCGTGGTCACGGCGCGGTACCGCCGGTCCGTACGCCGGTCGCTCGTGGCCGACCACCGCATGTCGACGCTGCTCATCCGGGCGGTGCGCCACCGCCGAGGGGTGCGGGTGGGGTTGCGGCTGGCGGGCGCCACCGGCTGGACCCGCCGCAACTTCGCCCGCTGGCTGTTCGAGGACTATCCCCGGGCCGTGTTGGCCACGCCGCGCCGCTGGCACCGTGGCATGCTCACCGGACCGGGCGCGTACCGCTGAATCTCGTTCTGGTCGTAGCCATACGGTCATACGCCGCATAGCTACGACCAGTTCGCGGTGGACCCGGTTCGGCTCGTCGACGAGGTGGCGATATCGGTAGCGGCAGACGACATATCCGGCGGCCTCCGCGCGCAGGTCTCGCTCTTCCTCACGCTCCTGATCGAGCGGACCGTCGTGCCAAGTCGAGTCGATCTCGACGATGACGCGCTCGGCCCGCCACAGGAAGTCGACCGTACCGATCCAACCCTCGATGTCGGTCACGACCGCCTGCTTCTCCGGCTCGGGCGGTCCGAAGGCGGCGACGAGCTCGAAGAACAGACTCTCCGTGTCGGATCGAGTCGGCACGTACCGCGGACCGAAGCGGAGGAGCAGCCGCCTCACGAGACGGGTGCCACGCCGTCCCCGTCTGGCCAGAACGGCGAGAACGGCGACCTCCTGAACGAAGCCGAGGCCTCGACGACCCGCAGCGTCGTTTTAGACGCGAGCCATCTTCTTCTCGTGTGCGGGGTGACCGCCGCGCCGTCGCAGGCCGGGGTCGGGGTCACCGCACGGGTCGAAAAACGTCCGGGCCACGGTGGTCACCGGGAAGCTGTCGACTTCCATCACGTGCTGCGGCGGCAGCAGCCGGGTCTGGACGATGCGGCCGATGCTGGTCCGCTCATCGCGGCCCCGCAACACGAGTAGTTCGACCGCACTTGACCGGCGGTAGGCGTAGAAGCCGTGGAGGCGAGCAGCCGTCCGCAGGCCCAGCACCGCTCCCGGACCGGCTAGATCGAGTGCGGCCTGGCACTGCGACCAGAAGTCGAAGGGATGGTCTCGGAGGCGATCCACGCCTCTGCCCAGCGATATGAGCACTCCGCGGGATCGCAGTGTGTCGAGCGCGTGAAGTGGCACCGCGGCACCCCGAACCAGCCTCTCGGTGATGATCCCCCGTCGTCCGGCGCCGATGGCGGCTACCGCGTCCTCATAGCGACTCATGAGCTATTTCATAGAAGTCCAATGAGTTTTCGTCAACGCCAAAGACGTTCTGGTCGTAGCTATGCGGTCATATGCCGCACGGCTACGACCAGTTCGCGGCCACACTGCCGGAGGTGGTTCCCGCCTCCCTGCTGCCGCACCTACGCAACGCCAGGGACCTGGCCGACAGCCAGTACGGCTCGCCGCTCGACCTCGACGTGTTGGCGGGCGCGGCCCACGTGTCGAAGTACCACTTCGCCCGGTGCTTCACCGAGACCTACGGCGAGACCCCGATGCGCTATCTCACCCGCCGCCGGATCGAGCGGGCCCAGGACCTGCTGCGATCGGCCAACCTCAACATCACCGAGGTGTGCATGATGGTGGGGTTCGCCAGCCTCGGATCGTTCTCGTCACGCTTTCGGGAGCTGGTGGGTGAGTCCCCGACCCAGTACCGCGATCGGTGGGCGGTGCGGGGCGGACCGCACATACCGGGCTGCTTCCTGTTCATGCGCGGCATCGACACCTGGGGAGATCCGGGACCAGCGCAGGACAGCAACCTGGGAGAAGCACACGCCACCGGATGACCCGTAGGTTCGCGGAAATGATCACGAACGTCTCACTTGCGACCGTGTGGGTGACCGACCAGGACGAGGCCAAGGCCTTCTACATCGACCAGCTCGGTTTCCAGGAGCACACCGACATCACGATGGGCGACGGCTACCGCTGGCTCACCGTCTGCCACGCCGATCATCCCGAGCTGGAGCTCACACTCATGAAGCCCGGGCCGCCCCTCGACGAGGAGGACGCCGCGACCTTCCGGAGGATGCTCGACAAGGGCTCCCTGCACGCCGTCGGTCTGGCCACCGACGACTGCCGCAAGACCCACCACGAGCTCGCCGCCAGGGGCGTGACCTTCATCCAGGAACCCGCCGACCGGCCCTACGGCGTCGAGGCGATCCTGCGGGACAACTCGGGCAACTGGCTCGTGCTGGTCGAGCGAAAGCCGTACACGGGCGAGGACTTCCCCCACTGACCCGCGGGTGGGCCCGGGAGCCTCCGGCCATCTGATCTTCCGAACCCCGACACCGAACGTTCATCCCGGACTCACCGCGACGCCACCCTTTCCCCTTAGGGTGCCGCTGCAGCGCTCGGTGTCGGTGCTCCCCCTCCACCAGCACTCGCCCGAGCTTGCACGGTGGCTACCCAGCGGCGGTGTAGCCACCACCATCCGGCGCACCCGCCA
>DASSDL010000005.1:0-19595 GCA_035697145.1 Acidimicrobiales bacterium
AGCTCCACGTCGGGGCCGAGCACGAACGCCCACCTGGACAGGACGGCCAACCAGTGACCGCACCCCACTCAACCGCCTCCAGCCGGTGACCGCGGAGGTGGTCCACCAGCTACTACAGCTCGAGGAAGCCCACCGCGGTCCCGCCGGCCAATGAGTCGTCCGTCTTGGTGGCCGCGTCGTCGCTCGTCTGGCCACGGCACCGAGACCGTCATCATCATCGAGGGTGAATTCGACCTGAGCGGTGTGCCGCGGTTCCGGGCCTGTGTCAGCGAAGCACTCGAGACTCACCCAGGATTGATCACCGTCGATGCCCGCGCTCTCAGGTTCATCGATTCGACGGGCCTGGCAGCTTTGCTGCGTGCCCGTGCTATGGCCGACAAGGCCGGTGTGGCCTTCCGCCTACGCGAGCCGTCGCCCGAGCTTCGGCGCATCGCCGAAATTGCTGGCATCCACTATCTGCTGACCGACGAGTGAATCCGGACCCGCACCGGCCCACCCTTCAGCTGGCTGAACTTCCGGCTCACTGTGACGAGCGGTCGGTCCCCGGGTGCACAGGAAGCATGGGGACCAACCGCTCACGTGGGTTACCCAAACGGGCGCTGGTACGGATTGCTCATTGTCCGGGCTCATCCAGCGGTCGCACTGGACTGATCCTCCGGTGTCCGGGCCCCCGGCCGTTGCGAGCGGCGCGGCGGCACTTGGTTGCCAGGCGACGCCTGTCGCCGACCCGGTTGCTGTCCTCCCGGCTGGTACCAGAAGAGCCGGCCCTTCCGGACCGGCTCTGACCTGGTGTTCTAGCTGGTCGGGCTGGCGGGACTTGAACCCGCGACCCCTTGACCCCCAGTCAAGTGCGCTACCAAACTGCGCCACAGCCCGACGGGGATCGTCATCCTACGCCCTCAGCGCCACGGCCCCCAGATGGCGAACGTGGTGCCGGGCACCTGGATGTTGACGAACAGGGTGCTGCCGTCGGGTGAGAAGGTCGCCCCGGCGAACTCCTCGTCGCTCAGCCGGTTGTGGGCCAGCGGGAACGCCTGCCCCTGGGGCGTGATGCCGGCGAGGAACTGGTTCGCGTCCTCGCCGTCGGTGCACATGACGGCGTAGCCGTGGGGCGAGACCGTGATGTTGTCCGGGCCCTCGAAGTCGTCGGCTTGCTCGAAGCGCACCACCAGGCGCAGAGTCCGCCGGTGGGGGTCGTACGCCCAGATCTGGCCGCCGTGAGCGGCGGCGCTGCGGTCCTCTTCGTCCTCGGCGTCCGGGCCACCGCCGCGCGACGACACGAACCAGATGAGCCCGTCGCCCCACCAGGTGCCCTCGCACTTGGGGATCGGCGTGGCCGCGTGCAACTCCCGGATGGTCTCGCCCTCGGCGGGGTCGGTCACCTCGATCGGGACCCAGTCGAGGCGACGGAACACGGTGCTGGCCTCGGTTACGGCCGACAGGTCGGTGCCGTCGAGCTCGCGGATCCGCAGCGCCTGGAGCGTCCCGCCAGCATGCAGGTCGCCGGGGCGGCGGCCAGGGCCGCGGCGGGGCCGGAACCGGTAGAAGTAGCCGAAGGGGGTGTCGGCGTCCTCGGTCAGGTACGCGGTGCCGTCCCGCGGGTCGAACGACACGGCCTCGTGCTCGAAGCGGCCCAACGCCGTGATCGGAAGCGGGTCGCCGCCCCCGGACGGGTCGACCTCGAACACGTAGCCGTGCTTGACGCCGTCGATGAGCTCGTCGGTCTCTTCGCACGTCAGCCAGGTGCCCCACGGCGTGGGACCGCCCGCGCAGTTGGCCGACGTGCCGGCCAGGCTCACGGCATGGGACACGAGCCGCCGGTCACAGTCGACCACCAGCGTCGTGGTGCCGCCGGTGCCGTTGGGGTCGTAGGTATGGCCCGGCACGTGGGGGACGGGGGCCACACCGTCCTCCTCCACCGCTTCGGGGTCGATCTCGTGGTTGCGCACCAGCACCGTCCGGCCTCCGCGGCCGCGGAACGCCGCCATGCCGTCGTGGGCCGCCGGCACCGGCTGGCCCCCGTCGAGCAGGTCGACGCCCTCGCGGGAGAAGGCCCGGTAGCGGAAGCCGCGGGGCAGGTCGAGGAGGCCGGCCGGATCGGGCACGAGCGGGCCGTAACCGATGCGCCGCCGACCCCCCGGGGTCAGGCCGGCACCCGCCGCCGGGGCCCCGGCGGCACCCAGCACTGCCGCCATCGAGCCCGAGAAGACCAGCCCCAGGCCGGTGCCACCGGTTCGGAGGAGGAACGAACGACGCGCCATGGAGTCCATTTCCGCAACGTACGGACGGCGGCGGAACTCCCCACGAATCACCGGTGACTGGCGGATGACGGCGAACGGGCGACTGAGTGAACGACGCGCGGGTTGCGGTTCCCGAGTCAGAACCGGCCGACCACCCACTCGATGAGCTGGACCAGGCGCCATCCCAGGTAGATCACGGTGGCCAGCACCAGCAGCTTGAAGTGCCAGGGCGCCTTCTGCCGGGTGGCGGCCTGTTCGCCGACGGGCTCGGCCACCCGGCGACCGCACGTGGGGCAGGTGCCGTCGGGCTCGAGGGTGTTGGGGTTGAGGAAGCGGCTACAGGTCTCGCACCAGGGCATCGTGATTCCGGCCGCTCACCCCGGGTGGAGACGGGACCGGGGACCCGCGGCGGCGATCCGCGACGGTACGGGGTGGCCGACCGTCTCGGCCACCTGGGACGAGACCGCCAGGAGCGCATCCAGGTCGATCCCGGTGGCGATGCCCAGATCGTCGCACAGGTGAACCAGGTCCTCGGTCGCCAGGTTGCCCCCGGCGCCGGCCGCGAACGGTGAGCCGCCCAGCCCGCCCACCGCGGTGTCGAACCGGGTGACGCCCGCCTCCAAGGCGGCGTAGGCGTTGACCAATGCCGTGCCCCGGGTGTCGTGGAGGTGCAGCCCGACGTCGGTGCCGGTCTCGGCCAGCAGGTCCCGCACCCGGCGGGGAGTCGCCATCCCGGTGGTGTCGGCGAACGTGAGGCTCGTCGACCCGGATGCCAGCGCCCGCCGCCCCAGATCGGCCACGGCCGGCGGGTCGAGGTCGCCCTCGTAGGGCGACCCGAACGCGCAGGAGATCACGGTGTCCATCGGCAGGTCGCCGCCGATAGCCGCTCGGATGGCGGCCACCTGCGCCAGGGAGTCCTCGACCGACATGCGCACGTTGCGCTGGCTGTAGGCCTCGGACGCGGACACGGTCAGCGTCAACGCGTCCACGCCGGCCCCGGCGGCCAGTTCGGCGCCCTTCACGTTCGGCACCAGCGCGACATGGCGAACCGCCGGCGACCGCGGCAGCGCCGCCATCAGGTCAGCGGCCCCTGCCATCGCCGGCACAGCCTTGGGCGAGACGAACGCCGCCACCTCGATGATCGACACCCCGGCGTCTACGAGCGCGTTCACTAGCCGGACACGGGCAGCCACCGGCACGGGCTCCTCCGGCTGCAGGCCGTCGCGGGGCCCGACCTCGCGGATGGCGATCGACGACGGCAGGCCAGGCAGTGGGTCGCCGGCGGAGCTCATACCGGGGGCACCCCGTGATGCCGGGCGCTGAATGCACGGTCCTTGTCGGCGGCCATCTCCAGCCGGCGGATGCATTCGGCCCGCAGGTCGCCGAAGTCGACAACGGCGTCCACGACCAGCTCCGACGCCAGGCGGTAGAGATCGACGTCGGTCTCGTACAACTCCCGCTGCTCCTCCACGAACGCCGCCCGCTCGTCCTCGTCGGCGATGGCCGCGATCTTGTTGGCGAACACTGCGTTCACGGCGGCCTCGGGGCCCATGACAGCGATCTGGGCCGTCGGCAGCGCCAGGGTGGCCTCGGGCTCGAACGCCGGTCCCGACATGGCGTAGAGGCCGGCGCCGTAGGCCTTGCGCACGATCACCGAAAGCTTGGGCACCGTGGCCTCGCTCACCGCGGTGACCATCTTGGCGCCGTGGCGGATGATCCCCTGGCGCTCCACCTCGGTGCCGATCATGAAGCCGGGGACGTCGGCCAGGAAGAGCAGCGGCACGTTGAACGCGTCGCACAACCAGACGAACCGCGCCGCCTTGTCGGCGGAGTCGACGAACAGCACGCCGCCCTTCTGCATCGGGTTGTTGGCCACGACGCCTACCGGGCGGCCGTCCAGCAGGGCCAGTCCGGTGATCACCTCGGGCGCGAACAACGGCATCCGCTCGAAGAACGACTCGGCGTCGACCAATCCGTCGATCAGGTCGTGCATGTCGTAGGCGAGGTGCTCCTCGGCAGGCACAGCTGCGGCCGTGAGCGACCGCGCGGCCTCGCCCGGCTCGTACCGCGGCGGCGCGTGGCGCCAGCTCTGCGGGAAGTAGCTGAACCACGCCCGGGCCTGGTCGAGCGCATCCTGGTCGTCGGTGGCAAGGTTGTCGCCGCAACCCGACACCGTGGCGTGCATGCGGGCGCCGCCCATCTCCTCCAGCGAGGTGACCTCGCCGATGACCATCTCCGCCATGCGCGGGGAACCCAGGTACATCGATGCGTTGCCCTCGACCATGAACACCACGTCGCAGAAGCTCGGGATGTAGGCGCCGCCGGCCGCGGACGGGCCGAACAGGCAGCAGATCTGGGGAACCCGGCCCGACAGCCGTACCTGGTTGTAGAAGATGCGTCCGGCACCGCGCCGACCGGGAAACAGCTGCACCTGGTCGGTGATCCGGGCACCGGCCGAGTCGACCAGCCAGAACACCGGCAGCTCGTGGCGCAGTGCGTGCTCGGTGAGCCGCACGATCTTCTCCACCGTGCGGGCCCCCCACGATCCCGCCTTCACGGTGGGATCGTTGGCCATGATGCACACCGGCCGCCCATCGACCCGACCCACGCCGGTGACCACGCCGTCGGCCGGCAGGTCGTCGGCCCGGTTGTTGGCGAGCAGTCCATCCTCGACGAACGAGTCCTTGTCGAGCAGAAGGGCCAAGCGATCGCGCACGAAGAGCTTGCCCTGGGCGGCGAGCTTGTCACCGACCTTGTCGAGGTTGCCGGCCAGCGCCCGCTCGGTCAGCCGCGCCAGTTGGTCGTGCGGGTCGGGACGCTCGCTCATTGCTTCCCGCTCTTGCTGCTTCGCAGCGGGCCGCTCGGGCTCCGACGTGTTGCCCGTCCGCTCCCACGGCCGCTCGGGCCGGGCCCGCTCTCTCGCCCTGCGGGACGCTCGCTCACGTCACCACCCTGTCATGTGCGCCGGATCGCCAGCACCGCCACGTCGTCGTCCAGCGCCTCGGATGCGAACTCCCGCGCCGCCTCCAGCAGGTTCTTGCACAGCACACCCGCCGCCACACCGGGGTCGCGGCGCAGCGAGTTGGCGATGCGCTCCTCACCGAAGATCTGCTCGCCGTTGCGCACCTCGGCCAGCCCGTCCGTGTAGAGCAGCAACAGGTCCCCGGCGTTCAGGGGGATCTCGCGGCTGTGGTAGTGGCCCTGGGGATCGAGCATGAGCAGCGGCCCGGTCGAGCGCAGCGGGCGCACGTCCCGGTCGTGCCACAGCCAGGCCGCCGGATGCCCGGCCGAGGCGAAGCGCAGCGTGCCGGCGTCGGTATCGAAGACGACCACGACCAGGGAGATGAACTCCTCGGTGCGCTCGGGGGCCAGCATCTGGGTGTTGAGCTCCTCGAGCGCCTGGGCCGGGTCGCGGTACTGCCGCAGGAACACCCGCAGCAGGTACTTGGCCTGGAAGGCGGTGATGGATGCCTCGATGCCGCGCCCGGTCACATCGCCGATGACCGCGGCGATGCGCGACGGCGCCACCCGGAACACGTCGAAGAAATCACCCGCCATCACGCCCGTGCCGGGCTGGTAGACACGGCCCAGCTCGAACCCCGCGAACTGGGGCAGGTCCTCCGGGGCCAGGCGAGCGGCCCAGCGCTTGGGGGCCAACTCCTCCTGGCTGAGCACCTCCTCGGCCTTGCGCTCGATGGTCGAGCGGTCCTCGGCCAGCTGCGCCTCGCGCGTGAAGTCGCGGCCGAACGCCACCGACAGCGCCACCGGGACCAGGATCAGCACGAACAGGAGGCTCGGGATGTCCTCCCCCGCCACCACCACGCCGGCGGCGGCGATGGCGAGCACGGCGTAGAGGCAGGTGGTGTGGAGGTCCTTGCGGAACGCCGATCGCGCCAGCACCGTGACGTCGGCATCGGGACCGCGTTCTCCCTCGACCCGCTTCCACACGACGAAGAGGCGGCGCGTCGATCGAGCCCACACGATGGCCGCCACTAGGGAAGAGACAGCCACGAGGGCGAGGATCGGCTTCATGTCGGCCAAGATGCTACTGGTGAGACAGGGCTGCGGTGTGTGCCGGTCATGTAACGCGCGATGGCCGCTCAGCCGCGGCGCCGCACCCGGATCTTGAGCGGGGTGGCACCCAGGTCGAACGCCTCCCGCAGCTTGCGCTCGAGGTAGCGCAGGTAGGTGCGGGGCAGCTCGCGGTTGACGAACAGGGTGAATGTCGGGGGCTCGGCGGCACCCTGGGTCGCGTAGAGCACGCGGGCGCCGCCCGGGGCGGCGTGGGCCTGTTGCGCCTCCTGGATGACGGCGTTGACGCGGCCGGTGGGGATGCGCCGGTGGTAGGCATCGACGCTGCGGGCCAGCGCGGGGAACAGCTTGTGCACGCCCCGGCCGGTCAGTGCCGTGATCGGCAGGACCGGTGCGTCACCGATGAAGCGCAGCTTGTCGCCCACCTGCCAGCGCACCTCGGCCCGCCGGTCGCTGTCGAGCAGCTCCCACTTGTTGAGCATGAGCACGATCGGGCATCCGGCGGCGTCGATGCGCTCTGCCAGGCGCTGGTCCTGCCCGGTGACCCCTTCGGTGGCGTCGATGACCAGGAGCGCCACGTCGGCGTCGTCGACCGCCTGCAGGGCCCGCACCAGCGAGTAGTACTCCGTGCCCTCGCCGATCTTGGAGCGCCGGCGCATGCCGGCCGTGTCGACCAGGCGGACGGGGCCCAGGTCGGTCTCGATCACTGTGTCGATCGAGTCGCGGGTGGTGCCCGGCAGGTCGTGGACGACGGACCGCTCGTCGCCGGTGAGCTGGTTGAAAAGGGTCGACTTGCCGACGTTCGGCCGCCCCACGATGGCCACGGCGACGCCGTCGGCCGCAGCGGCGTCGGCAGCGACGTCGTCAGCAGCTTCCCCACCCGCCGGGAGCGGCAGTCGCTCAACGACCGCGTCCAGCAGGTCACCGGTGCCGCGCCCGTGGAGCGCGCTGACCGGATAGGGGTCACCGAGGCCCAGGTTCAGTAGCTCCCAGACCATGCCCTCGCGGTTCACGTCGTCGACCTTGTTGGCCACCAGGAGGGCCGGCTTGCCACGCCGACGGAGAAGCTCGGCGACCCGGCTGTCCTCCTCCGTAACCCCGGTGGTCACGTCGACGACGAACAGCACCACATCGGCATCGGCGATGGCGCGCTCCACCTGCTGGCTCACCTTGGCATCGAGGTCGCTGCCCCCGACCATCCACCCGCCGGTGTCCACCAGGCGGAAGGACCGGCCGAGCCAGTCGGCGTCGACGTCCTTGCGGTCGCGAGTGACCCCGGGGCGCTCCTCCACGATGGCGGCCCGGCGACCGACGATGCGGTTGAGCAGCGTCGACTTGCCGACGTTCGGCCGCCCCACGATGGCGACCACGGGCAGCGCCACCTCAGCCTCCGGCCCCGAGGGCGGCCCGCAGCGCGCGGCCGTCGGCGGGCACGATCTCGACCGGGAGGGGAAGATCCCCGGGCCCGGTGCCGTCGAGGAACCGGCCCTGCGTCAGGCACACGTCGGGCAACAGGTAGCGATGGCCCCGCGGCTGGTCGGCCAGCACCCGGGCCAGATCGTCGCCCACCATCAGGCCCGACACCGCCACGTTGCCCCCGAAGTACCGGTTGTCGACCGTCAGGATCCGGACGTCGGACCGGCCCAGCCGCTCCACCAGCGGTTGGAGGACGCGGGCACCGTACGGGGCGGTGAGGATGGCGACCGGTGCCCCTCGGCGGGGACCGATGCGCAGCAGCTGATCGTCGGTGGCCCGCACGCCCCGGTAGGGCTCGTACTCGGCGTCGGACGATCCCGAGAGGTCGGCGTCGGCCGAGCGGAAGAACCCGCCGCGCTCCTCGGACGTCGCCCTGAGTCCGGTCCCGAACAGCTCGGCCTCGAAGGCCCTCGCCATGCCGATGCCGTCCTCGTACATGGGGAAGTCGCCGTAGACGGCCGGTTCGGGGAAGGGCCGATCGGCGAGCAGGTAGTACTCGTCGGCCGCGAACACCATGCGATGGCCGAGCACGGCGGCGAAGACCTCCTCCCAATCGTGCACGCAGTCGACCACGGCGGCGGCCTCGGCACGGGTGTGCGGCCGCATGCGAGTCTCGGCATTGAAGCGCGACACGCCCAGCGGCACCACGCACACCGACGCCAGCTCGGGATAGCGATCGAGGACTCCGGCGAGCGTGTCGTCGAGCACGGCACCGTCGTTCACCCCGGGGCACGCGACCACCTGACCGTGGACCTCGACGCCGTGGTCGAGCAGGGCCCGCAGCCAGCGCAGGCTGGTGGCGCCCCGGCGGTTGCGGAGCATCTCCGCCCGGACCTGAGGGTCCGTGGCATGGATGCTCACGTAGAGCGGGCTCAGCCTCTCATTGACGACCCGCTCCAGGTCCGCCTCGGTGAACCGGGTGAGGGTCGTGAAGTTCCCGTAGAGGAACGACAGGCGGTAGTCGTCGTCCTTGAGGTACAGGCTGCGCCGCGGGACATGCTCCCCGCTCCCACCACCGCTCTGGCGGGGCGGCAGCTGGTAGATGAAGCAGAACTCGCAGTGGTTGTCACAGGTCCGCACCTTGTCGAACAGCGCCGAGTGCACCTCGACCCCGAGCGGTTCCCCGGAGCGCTTGTCGACCTCGACGAGCGTCTCGAGCATCCCACCCCTACGCACCTCCACCACCAGGGCGGCGGCGTCGACGAGCTGGCGCCATTCGAGCAGGTCACGGGGCACTTCGCCATTGATGGAGAGGATCTCGTCGCCCTCCAGCAGGCCGACGCGCGCGGCCGGCGATCCGGGCGCGACAGCGACGACACGGGGGACAGACATAGGCGACACAGTCTACTGACCGGGCGACCGCGGCCCGCCGTGGGAGGCACCGCCTGAGGCGTGGGTACGCTGGGCGGATGCCCGTGGACAAGGTCCTCCTCGCCGCGCCTCGCGGGTTCTGCGCGGGCGTCGAGATGGCGATCAAAGCGCTGGCCTGGATGGTCCGGGCGTTCGAGCCGCCCGTGTACTGCTACCACGAGATCGTCCACAACCAGCAGGTCGTCGACCGGTTCCGCGACCTGGGCGTGGTGTTCGTCGACGACATCGCCGAGGTACCGCAGGGCCGTCCGATCATGCTCTCCGCGCACGGGTCCGCCCCCGAGGTGGTGGCGGCTGCCCGGGCCCGGGGCAGCTACGTGGTCAACGCGGTGTGCCCGCTGGTCACCAAGGTTCACCACGAGGTCAAGGTGCGCTCCGGCAAGGGCTACCGCATCGTCTACGTGGGCCACGACGGCCACGAGGAGGCGGTCGGCACCATGGCCGTGGCACCCGGCGCCATCGATCTGGTGGAGTCCGTCGCCGACGTCGACGCCCTGCCCGCCACCGACCAACCGGTGGCGCTGCTGGCGCAGACCACGCTCTCGCACCGCGACTGGGCGGCCGTCGCCGAGCGGACCGCGGAGCGGTTCCCGGGACTGTGGCGGCCCGGCCGCAGCGACCTGTGCTTCGCCACCACCAACCGTCAGTCGGCGCTGGCCGAGATCGCTTCCCGCTGCGATGCCGTGGTGGTCATCGGCTCCGCCAACTCGTCCAACACCCGGGCCCTGGAGAAGCTGGCGCACGAGTCGGGTTGCACCCGGGTGTACCGGATCAATGCAGCCGACGAGCTGCCCGACGACCTGACCGGCACGGTCGGGGTCACGGCCGGAGCCTCGGCCCCCGAGGAGCTGGTCGACGCCGTGATCGCCCGCTTGGCGCCGGTCGAGGGGGTCGAAGAGGTACGGATCACCGACGAGGACGAATACTTCCCGCCGCCGCGCGAGCTACGCGACCTCCTCAGTGGCGTGGACGTGCTGGCCACGTTCGGATTCGGGGGATCGGTCCCTGACCGTCCCGAGGTCAACGACCGCCAGCTGCGCGCCAGCGACGTCCTGGGCATGCTGGCCTGAGCCGGCGGCTAGGCCGGCGGGCCGCCGCCGATGACGGCCCGGACAGCCGCGGCGTCGACGTCGAACGGGGAGAAGCGGACGAGCCACCAGGTGGCGCCGACGGTGGCCCAGGGCGTCGGATCGTCGCCCGGCCAGCCCTCGACGACGATCTCGAATGGCGCCCCGGACGCGCGCCGCTCCTCGAGCTCGCCGACCAGCTGGGCGAGCTGCCCGGGCGCTTCGAGATCGATCGGGACGTAGCCGTCGTAGCGGGCCGCCCGGCGCAGCGGCTTGCGGTGTGGCCACCGTCCGGCGACCCACACCGGCACGCGGGGACGCTGGACCGGTGTGGGTTGGAACGTCACGCGATCGGCGACGTAGTGGGCGCCCTCATGACGCACCTCGTCTCCGGACCACAGGGCGCTGACCACCTCGAGGGCCTCGTCGAGCATCGCGCCGCGGGTGCCGTCGTCGAGCTCCTCGCCGAAGGCCGACAGCTCGCGCGCCGAGTCGCGGCCGGTGCCGACGCCGAGCACGAGTCGCCCGCCCGACAGCTGGTCGATGGCGCTGGCCTGCCGGGCGACGACGTGTGGTCGCCGCCTTGGTAGCGGCGTGACGAGCGGACCGATCCGCACGCGCTCGGTGGCCATGGCCATGGCGGCGAGGGTGACCCAAGCATCGGCGACGTGCGTGGTGGGCGCCCGGTACTGGACGTGGTCCCAGACGAAGACGCCGTCGAACCCCGCCTCCTCGGCCTCGGCCGCCAGGCCAGCGGTGACGCGTGGATCGCTCAGCTCCCCGAAGATCGGCAGGAACAGGCCGGTACGCACTCGCCGGAGGCTAGAGCCGTGCCAGGCTGGTGGAGTGACTGATCGACCCGTGGAGCACAAGGAACGCACGTTGGTCGGCGTTTCCTTCGCTGATGCCTTTCGTGCCCAGGAGTTCCTGACTGCGGCCAACCGCCTTGCGGCGAACAAGCGCCTGCGGTTGCTGGATGCCGTCTTCGTCGGCAAGGACGACTCCGGTCGGACGACGGTGCGCGAGACGGTCGACCCGACCCCCGGTCGCTCGGCATTCTCGGGCGCACTGTGGGCGGGGCTATTCGGCCTGATACTCGGCGGTCCCGTGGGCTGGGCAATCGGTGCCGGCGTCGGAGCCGGCACCGGGGCGGTGGCAGCCAAGGTCATCGATCACGGTGTGAGCGACGAATGGGTGGCGTGGTTCCGCGAGACCGTGCAAGCCGGGACGACCACGCTGGTGCTGCTCGTCGAGGACCTCGACCGCGACGCGCTGGTGACCGAGCTGCAGCGCTTCGCCGGCGCAACGCTGGTGTACGCCAACCTCGACGCCGACTGGCTCGACCGCATGCGCGAGGCGCTCTCTCACTGACCGGCGCGATCAGTTTCGGCTGATACGCGATCGTCGGTGACACCGGCAGAACTGGTACCCATACAAGGTTCAGAACTGGACCTTATCGGGGATCCACTTTGCCCTTACCGTGAACGCCATGAACGGTGAGGGAGAGACCACGGCGGTCGAGAACGTCCACAGGGCGCAGTCCGGGGACGGTGGCCGGATCCGGGTGCCTGGGTCACCTCCGGCCGAGCCGCGGACCGAGGTGCGCCACCTAGTGATCTTCTCGCCTCCGATGGTCGGATATGCCCGACCGGTTGTGCGTGGCGCTGAGCGACAGCGGCTGTGAATGTTCGCACTCCGCTGTCCGGTTCGACGGCGAGCTCCCGGAAGCTACGACCATCGGCAGCTCTGTGCGCCCAGACAACCATCAGGGCATCCTGTGCGTGTGGGCATAACCGGCTAGAAGGCGTACTTGCTTCGACTCCTGCTGATCGCGGTCGGTCTGATCGTTGCGACGTGGACGCTCCTCGCGGCCCTCGCTCGAATGCTCCCAGCCGGGGCCGCGAAGGACTTGGCCACTGTGCTCCCCGCCTGTGTCACGACAGTCCGAAGGCTCCGGCGCGACCCTCGCGTACCGCGTCGGGCAAAGATCGCGGTGGCGTTCGCCGGATTGTGGGTGCTGTCGCCGATCGACCTGATCCCCGAGTTCTTGCCGATCATCGGCCCGCTGGACGACGTTCTCGTAGTTGCGTTGGCGCTCCGCTACGCGGCACGCCAGGTGCCTCGCGAAGTGATCTTCGAAGCGTGGCCGGCAGCACCACACATCTTGGAGCGGCTCCTCCCAGACCGAACGCAACGGTCGTAGCCCGCAGTCCGTCGATGACCCAGATCTGCCTGATGGGCGTGGGCCGACGGGACGATCCGTGGGGGCCCCGAGGGGTCTTGACAACTGACCGACGGTTGGCGCAACGTGTGATTCGGTCGATCGACCGAACGACACGAACGACACGATCGAGCGAAGGACGGCGTCCCTTGGCCAACGAGCCCGAGACGAGAACCAGGATCCTGGAGGCCGCCAAGGCCAGCCTGCTCCAGGTGGGGTACGCCAGGTTGTCGACACGGGTGATCGCCGAGACCGCCGGTGTCCCACTCAGCCAGATCCACTACCACTTCGGGTCCAAGCAGAAGCTGGTCTTGGAGCTGCTCGAGCAGGAGAACCGTCGGCTTCTCGGGCGGCAGGCCGCCATGTTCGGCTCGGACATGCCGGTGTGGAAGCAGTGGGTGCAGGCGTGCGACTTCCTCGACGACGACCTGGAGTCCGGTTACGTGCGGGTGCTGCAGGAGATGGTCGCGGCGGGGTGGTCCGACCCCGAGATCGCGCGCACGGTCGGCCAGGACATACGTGGCTGGTTCGACCTCCTGGCCGACGTCGCGCGCCGCGCCGAGGAACGCTTCGGGTCGCTGGGTCCGTTCACGCCCGAGGAGGTGGCGGCCCTGGCCGGGCTTCCGTTCCTGGGCGCCGAGACGGTGATTCTGCTCGGTCTGGACGACACCGTGATCGCGGCGCGCTCGGCCCTGCGCAGGATCGGGGATGTCCTGCGGACGCTCGAAGATGGCGAGGACGACGAGAAGGAAGACGGGAACAGTGCGGGCCATCGTCGCCGACGTTGAAGGATCGATCACCCGGGACGGGATCACGATCCACTACGAGCGCTACGGCTCCGGGACGCCGACGCTCCTGCTCCTCCCGACCTGGTCGCTGGTGCACTCGCGCCACTGGAAGCTGCAGGTCCCCTATCTGGCACGGCACCACACGGTGCTGACCTTCGACGGGCGGGGGAACGGCCGTTCGGACCGGCCGGGCGAGGCGGCCTTGTACAGCATGGTCGAGTTCGCCGGCGACGCGCTGGCGGTGATGGACGCCACGGAGACCGAGCGTGTGGTCCTCGTCAGCGTCTCTAGCGGCGCGCTCTGGTCTTTGCAGCTGTGCGCCGAGCATTCCGAGCGGGTGCTCGGCGCGATCTTCATCGCCCCCCGCGTCCCGTTCGCGCTCCCGCCGCTCGAGCACGTGGTGCTCCAGCGGTTCGACGAGGTGGTCGAGGATCCGGTGGGCTGGGAGAAGTACAACGCGCACCACTGGAAGGCCGACTATCGGGACTTCGTCGAATTCTTCATGGGTCGGATGTTCACCGAGCCGCACTCCACCAAGCAGTACGAGGACGCGGTGGGCTGGGCGCTGGAAACCGATCCGGCGACGGTGATCGCGACCCACAACGGCCTCCAGGGCTGCACCCCGGATGCGATCGGTCAGCTCGCTGACAGGGTCCGGTGTCCGACGCTCGTCATCCACGGGTCCCACGACGCCATCCGCAGCCACGCCCAAGGTGTCGCCCTGGCCGAACGCACCCGAGGGGCCCTGGTCACGCTCGAGGGGTCCGGACACTTCCCGCACACCCGCGACCCCGTGCGGGTCAACCTGCTGATCCGGCAGTTCGTCGTGGGGATCGGGTGATGAGGGCACGCCAACCCGACCGCGCCGACGTCGTCGAGCGGGAGGGGGTCAAGGTGGCCTACGAGGTCTTCGGACAGGGCGAGCCCGGGCTGCTGCTCATCCCGGCCGCGCCGATCAGCCACGCTCGGTCGTGGAAGGGCCTCGTCCCCTTCCTGTCCCGCCACTTCACCGTCGTCACAGTCGACCCACGGGGGAACGGCCCGTCAGACCGGCCGGCCGGCCGCGCGGCTTACGGGCCGGCCGAGATGCTCGCGGATCAGCTCGCAGTCCTCGACGCCGTCGCCCTGACCCGGGCGGTCGTCGTCGCCCACTGCCATGCCGTGCCGTGGGCCCTGCGATTGGCCGCCGATCACGCCGACCGGGTGTCGGGTGTCGTCGCCATCGCGCCGGCCATCGCGCTTGCTCCGCGCGACGAGCACTGGGCGGAGCCGACCGAGCGCTGGGCGGACGAGGTCGACAACCCCACCGGCTGGGGACTGTGCAACCGCCACGTCTGGCGGCAGGACTACCCCGCCTGGCCGAGGTTCTTCTTCGACCAGCTGCTGCCGGAGCCGCACTCCACCAAGCAGTACGAAGATGCGGTCTCGTGGGCCCTCGAGACCGATCCCGAGACGATGATCGCCGAGCGTGAAGGCCGGGACGCACCGAAGGACCGGCACGCGGCCGAGGCGCTGTGCCGGAGCGTTCGGTGTCCCACCCTCGTCATCCACGGCACGGAGGACCGGTGCCAACCGGCGGCGGGGGGCCAGCGACTGGCCGAGCTGACCGGGGGCGATCTCGTGGTGCTGGAGGGTGCGGGCCATATGCCCCATGGCCGTGAGCCGGTCAAGGTCAACCGGTTGGTCAAGGAGTTCGTCGACCGCATCGAGGGAGAACCAATGCGCCGACAGGTCTGGACGCGCGGCCTGCGCAGGCCCAAGCGGGCGTTGTACCTCTCGTCGCCGATCGGGCTCGGTCATGCCCGCCGCGACGTCGCCGTGGTCAAGGAGCTGAAGCGACTCCGTCCGGAGCTGGAGGTCGACTGGCTGGCCCAGCATCCCGTGACGAGCGTCCTAGAGGCGGAGGGCGAGCGCATCCACCCGGCCAGCGCCTGGCTGGCCAACGAGTCCGCCCACATCGCGTCCGAGGCCTGCGAGCACGACCTGCACTGCTTCCAGGCGCTCCGACGGATGGACGAGATCCTGGTGGCCAACTTCATGGTGTTCCAGGAGGTCGTGGAGGAGGGGCTGTACGACCTGGTCATCGGGGACGAAGCCTGGGACGTCGACCACTTCTGGCACGAGAACCCCGAGCTCAAGCGGGGTGACCACGTGTGGCTGACCGACTTCGTCGGCTACCTCCCGATGCCCGACGGCGGCGAGCACGAGGCGTTCCTGACCACCGATTACAACGCCGAGATGATCGAGCACATCGCCCGCTACCCCCGTATCCGGGACTCCGCCATCTTCGTCGGAAACCCCGACGACATCGTCCCGAACACCTTCGGAGCTGACCTGCCGAGCATCCGCGACTGGACCGAGACGCACTTCTCGTTCTCGGGGTACATCACCGGCTTCACACCACCCGATCCCGACGAGGTCCCGGCCATCCGGGCCGAGCTCGGGTACCACGACGACGAGCAGGTCTGCTTGGTGGCCGTGGGTGGCAGCGGCGTCGGGCGAGCGCTCCTCGAGAAGGTCATCGCCGCGTACCCCCTGGCCAAGCGGCTCATTCCGGAGCTCCGGATGGTGGTCGTCGCCGGGCCCCGCATCGATCCCGACAGTCTTCCGAGCCACCCCGGTCTGGAGGTTCACGGCTACGTCAACCGCCTCTACCGGCACCTCTCGGTGTGCGACCTCGCCGTCGTGCAGGGTGGGCTGACGACGACGATGGAGCTTGCCGCGGCGAAGCGACCGTTCCTCTACTTCCCGCTGCGGCATCACTTCGAGCAGAACTTCCACGTCCGGCACCGCTTGGACCGCTATGGCGCTGGCCGGTGCATGGACTACGCAACAACGAGCGATCCCGACCTCATCGCGGCGGCGGTCGGCGACCACATCGGTGAGGCGGTCGCCTACCGCGACGTCGAGACCGATGGCGCCGCCCACGCGGCCCGGCTCATCGCCGAGCTCATCTGACCAGCCAGTGGCTGCCAAACCCGTACCCGAGACGACCACTGTCAGCCCGTTCGGTCGATCGATCGAACGAACCACTCCACGACAAACACCCACAGCAACAAGAAGGGACCACATCATGTTGACCCACGAGTACAGCTACGAGACCTGCCTGAGAGGCTCGGTGAAGAACGCCTGGACGGTGGACGACTGCTTCCAGGGCCGCGACTTCGACTTCGCCAAGCCGTTCCTGCCCGACCGGATAGCCGGCGTGAGCGGCATCAGCTGCTTGAGCGACGACGAGAAGCGCATGCTGAACCAGATCCGCGGCAACAGCTACTGCCACATCTTCGCCTTCGTCGAGGAGTACATCGTGCCGATGGTGGTCGATCACGCCCGTGGCGATGTGCACGGCGACGAGACGCGGCTGTGGTCTCTCCTGCGGTTCGCCGAGGAGGAGGTCAAGCACCAGGAGATGCTGCGCCGGGCGTGCGACCAGTTCGAGGCGGGGTTCGGCGTCAGCTGCGGCCTGGTGCCTGGGCGCGAAGAGGTCGCTGGCGCGGTCCTTGGCACCTCCCCCCTGACCGCACTGCTGCTGACCAGCATGATCGAGTGGTTCACCCAGCTGCACTACGTCGAGCACGTCCGTGACCGGACCGAGCTCGACGAGCTGTTCCGCGACATCTTGCGCTTCCACTGGATCGACGAGTCCCGCCACGCCCGCCTGGACAGCCTGCTCATCGAGGAGGTCGCGCGCGACCTCACACCCGAAAAGCGCGAGGAGGCCATCGACGAGCTGCTCGAGTTGGGCGGCGCCGTCGACGGGCTCCTGGCTCAACAGGCCGAGCTCGACATCGATGCGCTGCAGGCGGCCACGGGCCGGGCCTTTTCCGAAGCAGAGCGGGACGAGATCCGCACTCACCAACAGCGCTCGTACCGGTGGACGTTCCTGGTCTCGGGTCTCGAGCACCCGAACTTCGTCGACATTGTGGAGCAGATCACGGCGAACGGCGGCAAGAAGGTCGCACATGCCGCCATGGCGCTGTCCGGCTGACCAGGCCAGTGACCCTCGTCACGCTCGTCGAGGGATCTCAGCCGATGACGATCGGTTTGCCCTCGGCGACGGCGACGGCCACCCGGTGCGGCCCAGGTACGCCACCGACGTGCCGGAGGGGAAGCTCATGGGGACCCAGCCAGGACGCGAGTCGATCCTCGTCGCCGCTGATCTCGACCCAGGCGATGCCCACCGCGGCACAACCATGCTCGACGACCGCGCGGCCGGGGTGGTCCACGTCATCGACATGCCACTGGATGAAGAACGGCAGACCCTCGGCCATGGCTGCCTCGAGGCCCACGAGGTGCCACGCGAGCTCGACGCCGTCGGGACGTGTGCGACTCATCAGCAGTGCCCCGCGCCCGATGCGTCGGGCCACGGCTTCCATGTCGTCGGTGCGCAGGCACAGCGCCGCGGGTCCTTCACCGACTTCGACGAGACGGCGTCCCACCCACGACCCGAGTGGGCTGGAAGCCGCCTCGTCGCGGTCGAGCACCGCCATGAGCTCGATGTAGCTGCCACCGAGCGGCACTATGCGGTTGCCTGTGCCATGGCCAGCGTGACGCCCACCCGCAACCGATGCCAGGCCCGTCTCGTCGTAACAGCGGCGGGCAGCGGCACCCAGGTCCGGTACCAGGACGATTACATGGTCGACCGCCAGCACCTCCGCACGATAAGCGGCGCACCCGGCGGTTGGGGGCGCCGTGTGGGTGCTCGATTCGTGCGCGACCGGGCGGCGATGATGGGAGGGTGCTTGTGAGGATCGAGGGAGTCGATTTGCCAGGCCGGGCGTGCGCCCCGCCTGACGTTTCGGCCCGCTATGGGAACGTGCATGTGGCGCTGCAGCGGGCACGGGAGCCGTTCGGGCTGGTTCCCGGCGACGCGCCAGCTGCCAACTGGGACTTCGAGCTCACCGTCCGCCCGGGGCCTGACGGCGGGATCGACGTAGGTGGTCCGTTCGCCCAGGGTCGTCGCGGCGACCGGTTCGTCTATCTCACGTGGGGAACCGTCGACGCCCACGGCATGTTCACGATGTTCCGTCGGGCAAAGCTCCATCTGTCGGACGTCGACCCTGACACCCTGGCCCGGGCGGCGGCAGGCGAAGGAGGGCTCGTTGCGCACCTCGGCCTCACCGACGCTTGCGGCCTCCCGGTGTGTGGCCGCGTTCGCCCACCCGCGGTGGCATGGTCCCTCGGGTGACATCGCACGACGCATGCCCGTGGAGGAACGCGATGTTGCTGGAACGCAAGAACGCAGTGACCTTTGGAGGCGGCGGCACCATCGGTGGTGCCGAAACGCGGCAGCGGCCCGTTGCGCCTCGCGGTGACCGACGCTGGCTCATCACTCAGGGTGCGTAGGTCGCTAGAACTATCCCATTGCTGAGGACCCTCGAGTCCACGAGGTCGAACGTCGCTGCCGTGCCGGGCCGGTACAGCAGGTCGCTGACGTCGCTTGGTCCGACGAGCTGCGGATGGATCCACAGCTGGAGCTGGTCGAAGAGGCCGTGTTCGAGCAAGAGCCGGGACACGTCACCGAAGCCGTACTGCACGATGTGGCCGCCGTCCTCGTCCTTGAGATGGCGGACTCGGCCGACCACATCGCCCGCGATCACCTCGGTGTTCTTCCATCGTGGGTCGGTGAGCGTGGTCGAGACGACCACCTTGCGCATGGTGTTGATGCGATCCGAATACGGGTCGCCACCGCGGCTTGACCATGCCGGAGCGAACACGTCGTACGTGCGGCGGCCCATCAGAACGATGTCGCACGTCTGCAGCAGATCCGTCTGGATGGTGTCGCCTTCATCGGAGGTGCCGCCCTTCAGGGGGGCCCACAAGTGAGGACCCTCGACGACGCCGTCGAGCGTGATGTACGTGGCGTTGATCAGCTGTCGCATGATCGGTCCCTTCGTCTTGGGCGGCGTGTCCCAGGCGTCTATCTCAGGGCGGGTTCGGCCGGATGTCTTGAACGTCTAGCCGCGAGCGAGCGGCGCCGTCTTGAACGAAAACGACAGCTAGGGCTGGCCGACCGCGGAGCTCACGATCTGGGACGGCGTCTGCCCAACCAAGCGCTTGAGCGACCGGGTCAGATGGGGCTGGTCCGCGTACCCGGCTCGGAGCGCCACGTCGGGCGTGGACATACCTCGGGCGAGCAGCTCGACCGCCCTCTCGGCCTGTCGGATCTGCCTGATGGCCCCTCGGGTCAGCCCCGTTGCCCGTGACACGCGTCGTTGCACCGAGCGCGTGGACAGACCTTGGACGTCACCCTGCAAGGCGGCCGACGCGAGCGGGTCGTGCACGAGCAGACCGGCGCGAACGAGCCTGTCGATGAAGACATCGGCGTTGTCCGGCCCCGGAAGTTCCCACGCGGACCCGCTAAGCCAGAACGATGTGTTCGTCGCCTGTGGCAATGTCA
>DASSDL010000006.1:0-63515 GCA_035697145.1 Acidimicrobiales bacterium
CTCGCGGCGCAGCTCGTCGGCCAGCTCGGCGATCGCCACCACCTCCGGTCCCCGGGCGGCGAAGAGGTCGGTCAGCTCGTCCTCGCCCGGGACCTCGCCCGCCCGGACGCCCGTGAGGACCTCGGCCACCCGACCCCGGACGGCACCCCGCGCGCTGGGTGCCGCGTCGGGGACGACAGTGGGGGGCAGGGCGTCGGCGCCCGAGTACCAGGCAGTGGAGCGGCTGCCCGTGAGGACGACGTCGGCACCGGTGCCGGCCTTGGCGTTGGCCAGGGTTCTCTCGGGGAAGACCGCGCCCGGATCGTCCCGCCCGAGGCCCTCGGCATCCGCCCGGTCCATGACCGGGAACGCCAGCGCCGGATCGAGCCAGCGGCCGGGGTCGGCCACGCTGTGCGGGTAGATCGTGAGCCGGGGCGCCAGCGCGAAGCCGCGCTCCTCGGTGATCGCCCGCAACCGCTCCAGGGCCGGCCAGGGCCGTTCGGGGTTGACGTGGTCGACGGTGATGGGCGAGACGCCGCCCCAGTCGTCGATGCCGGCATCGAGCAGCACACCGAAGTCGTCCGCCAGGTTGGGAGGGGCCTGGACGTGCACGTCTGGCGGCAACACCAGCCGCGCCAGCGCGATGGCGTCGAGGTGCTCGTCGGAGGGGCAGGGAGGGGACTGGTGCATGGCCGTGCCCGGCTTGGGCAGGAAGTTCTGGACGATGACCTCCTGCACATGCCCCCAGCGGCAGTGGGACTCGGCGATGGCGGTCAACGCCGCGAGGCGGTCGGCGCGGGTCTCGCCGATGCCGACGAGGATGCCGGTGGTGAAGGGGATGGACAGGCGACCGGCGGCCTCCAGCGTGGCCAGCCGGCGCTCGGGTGTCTTGTCGGGGGACCCGTGGTGGGCGGCGAGGTCGGGGCGCAGCGACTCGAGCATCATCCCCTGGCTGGGGGCCACCGGGCGCAGTCGGGACAGCTCGTCCTCGTGGAGCGCGCCGGCGTTGGCGTGGGGCAACAGCCCGGTCTCCTCCAGGACCCGCCGGCACATCTCGGCCAGGTAGTGGACGGTGGAGTCGTAGCCGTGGTCGGCCAGCCACGCGCGTGCCGTGGAATAGCGTTCCTCGGGGCGCTCGCCGAGCGTGAACAGCGCCTCGTGGCAGCCGGCGCGGGCCCCGGCGCGGGCGATCGCGAGCACGTCGGCGGGCTCGAGGTACGGCTTCGTCAGGCGGGCGGGTGGTTGGGCGAAGGTGCAGTACCCGCAGCGGTCGCGGCACAGCATGGTGAGCGGGATGAAGACCTTGGGGGAGTAGGTCACCCGCATGCCGGTGGCCGCATCACGGATCGTACGGGCTCGGCCCAGCAGCTCGCCGGGAGGGAGGTCGAGCAGATCGCTCATGCGCGGGCACACTATCGGCGGCTCGTGCGATCAGCGGACTCGGCCAGCGGCTCGTAGATCGCCGTCGGCGTCGTTCGGCCCCGAAGGGCCACGGTGCCGACGTCCCGCCAATGCGTCGCCTCGGCGGCGGCACGGCGGACGCTCTCGGCCGACGCGAGCACCTTTACGGCGCGTCCCTTGGCGATGTCGGTGAGGCGGGACGCCTCGTTCACGGCCGGCCCGATGACCGTGTACTCGTAGCGGGCCTCGGTGCCCACGTTGCCGGCCACGACCCGTCCGGAGGACACCCCGATGCCGGCCTCGAGTCCCGGATGGCGTTCGGCCAGGGCCAACAGGCCAAGGTACACCAGGCGGGCGGCCCGCAGCGCCCGGTCGGCGTGGTCGGGCTGGGTGCCGGGCACGCCGAAGACGCACAGCGCCCCGTCGCCCTCGAACTTGTTGACCCAGCCGCCCTGGGTGTCCACGGTCCCGACCACCACGTCGAAGAAGTCGTTGAGCGTGTCCACGACCTCGCCCGGCGGCAGGACCTCGGCCATGGCCGTTGATCCGATGAGGTCGACGAACACCGCACTGGCTTCGGCCTGCTCGCCGCTCAGCCCGGTGCCGCGCTCCAACGCCCGGCGGGCGACCTCCGTGCCCACGTGGCGGCCGAACAGGTCCTGGATGGTGCGTCGCTCCCGCAGCCCCACCACCATCTCGTTGAAGCCCGCCTGGACCTCACCCACCTCGCCACCGTCGTCCACGGCGAGATTGACGTCGAGGTCACCGTCCCGGACGCGGCCGAGCGCCCCCCGCAGGGCGTCGAGCGGCTCGGCGACGGTCCGGGCGGAGGAGATGGTGGCCAGGAGCCCGGCGAAGATGCCCATGAGCGCCAGTGCAGTCAGGGCGTAGGAGGGGATGTCGGTGCCATCCAGGAACGAGACCGCGGCGATGGCCAGCAGCGGCACGCCGGATCCGACGGCCCAGGCGAGCATGAGCCGCAGCCGCACGCCCGGGGTACGGGTCACCATGTCTTCCGGCAGGCCGTCGAGGACGTGGGCAAACAGCGGACGGAACGACCGCTCGATCATGAGGTAGCCGATGGCGCACGTGGTCACGCCGCCGATCAGCGTGCCGTCGACCACCCGGAGCACGGTCTCGGCGTCGGCGCCGGACAGTGCCGAAAGGGTGGCGTAGAGGGCGGCGGCGATCACCCAGAACACGAGCGGGCGTAGCGCCTGCCGCCACGGCTCCCGAAGCACGCCGTAGCGCTCGGCCGTCGTCGGTGCACGCTCCTCCTCGGCCCAGGCGATGGACCGGCTGAATGCACGATGGCCCCAGAGGTAGGCAGGTAAGACCAGCAGCGCCGCCGGCACGAACGGCGCCCCCAGCGTCAGCGCCAGCGGCAGCTCGGGAGCCAGCTGCTCGCCCGACGCCAACAGCACGAAGGTGATGACCGCGATGCCGCCGGCCACGTTGGCGAACAGCAACCGCCGGCGCACGCTGCGCCGCACATCTTCGGCCACGTCACGCAGGGACCCCACCGCGTCAGGCTACGTGGCTCGGGCGTTTTCCTTTGCCGCGGCCTGGCCGATCACGCGGCCGGGGCCACGCGCCTGGCCTCCCAGTCCAGCAGCGCGGCCGGCGGGAGACCGGCGAGCCGCCGGCTGTCGCGGGTGAGGTGCGCCTGGTCGGCGTAGCCCGACTCGGCGGCCAGGCGGGCGAGGTCACGGCCGGGAGAGGGCGACGAGCGCGCCGCGCCCAGGAACCGCTGGAATCGGAGGATGCGCGCCAGCGTTCGGGGCGAGTACCCGACGGCGACCTCTACGCGCCGCCTCAGCTGGCGCTCGCTCATCTCGAGCCGGCGGGCGACGTCCCGCACGGGCGGGGCGGGATGCTCCGCGAGCATCGACGCCGCCCCGGTGGCCACCGGATCCACGAGCGGTGCATTGTCGAGCCGCCGGAGCAGGGCGTCGACGAGCAACCCGAGACGAGCCGCTGCGTCTGCGCCGTCGGGTAGGCCCGCGCACCGCTCCGCCACTGTGGTGCCGGCGCGGCCCCAGATGTCGCCCATGGGGACCTCCCGATCGCACAGCTCCGTGGCGCTGGCGCCGAGCAGCGGCGGCGCCGCCCCGGTCCGGAACCGCACGCCCACGACGACGGATCCGGGTGCGAAACGCTCGGTCACCGCCCTTGTCGCCGGGCCGACGAGCGCCAGGTCGCCGTTGATCGAGACGATGTCGGCACAGCCGTCCGGCAGCACCGGATGGTCATAGGCTCGGTCCCCGGCTCCGATCGTCTGGCCCCACAGGCAGGACACGTAGGGCGCCAGCGCCGGGGGTGGCGGCAGCTCTCGATAGTTCGACGAGGGCCTCGGCACGCGACCAAGTATGCCGAGTCGCCCCGACACACCATGCCCGGGGGGTCAGGCGCCGGAGGGTGCCGGCACGTGCTGCGAGAAGAACTCGAGCGCGGTCTTGGTCTTGGTCTGTTGCTCGCCGGAGAGGTCGAGCCCTCGCTCGCTCAGGAACAACCTCGACTGCACGGCCACGTTCAGCATGTCGGGGGGAGGGCACTTGGTCGACAGCTCGAGGATGCGGGACCCGTCGGGGTAGAGCCACATCTCGGCCACCAGCTTGCGCTCATAGCCCTCGGGGCGGAAGTTGAGCTTGAGCACGAAGATCGGGCCGAGGATGGCCAGGTCGTCCAGCGCGATGTCTCCGGAGACATGCGACTCGTAGAAGGCCCGTTGCCCCTTGGAGAACAGCTTGCGGATCGACCGCTCGCCCGTCGCGACCCTGGCGACGTCGGTCGTGCCCAGGGAGCCCTTGAACGATGCCGAGCAGACCCAGCCACCCGGCATGGCGTCGACCTCGACGACCATGCCCGGCGCCCGCCGAAACTCCTCCTGCAGCTTGTCGGGGACGACGGGTCGGAGCTTCACGACCGAGTCGTCGCCGCGGCCCTGGACGCGGCGGGCGCGCACGACGATCCCCTGCCGGTTGAGCGCCAGGTCGGGCGTGTCGAAGAAGAACACCTGGCGGATCTGCGCTTGCAGCGGGTCCATCCCGAGGCCCGCGATGGTTGAGCGGTGGTGCTCCTCGGGCACGGTCAGCTTGAGCTCGACGCTGTCGGATCCCCCCACCAGGTCCACCAGTTGCCGCAGGTCTTCGTCGGACAGCTCGACGATCCGCTTTTTCGTGGAAGTTGCCATATCGCCTCCTCGGGCGCCTGACCATGACGCTACGGCTCGAGATGCCAGATGGGATCACCCCAGCAGGATGAAACGCCGGATCGCCGGGGTCCGACCGACTGCTTCGCCCTAAGTAAGAACGTCCGCGGATAGGCACGTCATCCTGGCTCTCGGTGGTCAGCGCTGCTGGGAGGCCCAGCTGTTGAGCTGCGACCCGGCAACAAATCCCCACGCGCGCGTGCCTGCGGAACGCCCTACCCGCTGGGCCTCTCTAAGCGAGGTCGCCGGCGGCCGTGGGGTCGACGATCCACAGGACGTGGTCCCCGCGGATATGGGTGGCTGGCACCGTCCCGTCGCCGGCGGCGACCCGCGCCAGTGCCTCGCGCTTGGCCTCGCCGGCCACCGTCACAAGCACCAGCCTTGCCCGGGCGATGCCGGCGAACGTGAGGGTCATCCGTGGGAACTGGTTGAGGCCATTCGGGTCGTCGTTCATGACGACCAGCCGGCCGGGGTCGGCCCGGAGTCCCGGCGAGTCGGGGAACAGTGACGCCGTGTGGCCGTCCGGGCCCATGCCGAGGTGCACCAGGTCGAGGCGTCCGAGCTCGCCGAGCCGCAGCTGATACGGGTCGGGGCCCTGATCGCAGCGCATGGGGTAGTTGGCGTTGACGGCGCCGACCCGCTCCAGCAGGGCCTCCCGGACCAGCCGGTAGTTGGAGCTCTCGTCGTCGAGGGGCACGCAGCGCTCGTCACCCCAGTAGATGTCGACCTTCCACCAGTCGATCTGGTTGCCGGCGTCGTCTGCCAGACCCTCGTAGCAGCGCCGCGCCAGGTCACCGCCCGACACCACGAACGAGAACCCGTCGTTGGGCCGGCCGTGGAACGCCTCGATGACGCGCTCGGCGAACTCGCCGGGCACGTCGTCGACCACAACCAGCTCACCGTGCACGTTCTCTCCCGCGATGCCGCGACGATCGGTCGTCGTTGCCGGATTCCTAGCCGGAACCGCCCGGCGTGGACTCCGCCTTTGCCTCCAGCGCGTTGATCAGCTCGTCGAAGCTCTTGGCGAACGTAGCCACACCCTGGTCCTCGAGCACGCGGCTCACCTCGTCGAGGTCCACGCCCGCCTCCTCGATCGCGTCCAACGTGCGCTGGGCGGCCTCGGGATCGGCGTCGACGGTGCGCGCCAGGGTGCCATGGTCCTCGAAGGCGTCGAGCGTCGCCTCCGGCATGGTGTTGACCGTGTCCGGCCCGATGAGCGTGTCGACGTACAACGCGTCGGGGTACTCCGGGTTCTTGGTCGACGTCGAGGCCCACAGCGGCCTCTGGACCCTGGCCCCGCGGTCGGCCAGCGCCTGCCAGCGCGGCCCCCGGAACGTCTCGACGAACCGTTGGTAGGCGAGTTGGGCCTGGGCGACGGCGGCCTTGCCCCGCAGCGCGAGCGCGGCGTCGGTGCCGATGGCATCCAGCCGGCGGTCGACCTCGGTGTCCACGCGACTCACGAAGAACGAGGCCACGCTGGCCACCTGGGACAGGTCGCCGTCGTAGGCCTCCAGTCCGGAGATGTAGGCCTCCATCACCTCGCGGTAGCGGTCGAGCCCGAAGATGAGGGTGACGTTGATGCTGCGGCCCTCGCCGATGAGGATGCCGATGGCCTCGACGCCCTCGGCCGTGGCCGGCACCTTCACGAACAGGTTCGGCTCAGCGATCCGCTCGTGCAGCTCTCGTGCCGACGCCAGGGTGCCGTCGCAGTCGCGCGCCAGGTCGGGTGCCACCTCGACCGACACGAAACCGTCGACACCGGCGCTCTCGTCGTGGACCGGCCGCAGGATGCTGAGGGCGTTCTCGATGTCGTCGGTCACCATCGTCCAGTAGGCGGCGTCGACCGCCTGCCCTCCGCCGATCAGCTCGCCGAACTGGGCGTCGTACTCGTCGGAGGACGAGATCGCCTTCTGAAAGATGGTCGGGTTGGAGGTGATGCCCCGCACGCCGCGCTCGACCCACCGGACCAGCTCGCCGCTGGTGAGCCAGCCGCGCCGCAGGTTGTCGAGCCAGGGGCTCTGGCCCTGTTCGTAGTACAGGTCGTGAAGGCGACTCATCGTTGTTCTCCACTCTCGGTGCTGCTCGGATCGGATGCGGGGCCGTCGGGGGGCTCGATCAGGTCCTCCCGCAGGTCGTGGACGAGTTGGCGCGCCCGCTCCGCCACGTTGTCGGGGTTGAATCCAAGGTTCGCCAACGCCACCGCCCCCGGGGCGGAGGCCCCGAAGCGATCGAGGCTGACGCTGTCGTCGGCCCAGCGGTCCCAGCCCAGGCTGGCCCCCGCTTCGACGGCCAGCGTGGGCACCTCGGGCGGCAGGACGGAGTCCTGGTAGGCGGCGGGCTGGGCGGCAAAGAGGTCCCACGACGGCATCGACACCACCCGCGTGCGTAGGCCGGCGTCGGCGAGCTTTGTGGCCGCCTCGACGCACAACGCCACCTCGCTGCCGGTGCCGATGAGGACCAGGTCGGCCTCGCCGTCGCCATCGGGGTCGACCAGCACATAGGCACCGCGTTCGACGGGAGCGCCGTCGGTGCCGTCGAGCACGGGCACGTTCTGGCGGGTGAGCACCAGTGCCGTCGGCCCGTGGGAGTCGATCGCGACCCGCCAGGCGGCGGCGGTCTCGTTGGCGTCCGCGGGGCGAATCAGGCGCATGCCGGGCATGGCGCGCAACGAGGCCAGGTGCTCGACCGGCTGGTGCGTGGGCCCGTCCTCGCCGAGGCCCACCGAGTCGTGGGTGAAGCTGAAGATGTCCTTGTACCCAGACATGGCGGCCAGCCGGACGGCCGGCCGCATGTAGTCGCTGAAGATGAAGAAGGTTCCGCCGACCGGGATGACGCCACCGTGCGCGGCCATGCCGTTCATCGCGCCGGCCATGCCGTGCTCGCGCACGCCGAAGTGGATCTGCCTGCCCGCCGGATCGTCGAATGTCTGCACGCCGTGGTGCTCGAGCACCGTGCCGGTGTTGCCGGTGAGGTCCGCGCCGCCGCCGATGAGCCCGGGGACGGTGTCGGCCAGCGCCTGAAGGCAGCGGCCGCTGGCCCTGCGGGTGGCCACCTGCTCGCCCGACTCCCAGCTCGGTAGGGCTTGGTCCCAGCCGGGCAACCCCCGCCGGGCGATGCACGCCTCGTAGACCTCGCGCTCGCTTCCGTCGAGCGCCGCCAGGCGCTTCTCCCACGCGTCCCGGTCGTCGCGGCCCCGGCGTCCGGCGGCCCGGTAGAGCTCGAGCACGTCGTCGGGCACCCAGAACGACCGGTCGGGAGGCAGGCCGAGGATTTCCTTGGTCGTGGCGACCTCGTCGGGTCCCAGTGGGTCGCCGTGGGCCTTCGAGGTGTCGGTGAAGTTGGGAGACGGCCAGCCGATGTGGCTGCGGAGGATCAACATCGACGGGGCGTCCTCGACATCGGCTGCACGGCGCAACGCCGCCTCGAGGCCCTCGGTGTCGTTGGCGATCTCGCCAAGGGTCTGCACGTGCCAGCCATAGCTCTCGAACCGGCGCGCCACGTCGTCCGAGTACGCCAGCTCGGTGACGCCGTCGATGGTGATGTGGTTGTCGTCGTAGACGTAGACGAGCCGACCCAGCTTCAGGTGCCCGGCCAGGGAGGCTGCCTCGTGGCTGACGCCCTCCATGAGGTCGCCGTCGCTGCAGATCACGTAGGTCCTGTGGTCGCACAGGTCGGGGCCGAAACGGGACCGCAGCCAGCGCTCGGCGATGCCCATTCCCACGGCGTTGGCGAATCCTTGACCCAGGGGACCGGTGGTCACCTCGACGCCGGTCGTGTGCCGCGCCTCCGGGTGGCCGGGCGTCTGCGAGCCCCACTGGCGGAACGCCTTGAGGTCGTCGAAGGTCAACCCGTAGCCCGTGAGGTGGAGCATCGAGTACAGCAGGATCGACGCGTGCCCCGCGGACAGGACGAAGCGGTCACGGTCGGGCCAATCGGGCGCCCCGGCGTCGTAGCGCAGGATGCGGGTCCAGAGCACATGGGCCAGGGGAGCCAGCGCCATGGCGGTGCCGGGATGGCCGCTGTTGGCGGCCTGGGGGGCATCCATGGCCAGACCCCGGATGACGTTGATGGCACGCTGCTCGAGGGCGGGGTCAGCAGTCATCTTCGTGCCACCCTAGTGGGGAGGTCAGACAGTTCGGTCGTCTTGCGTAGGTCTTGCGCGCCTGGTCACGGGTCGAGGAACACGAGGACGCTGGCCGTGAATCCGTGCACGAAGCTGCGCCCGCCCACCGGGCCGATCTCGCCGGCGCAGAACATCCCCGCCAGGGCCGGCGAGCCCAGCGTGTCGTGCACGACCCGAGCGTCGTGGTCGGGCTCGCCGAAGAGGCGCTGCCCCCGACCATTGCAGGTGAACACGAGAGCGGCGTCGCCAGTGGCGTCGGCGAGCATCGCCCGCAGGTCCTCGTCCGCGGCCACGGCGTCGCGCACCTGGAACTGGACGGTCGTGCCCACCTCGACGCGATCGCCGACGGCCAGGGCCCGCTGGCGCCGATCGGCGCCCACGACGCTCCGAACCAGGAAGTCGCCGCGCTCGAACGTGGCGCGGTGCTCGTCGATGGCGATGCCGATCTGCAGCCCCGAGGCCAGCAGGGATCGTTCCTCGGCGTCGGCCGCACGTACCAGGTCGTCGAGCCGGTCGAGCGCGGGACGGCCGGCGATCTCGATCACGAGGTTGCCCTCCGCGCGGGTGACGATCATGGGATCGCCGATGGGCCGGCAACCCTGGGAGACGACAGTGGTGGTCGCCACGCCACCGGGCAGGACGACGCCCACGCCACCCGCGGACACCACCTCGTCGTCCAAGACCAGCCGGTTGCCGCCGGGCGTGTTCGCCGCCGACGCCAGCCCGCCCACCACCGGAACGGCGAGCGTGCCCTGATCGGGCCCCGGGACCTCGAGCGCAGCGAGCGCATCGATGATGGCCTCGACCGGCAGCGAGAACGGGTCGGCCAGCAGGAGCAGCGCGTCGCCGGGCTCGAACGTCGAGGCCGACAGGCCCTGCAGGGCGACTCCCGAGGGCGTGCGGGTGGCCTGGAGGCGGAGCGGCCGGGGGCGAGCCGCCAGGCGTCCGGCCCACAGGCCGACGGCGGGGGAATCCTCGACCTCGCGGGTACCGCCTAGGACGGCCACTGCGGTCGTGCCCACGAGCACGCGGGGTCGGATCATCCGACTGATCGCGGCCGCCACGTCGCCGAAGGCATCGCGATGCTGCGGCGAGCCGAACACGGCCGCGACATCGGGCTCGGTGCCGAGCTGTTCCAGCACCGCGCCGATGATCTCGCCGGTGGCCTCGGCGGGATCGGGATGCTCCGACAGGGCGCTGGCGAACGTCATGGGACCCTCATGCGGGGGCCCGATCCGGCCCCGCGATCAACGTGTAGGGCACGACGGTGATGTGACCGGTTCCGACGCGACATTGCGCCTCCACCGTGCCGTAGTCGGCGAAGTCGACCTCGGCCCGAACCAGTCGATAGGTGAACTTGCCCGGCTCGACCTGGAACGGCTGGACGCTGCGGGCCACCTGCTCGCCGTCCCGCCGGAACACGACCTCGAGCACGCCGTTTCCGGGCTCATCGGGGGGGCAACGAACGAGGACGACCAGGTGCGGCGCCATCGTCACCGGTGGGGGCGAGGGCGCCACAGCCGAGAAGTGCACGCCGGCGAGGTCGATCAGGGTCGGTCCGCCCTCGAACGTCGGCCGCAGGTCGATCGACTCGACGAACAGGGCAGCGACAATGTTCATTGCTTCCCGCTCCTGCTGCTTCGCAGCGGGCCGCTCGGGCCTCGCTCGCTCTCGCGTTGCTTCCCCGTCACCCTCGACGGACGCTCGCTCATGCCCCGAACCTAGGGGACGATGGAGCTAGCCCGCGCGGGCGGGTTCTCGCACCGGGGGACGGTCGTGGCGCACGCGTGCCCACCCGATCCGACGCAGGAGCCGGATGAACGGCCACGCCGGGTCGTACTCGCCACGGCGGAATGCCAGGCGGGCGGAGGTGGGGGCGGCGTGGTGGTTGTTGTGGAGCCCCTCGCCGCCGGTGAGCCACGCCAGCCACTGGAGGTTGGTGGCCGGGTTGTCGTAGGGCCGGGCGCCGAAGGTGTGGGTCACGGCGTTGATGGAGGCGTTGAGCGACAGGTACAGCGCCACGTGGACGGCGGCGGCGAGGATTGCCCACAGCGGCCCGAGGAGGAGGCTCAGGAGGACGTACCCGATGCCGAGACCGAGCCAGGCGCGGTCGAACAGCATCTGGTCCCAGCGGTCGGCCGGGACGTCGCGGGCGTAGCGCGCCACGGTGACGCCATCCCGGGCGGCCCGGCGGTAGAGGGCGGCGTTGGTGAGCTGGACGCGCACCCAGCCCAACAGAACGGGGGAGTGGGGATCGCCCTCGACGTCGGTGAAGGCGTGATGGCGGCGATGCACCGCCGCCCATTCCCGGGGCTTGATGCCGGTGGAGATCCAGATGATCACCCGGAAGCCGAACGCCACGGCGGGCGACAGCCTGATCGCTCGGTGCGCCAGCGTCCGGTGCAGGTAGACCGTGGTGGCGAAGTTGGCGATCTGGCTGGTGACGATGCCAACCAGCACGGCGAGGGCGGGCGCGGGCATTGCCGGGAGGGTATCTACCGACAGGTCGGTAGGCAACGAAGCGCGAGCCTGGGCCGGTAGCCTCCAAGCCCGTGGCTATTGAGGGCGAGGCCAGCTCGACACGGGAGGCGATCCTCGTCGAGGCGAGGCATTGTTTTGCCCAGAACGGCTACCAGGGCACGTCCCTGAACGACATCGCTGCGGGCGTCGGCATCCGTCGTGCCAGCCTGTTGCACCACTTCCACTCCAAGGACGCGATCTACCAGGCGGTGTGCAGGCGAGCCCTGTCCGACTGGGCCGACTGCATCGACGAGGCGGTCAGCGGGCCGGTGGGCGAGGGCTGGAACTACGTCGACCAGGTGCTCACCGCCGCCGTGCGATGGTTCGCCCAGAACCCCGAGTTCGTTCGCCTGGTCCGCCACGAGTCCCTGGCCGCCGGCGATCACCTCGGCTTCGACCTCGGCATGGCGATCCGGCCCTGGTTCGAGCGGGCAGTGAACCACTTCGACCGGGAGATGGGTGCCGGCCGGTTCCGCAAGCACGACCCGGAGCAGCTTCTGATCAGCGGGTACGGCGCGGTGCTCAACTATTTCAGCGACGTTCACTTCCTGGAGAGCCTGCTGGGCAGGGACCCGATGACCGAGGACGCCATCGAGGCCCGCATCGAAGCCATCCGCGAGTTCTTCCGCGCCGCGCTCGAGCCCTGACCGCTCCCGGGGCCTTGCCTTGCCTAACATTTAAGGAGTAGCATACTGCGTATGCTACTCCGATCGAGTCACGGATGAGCGTCCGGCACGCGCTGTTGGCGCTCCTCAACGAGGGACCGAAGTACGGGCTCCAGCTTCGTCAGGAGTTCGAGGCGGGCACCGGCGAGGTGTGGCCCCTGAACGTGGGTCAGGTGTACACGACGCTCCAGCGGCTGGAGCGTGACGGGCTCATCGAGTCCGACGACACCGGCGAGGACGGCCCCCAGAAGGGCTTTCGCATCACGGCGGCGGGAGAGGTCGAGCTCGGCGACTGGCTGCGCACGCCGCCGGACATGACGTCGCCGCCGCGCGACGAGCTCGTCATCAAGGTCCTCATCGCGTTGCGGGTGCCAGGAATCGACGTCCGCGAGCTGGTCCAGACCCATCGCCGGCACCTGGTCGAGCTGATGCAGCAGTACACGAGGCTGAAGGCGGAGACGACCGACGGCGACATCGGCTTGGCCCTGGTGGTCGATGCCGAGCTCTTCCGCCTCGACGCGGTCGTGCGTTGGCTCGACGCGGTGGACGGCCGGCTCTCGGGCCTGCCCGCAGCCGAGTCCAGCTCTCGGTCACGATCGGCGCCCGAGCGGCTGCGCAGGAGAATGGGGGTGCGGCGATGAGTGAGCGTCCGTCGAGGGTGACGGGGAAGCACCGAGAGAGCGAGCGAGGCCCGAGCGGCCCGCTGCGAAGCAGCAAGAGCGGGAAGCAATGACGGTCCTCGAGCTGGAGGGGGTGTCAAAGATCTACGGCGAGGGCCCGGCCGAGGTGCGGGCCCTGGTCGACGTCGACCTGTCGGTCGAGCCCGGTGCCCTGGTGGCCGTCATGGGTCCCAGCGGCTCGGGCAAGAGCACGCTGCTCACGATCGCAGGGAGCCTCGAGGAGCCGAGCGCGGGTGAGGTGAGCGTGGGCGGCGCCCGGCTTTCCGCCATGTCGCGCGACGAGCGGGCGCGGCTCCGGCGCCGTTCGATCGGCTACGTCTTCCAGGACTTCAACCTGCTTGCGGGGCTCACCGCGGTCGAGAACGTGTCCCTCCCCCTCGAGCTCGACGGCGTCCCTGCCCGCACGGCTCGCGTCGCGGGCATGGAGGCGTTGGGGCGGCTCGACGTCGCCGACAAGGCCCACCGGTTCCCCGACGACCTGTCCGGTGGCGAGCGCCAACGGGTCGCCATCGCCCGCGCCATCGTCGGCGAGCGCTACCTGCTGCTGGCCGACGAGCCCACGGGAGCGCTCGACTCGGTCAACGGCGAGGCGGTGATGCGGCTGTTGCGCGCCGCGTGCCAGAGCGGGGTGGCGGGCGTCGTGGTCACCCACGAGGCGCAGCTGGCCTCGTGGGCCGACCGCATCGTGTTCCTCCGCGACGGGCGCGTCGTCGACCAGACCGCACCGCTCGCGGGTCCCGAGTCGCTGCTCGCTCCCGGTCGGTCGCGGTGAGCATGTCGCTCACCGGCGGAGCGCCCGCCCGGCGGGCCCTGGTCCGGTGGGCTCTCCGGTTGTTCCGCCGCGAGTGGCGCCAGCAGGTCCTGGTGTTGGCCCTGCTCGGCTTCGCGGTCGCGAGCGCGGTGGGGGGTGCCTCCACCGCCTACAACATGGCGCCGCGCCGCGCCGCGGTGTTCGGCGAGGCCGACCATCGGCTGCTGTTCGACGTGTCCGGGGCCGGGCAAGACGCGATCGACGCCTACGTGGCGGCGGCGCGGGATTGGTTCGGATCCATCGACGTGATCGGCCAGCGCAGCGTCCCGGTGCCCGGGTCGTCCGAGACCCTCCAGCTCCGGGCTCAGGACCCCGAGGGCGAGCTCGGAGCATCCATGCTGCGGCTGCGGGACGGCCGCTACCCGCGTGGGCGCGGCGAAGTGGCGGTGACCGACGAGGTGGCGCGGTCCTTCCGGGTCGGGGTGGGTGACCCGCTGGCCCTGGACGGCGCGGAGTGGACCGTGGTGGGTGTCGTCGAGAATCCCCACGACCTCGACGACGAGTTCGCCCTCCTATCGCCAACGTCGCGCGATGAACTGGACTCGCTCGTGGTCCTGGTGAGGGCTCCCGACGAGCGGATCCGGGAGCTCCCGGTCGAGCGTGAGCTCGGGCCCGGCCACATCGAGGCGCGGGGCGACACCGAGAAGGGCACCGCCGCATCGGCCGCACTGGCCGCTTCCGCCGTTGTCCTACTGCTCGTCTGCCTCATCGCGGCGTCCGGGTTCGCAGTGGTCGCCCAGCGCCGCCTGCGCCAGCTGGGGATGCTGGCCGCGACGGGAGCGACCCGGAGACAGCTCCGCCTCGTGGTGATCGCCAACGGCGCGGTGGTCGGTGTGATCGCGGCGGTCGGAGGTGCGCTCGCCGGACTGGCGCTGTGGATCGCGATCGCCGACCGGCTGGAGGCGGTGGCGGGGCACCGGATCGGGCGGTTCGACGTGCCGTGGCCGCAGGTTGGCCTCGCCATGCTGCTCGCGGTCGTGGCCGCGAGCGCCGCGGCTTGGTGGCCGGCGCGCACGATGGCGCGCGTCGCGGTCACCCGGGCCCTGTCGGGTCGCCCGCCGGAGCCCCTGCGCACGCGGCGGTCGATCGTGCTGGCGAGCCTCCTGGTCGCGGGCGGCGTGGCCAGCCTGGTGGCGGGGATCGATGCGACCAAGGACGAAGCGGACGCCAGGCTGGTCATCTTCGGGGCGTTGGCGATCCCGCTCGGAATCGCCTTGTCCTGCCCACTGGCGATCCGGGCGGTCGCGCCGGTGGCGGCGCGCCTTCCTATCGCCGCCCGGCTGGCGCTGCGCGACCTGGCCCGGTACCAGGCACGGGCGGGGGCGGCCCTGGCCGCGATCAGCCTCGGGCTGGGGCTCGCCGTGGCCGTCGTGATCGCCGCGGCCGCGGCGGAGTACCGCCCCGACGAGGGCAACTTGTCGGACCGGCAACTGATGCTCCGGATCGACCAGGCGAACGAGGTGGGGACTCCCGTCTCCGTTCCGGGACAGGCGGTGGCCGATGTGGCCGAGCTGACGTCGGCGGTCGATCGGATCGCCACGACGCTGGACGATCCTGACGTTGTCGCCCTGGACGTGCCGAGTGACCCGGCCGCGGAGGAGACCACCGGCGGCGAGGTCGTGCGACCGCCGGTGGCCCTGGCCAGACGGGTGGGTGACGTGTACCGGGAGGTCGGGCCGCTCTACGTCGCCACGCCCGAGGCGCTGCGTCACGTGGGCGTCGACCCGGAGTCGGTGGGCTCCGATGTCGAGGTCCTCACCCGGCAGGCGGGTCCGCTGTACTTCGTCGGGGCGGCCGCTCGGCCCGTACGGGTCCAGGATCCGGAGCTGATCGAGGTCCCGGCCTACACGTCATTGCCGAGGTCGTTCGTCACCCCCGGGGCGCTCGAGCGGCACCGCTGGGAGTCGGTCCCGGCTGCGTGGCTGATCGAGGCCCGCGAACCCGTGACGGGCGACCAGCTGGCCGAGGTCCGGGAGCGGGCGGCCGAGGCCGGTCTGAGGGTCGAGGCCAGGAACCGGCAGCAGGGGTTGTCGCAGCTGCGATCTGGTGCGACGGCTGCGGGAGTCCTGCTGGCGCTCGGCATCCTGGCCATGACCGTGGGCCTGGTCCGCACCGAGACCGCCGGGGACCTTCGGACGCTGACCGCCGTCGGCGCGCCGAGCCGTATGCGCCGCGCCGTCACGGGGGTGACGGCTGGGGTGCTCGCCCTGCTCGGCGCGGTGCTCGGCACTGCGGGCGCGTACGCAGGGCTCAGTGCCGGCTACGCCGACGACCTGGGTGCGCTGCGCCCGGTGCCGGTCGCCAACCTGCTCACGATCGCGATCGGCCTCCCGGTCGTCGCCGCCGCGGCCGCGTGGTTGCTTGCCGGCAGGGAGCCGCCCTCCGTGTCGCGGAGCCCGATGGAGTAGCACATCGCCCCCGACCGACTTCGGGCCGCTTCCGGGCCCTGGGTACTCTCACCAGCCATGCCCACGCTCTCGGAAGCCGCGTCCAAGCAGCTGCTGGCGGGCTTCGGGGTGCCGTTTCCCGCGGAAGAGGTCGTGGGCTCGGCCGACGAGGCAGTCGGAGCCGCCGACGCCCTCGGCTATCCGGTGGTCGTCAAGCTGGGCGGAGCGGGCATCGCCCACAAGACCGAGCGGGGGCTCGTCCGGCTGGGCCTTGTCTCCGCCGAGCAGGTGCGCGCCGCCGCCGGGGAGCTCCTGCGGTCGGCGACGCCCGACGACGGTGACGTCCACCTCCTGGTGGCGCCGATGGTGCGGGCCACCCGCGAGCTGATCGCGGGGCTCCACGACGACCCGCAGTTCGGCATGACGGTCATGCTCGGTGTCGGCGGCATCATGGCCGAGGCGGTAGCCGACGTGAGCTTTCGGCTGGTCCCGATCGACCTGGTCGACGCCGAGGAGATGATCGACGACCTGGCGCTCCAGGCTTTGCTGGGCGAGTTCCGCGGCGAGCCCGCGGTCGACCGCGAGGTGCTGGCCGACGTGCTGCTGGGCCTGTCGCGGGCGGCGACCGAACGCGACGACCTGGCGTCCGCCGATCTCAACCCACTGCTCGTCGTCGACGGGCGCCCAGTGGCTGTGGACGCGCTGGTGGAGGTCCGCTGATGCCCGGGACGGCCGGCCCCGACACCGATCGCTTCCGGGCGCTGTTCGAGCCCCGGGGGGTGCTGGTGGCGGGCGCCTCGACGCACCCGGGCAAGTTCGGCTTCGTCAGCCTCCACAACATCCTGGCCTGCGGATACGAGGGCAAGGTGTTCGCCACCAACCGCGACGGGGCCGAGGTGCTCGGCGTCCGCAGCGTGGCCGCCCTCGACGATCTACCGGACGGCGAGATCGACCTGGTCTTCGTGTGCACGCCGGCGTCCACCAATTCCGACCTGCTGCGGGCGTGCGCCAAGAAGGGGATCACGGCGGCCTTCATCGCCTCCGCCGGCTACGGCGAGATGCAGACCGACGAGGGGCGCCAAGCCGAGGCCGAGCTGGTCGCCCTGGCCCATGAGCTCGGCATCCTGCTCGCCGGACCCAACGGCCAAGGGGTGGTGTCGCCCCCGGCCAAGCTGTGCGCCCAGATCGTGGCGCCGTTCCCGCCCCGCGGGCACATCGGCATCACCAGCCAGTCCGGCAACTTCGTCAGCTCGTTCGAGAACTACGCCCAGCTGACCGGAGTGGGAGTGAGCCGGGCCGTGTCGGCCGGCAACGCCGCTGCGGTCACCGTCCCCGACTACCTCGACTACTACGCCGACGATCCCGAGACCCATGTCGCCCTGGCGTACGTGGAGAGCGTCGGCGACGGTCGGGCGTTCGTCGAGCGGTTGCGGCGCATCGCCGAACGCCTGCCGATCGTGCTGGTCAAAGGCGGCGCCAGCGCCGGGGGACAACGAGCTGCCGCCAGCCACACCGGCGCGCTGGCGAGCGACGACCGGGTGTTCGACGGCGCCTGCCGCCAGGCCGGCGTGTCCCGCGCTGACACCATCGAGCAGGCCTACGAGATCGCTGCCACCTTCGCCACCCAGCCGCTACCGGGGGGCAACCGAGTGGTGGTGGTGAGCACCGCCGGCGGGTGGGGCGTGGTCACGGCCGACGCCCTGGCCCGCACCGGACTCGAGCTCATCGACCTGCCCGCCGACCTACGGGTCGCGATAGATGCCGAGCTGCCGCCCCGCTGGAGCCGCAGCAACCCCATCGACATGGCCGGCGGCGAGACCCGTGACACGGTGCCCAAGGTGCTCGAACTGGCGGCATCCCATCCCGACGTCGACGGCGTGATCTTCCTGGGGATGGGCATCCAGGCCAACCAGGCCAAGCTGATGCGGGAGGGGCCGTTCTGGCCCGAGCGCGGCCTCCAGCGCATCGTCGCCTACCACGAACGCCAGGACGCCCGCTTCGCCGAGGCGGCCGCGGCGGTGAGCGAAGCCACCGGCAAGCCCATCCTCAGCGCCACCGAGCTGGCGGTGACGTCGCCCGGCAACCCTGCGCCGGCCGGGGTCCGGGCGAGCGGACGGCTCTGCTATCCCTCGGCCAACCGGGCGGTCATCGCCCTCGACCACCTGTGGCGTCGCTCGCGCTGGCTGCAACGCCGGGGCCTGGCCATCCGGTGAGCCAGTGAGTGCGCCCGCCACCGGCGCCGATGCCGGGACGGAACCCAAGCCCGAGCCAGAGCCGCCGGAATCGTCACCGTCGGGGCGAAGGCGCCGACGCTGGATCCTTCCCGGGGCTCTCGCACTCGCCGGGATCGGCGCCGGCGCTGCTGCGCTCGCGCTCGATGCCAAGCCGGCGTCGAGCGCCATAGGCGCCGACACGGCCACCACGCCGGTGCTGTCGCCCCGCCGGGCGCCCGAGGTCATCGCCGCCCCGGTGGCCGAGCGCCGCCTGGCCGGCGACCTGCAGGCGTGGCTGGGCGCCTCGCCGCCGGGCGCCTGCCTCGCGGTCGAGAGCCAGGGCGACGGGCTGTTCGAGCACAACCCGACCGCGCCACTCGCTGGGGCCTCCACGCAGAAGCTGCTGACAGCCACCGGGCTGCTGCTCGCCGTGGGTCCCCAGGCCCGGCTGGAGACCCGGGTGGTGACGGCCACGCCCCCGCGAAACAGCGTGGTGGCCGGCGACGTGTTCGTCGTCGGGGGTGGCGACGCCGCGCTCGGCACGCCCGCCTGGAGCACCGACGCTCCCGACCTGCGGGACAGGGTCGTCCACGACGTGGACGGTCTGGTCGACGCCATCGTCGCGGCGGGGGTCACCCGGATCGAGGGAGCGGTGGTGGGAGACGGGAGCCGCTACGACGGCGAGCGCTACAACCCGTCGTGGCCACGGCGGTTCATCGACCAGGACGCCATCGGTCCCATCGGCGGGCTCATGGTCAACGACGGGTTCGCCGCCTTCTCGCCGGCGCAGTCGGCGGCGGCGACGGTGCCCGCATCCGACCCCGCGGCCGATGCCGCGCGGGTCGTCACCGACCGGCTGCGGGCCAAGGGGGTCACGGTGGTCGGGGCTCCCCGTGCGGGCCGAGCCCCGGGCGGCGCTACCGACGTGGCCTCGCTGGCGTCGCCACCGGTGTCCCAGATCGTGGCCGAGATGCTGACCCACAGCGACAACGAGACGGCCGAGGCGGCGCTCAAGGAGATCGGCGTGGCCGTGTCCGGAGACGGATCAGCGGCGGCGGGGAAGGCGGCGCTCATCCGGCTCCTCAGCGACGCCGGGGTCACCGTCGACGGCGTCGAGCTCGTCGACGGGAGCGGCCTGTCGAACCAGGGTCGGCTCACGTGCAGCACCCTGACCGAGCTGCTCACGCTCCCCGAAACGGGACCCGTGCTGCGGGATGGCCTGGCCGTGGCCGGCGAGACCGGCACGCTAGCCGAGCGCTGGCGGGGCACGCCGGTGGCGGGGCGCCTGCGGGCCAAGACGGGCTCGTTGCGCAACGTCACCGCGCTGGCCGGGGAGATCGAGCCCTTGGCCGGGGGGATGGTCACCTTCGCCTACGTCGCCAACGTGCCCGATCCCGGCCCGCTCGACCCCGGCGACGTCGACATGAACGGCTTGGCGGACATCCTGCTGGCCTACCCGCGTGACATCGACCTGGCGGCGCTGGGGCCCGAGGCAATAGCGAACGATGGCGGCGGGTCGAGGCAATGACGAACGCTGTCCGTTCGTTATTGCCTCGAGCTCTGCCCACCGTTCGTCATTGCCTCGCAAGTCAGCCCCAGCTCTTGCCGTCGGGGGCGCGGAGGGCGGCGGGGGGCTTGACGGGGGTGACGGTGCGGGCCTTGAGCATGGCGACGTTGCCACCGGCACGCTCCTCGACCACCCCCCTGACGCGCAGGAAAGGGCTGCCGCGCACATCGGTGCGGTAGCGGTCGTAGAGCTGGGGGGCCAGCATGACGTTGACCAGGCCGTGCTCGTCCTCGAGCAACAGGAACACCGCGCCCTGGCCGCTGCCGGGCCGCTGGCGGCAGACGACCAGGCCCGCGGTGTCGACCGTCCGCTTCGACGGGACGTCGAGCAGCTCGCGGCTGGACCAGACCTTGCCCCGCAACCCGTCGCGCAGGAACTGCATGGGGTGGGAATCGGGCGACAGCCCGAGCACCTCGTAGTCGTCGGCCATCGCGCGGAAGCCGGTCACCTCCGACAACGGCACCTGGTCCTGCTCGGTGGGCAGGTCCAGCCGCAGCTGCCGGTAGCGGGGCCGGTTCGCAGTGCGTTTCGTGGGTTGTGGTGCCCCGCTGCCGAGGCCGAGCAACCATAGCTGCCACAACAGCTCACGGCGCCGGAGCCCGAAGTCGTCGAAGGCCCCGACCCGGATGGCGTTCTCGATCGCCTCGCCCGCCAGCCCGGTGCGCTGGGCGAAGTCGCGCAGCGACCGGTAAGGGCCCGCCGGGTCGCGCTCCTCGACGATGGCGGCGGCCGTGGCCTCCCCCATCCCCCGGATGTGCCGGAGCCCGAGGCGCACCGTGCCCAGTCCCACCGTGCTCGCCACGGTGCAGGACACCCGGCTGGCGTTGATCTCCGGTCGCAGGATCTCGACGCCGCGCCGGCGGGCGTCGTTGGTGAACACGTGCGGCGGGTAGAAGCCCATGGGCCAGTTGTTGAACAGGGCGCAGAAGAACTCGGCGGGGTAGTACTCCTTGAGCCAGGTGGTCTGGTACGCCAGCAGCCCGAAGGCGGCGGCGTGGCTCTTGGGGAAGCCGAACTGGGCGAACCCCGCCAGGCTCTCGAAGGTGCGCTCGGCCACGTCGAGGGGGACCCCGTTCTCCTCGGCCCCCGCCAGGAACTTGTCCCGGTACCACTCGATCTCCTCGCCCCAGTCCTTGCGGCCCATGGCCCGCCGGAAGGTCTCGGCCATGCCGTCGGTGAAATTGCCCATGGCGACGGCCACCTGCACCACCTGCTCCTGGTAGAGCACGACGCCGAAGGTCTCACCCAGCACCTCCCGGACGCAGTCGTGCGGGACGAGGTGGGGCGAATCGGGGTTCGAGCGGCCCTCGACGTAGTTGTGGACCGCCCCGCCGACGATGGGGCCAGGGCGGATGATCGCCACCTGGGCGGTCAGGTCGTCGAGGTTCCGCGGCTTGGTGCGGGGCAGGATGCCGGCCTGGGCCCGGGATTCGATCTGGAACACCCCGACGGTGTCGCCCCGCCCGATGCGGTCGTACACCTGCTGGTCCTCGAAGTCGATGCGGGAGAGGTCGATGTCGTCGCCACGATGGATGGCGCACAGGTCGAGGCATTCCTCCACCAGCGACAACATGCCAAGCGCCAGGAAGTCGATCTTCACCATCCGGGCGTCGTCGATGTCGTCCTTGTCCCAGTGGCACAGGTATCGACCGGGCCAGGCGGCGGGCTGAACGGGCACGCAGTCGATGAGCGGGTCGGAGGCGATGACCACCCCGCCGACGTGCTGGGAGAGGTGACGGGGGAAGTTCGCCAGCTGGCCGGCCAGCTCGATGAGATGCCCCCAGCCCGGGGTGGCGGCGAGCGGTCGCAGCTCGGGGACCCGCTCCATCTCGACCCGGACGTTGGCGGCCGAGCCGTAGCCCTCGGCCAGCTTGGCCAGCCGATCGATCTCCGCCGCCGGCAGGCCCAGCGCCTTGCCCAGGTCACGAACCGCGCTGCGGATGCGGTAGCGGGGGAAGGTGGCGACCAGCGCGGCGTGGTCGCTGCCCCAGTGCTCGTACACCTCCCGGAACAACCGATCGCGGATGTCACGGGGGAAGTCCAGGTCGATGTCGGGAAGGCTCGACATCGTGTCGTTGAGGAACCGCCCGAGGAACAGGTTCTTCTCGATCGGGTCGATGTGCGACAGCCCGATCAGGTAGCACACGATGCTGCTCACGCTCGAGCCCCGGCCCCGACCGGGCGGCATGCCCAGGCGCCCCCGTGGCGCGTCGCCCCGCACCTCGGCCGCCACCTTCCTCGCCAGCTCCAGCACCTGGTGGTACACGAGGAAGAAGCCGGCCAACCCGTGCCGGGCGATGAGCCCCAGCTCTTCGTTCAAGCGACCCTGCGCCTTGCCGAGCGACGCTCCGCTGTAGCGCTGGTCGAGCTCCTGGCGGCACAGCTCCGCCAGCCACGAATCGGGGGTGTGGCCCTGGGGGACGTCCGGCGTGGGCAGCCGGTAGCCCAGGTCCTCGGTCAGGTCGAAGGCGCAGCGCTCCGCGATGCGGAGGGTGTTGGTCGCGGCCTCGGGCCACTCGGCGAAGCGCTCGGCCTGCTCGGTCGGGCTCCTCAGGTAGAACTCGCGGTTGGGCCGGCGCTGGGTGTGGCAGCCGTCGAGCGTGGTGCGGTGGCGGATGGCGCAGAGCGCGTCATGGAGCCGGTGCCGCTCCGGGTCGTGGTAGTGGACGTCTCCGGTGGCGACGATCCCCACGCCCAGCTCGCGAGCCAGCGACACCTGCACCCGGATGCGGGGCTGGTCTCCCTGGACCAGGTTGTCGTGCAGCTCGACCCACACGTTTCCCGGTCCGAACCAGTCGACCCAGCGGCGCAGCACGTCCCCCGCCCCCGATCGATCGCCGGCCGCCACCCGTTGGGCCAGCTCCCCGCGGCGCCCGCCGGTGAGGCAGACGACGCCGGCGGTGTGCTCCCGCACATGACGGAGGGCGGCGCAGGGATCACGCCGGCGCCGTTCGCGATCGGCCTGCTCGGCCAGGCCCCAGCCGTTGGCCAGGCTGACCAGCCGGCACAGGTTGGCGTATCCCTGACGGGTCTCGGCCAGCAGAGTGAGGTCGTGGCGGGAGCCGGGATGGGCGTCGGGACCGGCATCGGGGTCGGCGTCGGGATCGACGGCCACGGTGAGCTCGACACCGATGATGGAGCGGATGCCGGCGTCCCGGCACGCCCGGGCGAACACCATGGCGCCGTAGAGGTTGTTGCGGTCGGTGATCGCCAGGGCGTCGTAGCCGTGGCGGGCGGCCCGGACGATCAGCTCCTTGGGGGTCGAGGCACCCTCCAGCAGCGAGTAGCAGGTGTGGAGGTGCAGCTCGGCGTAGGGGGAGTCGTCGAGGCCGATCATGACCGTTGCGCCCACCACGTCTCGTCACCCAGGTCCCGGTAGACGGTGACCAGACGTCCGTCGGCCAGCACCAGCCGGTAGTACAGCCGGGACAGGGGGTTGGGCCCCCACCAGCCCTCGTCGATGCGCCAGCGCTCCGCCACCTGTGCCACCGGGATGGGCCGGCGGCGACCCTGCGGGCCCGGCGGCCCGATCGCCCGGGGCTCGCCCGCGGGATCGACCTGGACGGGCATGCGCACCGGGGCGTTCACCGGTCGAGGTGTCACTCGAGCTCCACCAGCGCCCACCGGCGTTCGGGGATCCGGCTCCACGGCTCCACCGGGACCATCCGCCCCACCAGGCTCCGCCCATAGCGCGCCTGCAGTTGGCGCATGCCCTCCTCGATGCGCTCTCGCCGTTCCGCCGAGGCCCTCCGCGTCGGCAGGAGCTCGCCCTGCCAACCACGTGACGGCCGCAGCCCGCGCAGCTCGACCGACAGCTCGCTCACCGGGCCCGGCAGCGACGCCCGTTCGAGCGCCGGGGCCAGCGTCACCCACAGGCCGTCGTGGTCGCACCGGGCACGGCGCAACGTCACCCTGGACTCCCAACGCCTGCCCTGCTCGGTCTCGGCCCGCACCACGAGCTGGCGGGCCACCCGTCCCCGACGTCGTGGGTGGCGGAGCACCCGACGAAGCACCTGGTCGGCGGCGGCCAGCACCGCCTCCCGGCTGGTGAGCGGCTCGGGAAACGCCAACCGCTCCCGCAGGCGCTCCTCGCGGGGACGGGGGCGCACCGGCTCGGCCACACCGCCGAGCAGCGCTACCAGGCGGATGCCCTGGGCGCCGAACTGGGCCACCAGTGCGTGCCGGGGCAGGGCCGCCAGCTCGCCCACCGTGGTGATGCCGACCAGCCGCAGGCGGCGGAGCATCTCCGCCTCCACCGGCAGTGCCGATACCAGGACCGGCGTGACGAAGGCGGCCACCTCGCTCTCGTCGACGACCCTGATGTTCCGGGATTGGCCATGTCCGCCGGCCTGCAACGCCGCCAGCCCCGCCACGAACTTGGTGGGCCCCACCCCCAGCCGAGGGCGCAACTCGCTCGGCGCGCACCCGAGCAGCGCGGCGTGCAACGCGGCGGGCGAGCGGTAGCAGCGAACCAGGCCGGCGAGGTCGACGTAGGCCGTCCCCAGGCCCGCGGGCTCGACCCCGGGCACCACCCGCTCGAGCGCGTCGAGGATGGCGGCATCCCGGGCCTCGTACCGTGCCGGCCGGGCGTCGAGCACCACCAGCGAGGGACAGCGGCCCATCGCCTCGGACAGGCGCTGGCCCTCCACCACCCCATGGGTCTTGGTGGCCGCCGGGGACGCCGACCACACCACCGGTGCATCGGAGTGAGCCACCACGACCGGGCGGCCCCACAGCTCGGGTCGATCTCCGAGCTCGCAGGCCAGCGGGAAGCGGGGAACCACGAGGCAACCGATGGAGACGCAAGAGGCGGCCATGGACGCCCTACCATATACGAACAACAGTTCGATTGACTAGGTTGGCGGTCCTGAGCGAGCGCCCCGGAGGGCAATGAGCGAGCGAGGCCCGAGCGGCCCGGCCGAAGGCCAAGAGCGGGGAGCAACTTCGGTGGCACCGATGTTCCCCTTGGGCACCGTGCTCGTCCCCGGGATGGTGCTGCCGCTGCACGTGTTCGAGCCCCGCTACCGGCGCATGGTGGACGACTCCCGCAAGCAGCACGACGGCACGTTCGGGGTCGTGCTCATCGAGCGGGGATCCGAGGTCGGCGGGGGAGACGTCCGCACCGATGTGGGCACGTTGGCCCGCATCGTGCGCGCCGAGGAGCTGCCCGACGGCCGCTGGATCCTCGGCGTGCTCGGCATCCACCGCATCCGCGTCGAGCGCTGGCTCCCCGACGACCCGTACCCCCGGGCCGAGATCCACGAGTGGGCCGAGCAACTCCAAGAGCCGGCCGAAGCCGCCGAAGGAGCCACCGACGATCGGGCCGAGGTCACGACCCTGCTGCGGCGAGCGGCCGCCCTGCGGCGGGAGATGGGCGAGCCGGCGCCGCCGCTCGACCTCCAGCTGGCGGACGATGCGGTGGTCGCCGGCTACCAGGCGGCGGTGGTGGCGCCCCTGGGCCCGGCCGATCGCCAGGCGCTGCTGGCGGCGCCCACCGTGCCCGCCCGGTGGCGACTGCTGCGCGAGCTGCTGGTCGATCAGATCGACCTGCTGCACGCGCGCCTCGCCGCGGGGTAACCGAGGCTGGCTGCGGGTAGTCGGATGTCCGAGCCTGCCAGTACCGGCGTGGTACAACCAGGCATCCCCAGCGACGAGGAGCAGGCCGAGGTGCCGGAGCCGCAGCCGAAGTCGATCCCCGAGGTCACGAGCGAACTGTGGGTGCTCACCAAGGACTACGCCAAGCAGGAGACCATCGATCCGCTCAAGGGCGTTGGCCGTTACCTGACGTTCGGTGTCCCCGGCGCAGTGCTGATCGGGTTCGGCGTGGTGCTGCTGATGCTGTCGGGGCTGCGGGCGTTGCAAACCCAGACCGGCAGCACGTTCCAGGGCAGCCTGTCGTGGCTCCCGTACATCATCGTCCTCGTGGTGGCGGCCGGGTTGGCAGCGCTCGCCGTCGCCCGTATCACCAACACGAAGAGGTAGGCCGATGGCAGTGCGCGCCGCACCCCCCACCCGGATCACCCGCGACGACCTCGAGGCCAAGTTCCGCGAGCTCGAGGGCGGGGCGCGCGAGCAGGTCGCATCGGCGAGGACCACGCTCATCACCGCCGGCGGGATCGCAGCGTTCATCCTGCTGCTGCTGGTGTTCCTGCTCGGCCGGCGCGCCGGGAAGCAGCGCAGCACCGTCGTCGAGATCCGCCGGGTGTAATAGTGCCGTGACCGCAAACGTTTGCGCCCGCCACGAACGTTCACGGTCAGGGCACTGATGCCACGCGCCCTCCGGCCCGTGAGCCGGATCGACCGTGGCCTCAGGCTCGTGCAGTCCCGGGGCATGAGGCAGGGTGTCAGGGGAGGGTCACGGTTTTGGTTCTGGGTGTTCGTGGCGGCGTGGATCAGCCGGCGGCTGCGGCGCGCCATCGGCAGTGAGCCGGCCGTCGTCTACCGGGGCGAGGTCAAGCCCGGGCAAACCGTCGAGATCGTCCACCTGGCCGAGACCTACGGGGGCAAGCGCGTTCGTCCGCGCTGACCGTCAGCGCCACAATGGACGCGTCATGCGCGTCTTCCTTCGCAACCCGCGCCGCGAGCTCGAGGTCGAAGGCCCGCTCAGCATCGGGAAGCTGCTGCGCCGGCTCGACCTCAACCGCGAGTCCGTCCTCGTCGTGCGGGGCGACACGCTCGTGCCCGGCGACGCCGTTCTGGCCGACGACGACGTGATCGAGATCCGTCCCGTGATCTCGGGCGGCGCACTCGCATGAAGTGCACGGTGTGCCGCGGACCGGCGGTCATCGACCTCCGCCGCCACAACGCCAACTTCTGTCCCGACCATTTCCTCAGGTTCTGTCGCGACCAGGTGGTCCGGGCGATCGATGAGCACGACATGATCGAGCCGGGGGACCGGGTCCTGGTGGCGGTCTCGGGCGGAAAGGACAGCCTCGCCCTGTGGGACCTCTTGCTCGGGCTCGGCTACGACACCGAGGGCATGACCATCGGGCTCGGCATCGGGGACTACAGCACCGCCAGCGCCGAGGCGGCGGTGGCCTTCGCCGAGCGCCGCGGCCTCACGTTGCACCGCGTCGACCTGCGCGGCGACTACGACTACGACATCCCCACGGCGTCGGCCGTCACGAGACGGGTGCCCTGCTCGTCGTGCGGACTGTCCAAGCGCCACCTCATCGACAAGGCAGCGCTCGACGGCGGCTACGACGTAGTGGCCACCGGCCACAACCTCGACGACGAGGCCGCGGTGCTCTTCGGCAACGTGCTCCACTGGCACACCGAGTACCTGGGCCGTCAGCAGCCCACGCTCGTGGAGCGGGTCGACCCGAGACATGACGCCCGCTCCGACGGCCGCCCGGGCCGGGGGAGCGGAAGGCGTGTCTTCCCTCGCAAGGTCAAGCCGCTGGTGCGGCTGGCCGAGCGTGAGACGGCGGCCTACTGCGTGCTGCGGGGCATCGACTACATCGTCGAGGAGTGCCCGATGGCCGAGGGCAATCGCCACCTCCGCTACAAGGAGGCACTCGACGCCGTCGAGGCCGCATCGCCCGGCGCCAAGCAGGCGTTCTACTTCGGGTTCCTCGCCCGGGCCGCGGCCCGCTTCGCACCTGAGGTCGACGGAGCCGAGGGGGAGCTGCGCGCCTGCGCCCGCTGCGGGTCCCCGACCCCCGGTGAGGTGTGTGCCTTCTGCCGGCTCGTCGACCGGGTGGCGGGCCACGATCCGGTGCCGGTCGAGCTCGTCAGTCCCCGCCGGGGCGGCCGGCGGGCCGGGACCAGGGCCCGCTCGTGAGCCGACCGTTCGCCGACGGCGACGAGGTGCTGCTGGTCGACGCCAAGAAGCGCCGCTACCTGGTGACGTTGGCCGGCGGCGGAGAGTTCCACACCCATGCCGGCGTGATCGCCCACGACGACGTCATCGGCGCCGCGGAGGGCGCGTCGTTCCGGTCGTCGCACGGCTCGGCGTTCCTCGCCATCCGCCCGACCCTGGCTGACTTCGTGCTCAAGATGCCCCGCGGTGCGCAGGTGATCTACCCCAAGGACCTGGGGCCGATCCTCATGCTCGCCGACATCTTCCCGGGCGCCCGCGTGCTCGAGTCGGGAGTGGGATCGGGAGCGCTGTCGATGACGCTGGTCCGGGCCGGTGCGGCGGTGACCGGTTACGAGCTGCGGGAGGACTTCGCCCGCCGGGCCCAGCGCAACGTCACCACCTTCCTGGGCGAGGCTGCCCTGGCGCACTACCGGGTCGAGATCCGCGACGCCTACGAGGGGGTCGACGAGACCGACCTCGACCGGGTGGTCCTCGACCTGCCCGAGCCGTGGCGCGTTGTCAAGCACGCCGCCCGCGCCATGCACCGGGGCGGTGTGCTGGTGGCCTACACCCCGCAGATCACACAGGTCGTGCAGCTCCGCACCGAGCTGCTGGGCAACGGCTTCGGCATGGTGGACACGATCGAGGTGCTCAACCGGGCCTGGCACATCGAGGGGCAGTCGGTGCGGCCCGACCATCGCATGGTCGCCCACACCGGTTTCCTGACGAGCGCCCGTCTCCTGAGCTGAGTTAGAAAAGCGCTGGGAAGGGGTGAACGTGCTGGATGTCGTGCTGGTCGTCGTGGCCATCAGCGCGGCCGTGGCCGGCTACCGGCTCGGTTTCGTCACCCGGGCCACCTCGTGGCTGGGTCTGGCCCTGGGCGTCACCGTCGGTGCGCTGGCACTGCCACCGTTGCTTCGCCAGGTGCAGGGGTCCAGCGACGTGACGGTGGCCCTGGTCGCGATCGGCGCCCTGGCGGGTAGCGCGCTCCTGGGTCAGGCCCTGGGCCTGGTGGTGGGCACCCGGCTGCACGTGGGGCTGCCGCACGGACCCGTGCGCCGGGTTGACCAGGCGGTGGGGGCGCTGCTCGGCATCGTCGGGCTCCTGGTGGGGTTGTGGCTGCTGCTGCCCACGCTGGCCGACGTGCCGGGCTGGACGTCGGAGCAGGCCCGTGGCTCGATCATCGCCCGGGAGGTCAATGCCCGCTTCCCCGACGCCCCCGACACGCTCCAGGCGCTGCGACGGCTCGTGGGGGACAACCCCTTCCCCCGGGTCTTCGATGCGCTCCGGCCGTCGCCGGACCCGGGCGTCGCGCCGGAGGCCAGCGGCCTGTCCGACGCCCTCGCCACCACCGCGGCTGCCTCGACCGTCAAGATCGAGGGAGAGGCCTGCAGCCGGATCCAGGAGGGGAGCGGGTTCTTCGTGGCCGACGACCTGGTGGTTACGAACGCCCATGTGGTCGCGGGCGAGGACGACTCCGACGTCCTGCTCTCCGACGGCACGCGGACGGACGGCACCGTGGTGGCGTTCGATCCGGTCCGTGACCTAGCCGTGCTGCGGACGTCGGGGGCCGACCGGCCCGCACTGCCGCTGGACGAGGCCGAGGTGGGCACGGCGGGCGGGGTGTTCGGTCACCCCGGTGGCGGACCGCTCGAGATCAGCCCGTTCCAGGTGGGCGAGCAGATCACCGCGGTCGGCACCGACATCTACGACTCGAGCCGGAGCGAGCGCAAGGTGTTGGTGTTGGCCGCCGACCTGGCCCCGGGCGATTCCGGGGGCGCGCTGGTCGACTCCCGCGGTCAGGTGGTGGGCGTGGCCTTCGCCATCGCTCCCGACCGCCCCAGCGTCGCCTACGCCCTCGCCGTCGACGAGGTGACCGCTGTCCTGTCCGGTGACCTCACCCAGGAGCGGGACACCGGCAACTGCCTGGTGTAGCTGGCTACTCGACCTCGATGAAGATGCACTCGCCGGGGCACTCTTCGGCGGCCTCGATCACCGCTTCTTCCTGTCCGGCGGGCACGTTGGCGAGGCCTTCGGCGCCACCCGGGTCGGAGAAGACCTTGTCGGCTTCCCTCACATAGGCCAAGCCGTCGTCCAGCAGGGTGAACACGTCGGGGGCGATCTCCTCGCAGAGGCCGTCGCCAGTGCAGAGATCCTGGTCGATCCAGACCTTCATACCTGTGACCCACTCCTGGCTCGATGCGGAGGACTGGCCAAGGTGCCTAGCTGGGTGCCTAGCTGGCCTCCCAGCCTTCGAAGTACCTCAGTCGCAGCCAGACTAGCGAACCCGGCGATTAACACGGCAATCCCGGAAGAAATGTGGACACGCTGCGCATTTGATTGTGCCGGGTTCGGCAGGGGCCGGTGTAGGGTCCGAGCCAAGGGGACCGATCGAGGAGGTGGTCACCGTCGACGAACAACGCGACCAACGCCGCCGGTCCGCAGCGGATGCCGACGTGGCGGGACAGCACGACGAGCTCCGCGCCCTGGAAGAAGAGGTGCTGGCGCTGCGGCGGCGGCTGCAGGATGCCCCCAAGCGGGTCCGCACGCTCGAGGAACGACTGCTCGAGACGAAGGGCCAGCTCGCCCAAGCCGTGGCGCAGAACGAGAAGCTCACCTACACCCTGCGCGAGGCGCGCGAGCACATCGCCGCGCTGCGCGAAGAGGTCGACAAGCTCACGCAACCCCCGTCCGCCTACGGGACCCTCCTGTCGCGCAACGACGACGGCACCGTCGACGTGTTCTCCGGCGGCCGCAAGATGCGGGTCGCCGTCCACCCGGCCCTCGACGAGAACGAGCTCGTCCGTGGGGGCGAGGTGGTGCTCAACGAATCCCTCAACGTCGTCATGGCCCGCACTCCCGAGACCACGGGCGAGGTGGTGACGGTCAAGGAGCTGCTCGAGGACGGCACCCGGGCCATCATCCTGGGCCGGGCCGAGGAGGAGCGGGTCGCCGACCTGTCCGAGGGCGTCAAGGTCGACCGCATCCGGTCCGGTGACTCCGTGCTCATGGACCCCCGCTCGGGCCTCCTGCTCGAGAAGCTCCCGCGACCCGAGGTCGAGGAGTTGGTGCTCGAGGAGGTGCCGGACATCTCCTACGACGACATCGGCGGGCTCGACGAGCAGATCGAGCAGATCGCCGACGCGGTCGAGCTGCCGTTCCTGCACCAGGAGCTGTTCGCGGAGCACAAGCTGCCGGCCCCCAAGGGCATCCTCTTGTACGGCCCCCCCGGTTGCGGCAAGACGCTCATCGCCAAGGCGGTGGCCAACAGCCTGGCCAAGAAGGTGGGCAGCCAGTCGGTCGACGCCAAGGCCAAGAGCTACTTCCTCAACATCAAGGGCCCCGAGCTGCTCAACAAGTACGTGGGCGAGACCGAGCGCCAGATCCGCCTGGTGTTCCAGCGGGCCCGGGAGAAGTCCGAGGAGGGCTGGCCGGTCATCGTGTTCTTCGACGAGATGGACTCGATGTTCCGCACCCGGGGCAGCGGCATCAGCTCCGACGTCGAGTCGACCATCGTCCCCCAGCTGCTGGCCGAGATCGACGGCGTGGAGTCGCTGCGCAACGTCATCGTCATCGGCGCCTCCAACCGGGAGGACCTGATCGACCCCGCGATCCTGCGCCCGGGCCGGCTGGACGTGAAGATCAAGATCGAACGTCCCAACGAGGTCGCCGCGGCCCAGATCTTCGCCCGCTACCTCACCGCCGACCTGCCGCTGGACACCGACGCCGTTCAGGAGCTGGGGGGCGGCGACTCCTCCAAGTGCGTGCAGGCGATGATCGAGCGCACCGTCGACGAGATGTACCGCTCCGACAGCGAGAACGAGTTCCTCGAGGTCACGTACCAGAACGGTGACAAGGAGATCATGTACTTCAAGGACTTCGCGTCCGGAGCCATGATCGAGAACATCGTCCGGCGGGCGAAGAAGCTGGCCATCAAGCGGCACCTGGCCGACGGAGGCAAGGGCATCCGCCTCGTCGATCTGGTGGAGTCGATCCACCAGGAATACAAGGAGCACGAGGACCTGCCCAACACCACCAATCCCGACGACTGGGCCAAGATCTCGGGCAAGAAGGGCGAACGCATCGTCTATGTGCGCACGATCGTCAACCGCGACGACGGCAGCGCCACCGGCGGCCGCAGCATCGAGCGGGTCGCCACCGGGCAGTACCTGTAGGGCCGGGGGGACCGCTGGGTCTCCGTGGTTTGACCGACACCAAGGAAGGCCGCCTGGCGATCATCGTGGTCGTGGGCGGCTTCCTGGTCGTGGGTGGAATCCTCGCCAACATGGCCATGAACAACGTCGTCGACGACCGGGCCGAGCGCATCCGGCGGGCGCTGCGGAACGACCTCGTGGCCGTTTCCGACGAGGTGCTGGCCGACTATCCCGAAACCCGCAGTTCGATCGAATCTAGGGCCGCGGGCGCGGTCCGTGACCTGCCGGGCCAGGTCGTGGGCTCGGCCCGGCCGGACGACGGCAATCCCGTGGCCGTGGCCGTGGAGACACGCTGGGGGATCCAGTCGCGCTGCATCGTCGCCGACTTGCGCGGTGACGCCACCGTGCTCACCGAGGTCCGGTCCGGCGGCTGTTGAGCCTCCGCCCCCCCCACGCCCCCCGCCGTGCCACACTCCCCGGTTGACCAGCGGCCCGTGGAGTCGCTCGGCACGACGGGCGGGGTAACGTCCCAGACGTGGCCCTCCGCAAGGTCGTCGGTGTCGAGACCGAGTTCGGCATCATCGTGCGCGGGGCGGGGGAGTCCAACCCGATCGCGGCGTCGTCCGTCCTGATCAACGCCTACGTCCACGAGCTGGCCCGGGCCGGGGCCGGTCCTCGCGACAACCCCAAGGTCGGCTGGGACTTCGAGGACGAGCACCCCGACATCGACGCCCGCGGCTTCACCGCCGAGGGATCACTGGCTCCCGAGGTCGAGACGCACCTGGTCAACGCCGTGCTCACCAACGGGGCCCGCTACTACGTCGATCACGCGCACCCCGAGCTCTCGACGCCCGAGTGCGCCGATCCCCGTTCCGTGGTCGTGTTCGACAAGGCGGCGGAGGTCATCCTGCAGCGGTCGATGCGGGCGGCCCGCGACCTGCTCCCCGATGAGCAGGAGATCGTCGTCTACAAGAACAACTCCGACCGTAAGGGCAACTCCTACGGCTGCCACGAGAACTACCTGATGGACCGCCAGGTCCCGTTCTCACGCATCGTCACGCACGTGATGCCCCACTTCATCAGCCGCCAGGTCTTCACCGGCGCCGGCAAGGTGGGCACCGAGGTGACGGGCCTGACGTCTGACGACGTGCCATTCCAGCTCACCCAGCGGGCCGACTTCTTCGAGGAGGAGGTGGGCCTGGAGACCACGCTCAAGCGGCCGATCGTGAACACCCGCGACGAGCCCCACGCCGACGCCCAGCGCTACCGGCGGCTGCACGTGATCGTGGGCGATGCCAACCTGTGCGAGGTCGCCACGTTCCTCAAGGTGGGCACGACGGCGCTGGTGCTGTCGATGATCGAGGACGAGTTCCTGCCCCGCGACCTGACACTGGCGACGCCGGTGGCGGCGCTGCGCCGGGTGTCGCACGACCTGTCGCTGCGGCAGCCGCTCGACCTGGCCGACGGCACCACGATGACCGCGGTCGAGATCCAGTGGGAGTACCTCGACCGGGCCAAGAAGTACGCCGAGGAGCACGGCCTGGAGTGCATCGGGCCACCAGAGGTCGGGCCCGAGGTGTTGCGCCTGTGGGAGCACGTGCTCACCGGGCTCGAGACCGACCCCGTGTCGGTGGTCCGGCAGGTCGACTGGGCGGCCAAGTACCGGCTCATCGACGGCTACCGCGCCAAGCACGGCCTCCGCTGGGACGACGCCCGCCTGGCGGCCATGGACCTGCAGTACCACGACCTGCGCCCCGAACGCAGCCTGGCGTCGCGCGTCGGGCTCGAGCGGCTCACCGACGACGACGAGGTGGAGCGGGCAGTGACCGAACCGCCGCACGACACGCGGGCATACTTCCGGGGTGTGTGCCTGCAGCGCTGGGCGCCACAGATCGTGGCCGCCAACTGGGACTCGATGGTGTTCGACGTCGGCGGCGACCCGCTCCGGCGGGTGCCCATGATGGATCCGACACGTGGAACCGAAGCACACGTGGGTAAGTTGATGGCCGAGAGCAGCAGTGTCGCTGAGTTGTTGGACCGGCTGGGCCAATGAGGCTGGGCCAATAGGAAGGTGCGGGGCACATGGCTGAACGAGAGCAGAAACGCAAGACAAGCACCCCCGTTCGCGAGGAAGAGGTTGTCGAGGAGGCGCCCCCTACCTCGGAGCAAGGCGAGAAGATAAAGGCCGAGCTCGACGACCTGCTGGACGAGATCGACGAGGTCCTCGAGACGAACGCCGAGGACTTCGTGAAGGCATACGTCCAGAAGGGCGGCGAGTAGCCATCACACGACGTCATGTCCTGATGGCCCGAACGTCGACGCCGAGCCGCGGCGCTTCCCTGCCAGCCGGGGAGGCGCCTGCGTCGTTTTCGGTTGTGTTCCTGGCGCTGATCTGGCTGCTGGGCACCCATTTCGGCGCCACGTTCCCCTGATCCCGTGACGGCGGCATCGTGGTCACCCGGTAGCCTCCGTCAGCAATGACCCTGCCGTTCTTTGCCGCCGGTGACGATCCCGGCCCGTCCTTCCTCGAAGTCCTCAAGCGCTCCGGGAGCGAGCCCGATTGGGCGGATCTACCCCGGGAGCTCCAGCCCCACGAGATCACCCATGGCACCACCGTCGTGGCCATCCGCTACGCCGATGGTGTGGTCATGGCCGGCGACCGGCGGGCGACGGCCGGCAACTTCATCAGTCACCGCTCGATGGAGAAGGTGTTCCCGGCCGACCGCCATTCGGGCGTCGCCATCGCCGGTGCCGCCGGCCCGGCCGTGGAGATGGTGAAGCTGTTCCAGCTCCAGCTCGAGCACTACGAGAAGGTCGAGGGTGCCGAGCTGTCGCTGGAGGGCAAGGCCAACCAGCTCGCGCAGATGGTCCGCAGCCACCTGCCCGCGGCCATGCAGGGCTTCGCCGTCGTCCCCCTGTTCGCCGGCTTCGACACCAAGCGCAGCACCGGCCGGCTCTTCGAGTACGACGTGACCGGCGGCCGCTACGAGGAGAGCGACTTCGCAGCCACCGGGTCCGGCAGCCTGCACGCCGGCACCGTCATCAAGATCGGTTACAAACGCGATCTCGACCGCGATGCCGCCATCGGGCTGGCGATCAACGCCCTGTTCCAGGCGGCCGACGAGGACGCCGCCACGGGCGGGCCCGACCTGGTGCGCGGCATCTACCCGGTGGTTGCCACCATCACGGTCGACGGTTTCGCTCGGCTCGACGACGAGGACATCGCCGGCCGCTTCCGGGCGCTGGTCGAGCGGCTGTCGATCCCCGGGAGCGCCACCGTTGTGGGCGCCACCCCGACCATCAGCGACGGAGGATCCGTCCGATGAGCATGTCGATCTACGTCCCCGCCGAGCAGATGATGAAGGACAAGGCGGACTTCGCGCGCAAGGGCATCGCGCGGGGCAAGGCCCTGGCCGCGCTTCTCTACGTCGACGGCATCCTCATCTGTGGCGAGAACTCGTCCTCGACCCTGCACAAGATCAGCGAGATCTACGACCGCATCGGCTTCGCCGGGGCCGGCAAGTACAACGAGTACGACCGGCTCCGCATCGCCGGGGTGCGCCACGCCGACCTCAAGGGCTACTCGTTCAGCCGCGAGGACGTCGATGCCCAGAGCCTGGCCAACGCCTACGCCCAGATGCTCGGCGACGTGTTCACCCACGAGATCAAGCCGATGGAGGTCGAGATCGTCGTGGCGGAGGTCGGGGCCGACGCGGAGGGCGATCGCCTGTTCCACATCCTCTACGACGGCACGGTCGTCGACGAGCACGGTTTCACCGTTCTGGGGGGCGAGGCCGACGCCATAGCTATGCGGCTCAAGGAAACCTACGAAGCGGGCCTGACGCTCGACGCCGCGCTCAGGGCCGCGGTGACGGCTCTGGCCGGCCCGGGCCGCACGTTGACGCCGGCCGAGTTGGAGGTGGCGGTGCTGGTGCGGGGCAATGGCCGGCGGGCGTTCCGGCGCCTGACCGACGAGGAGACCGGGGCGGCGCTGGCGGGGGGAGAGCTGACGGTCGAACCCCCTCCCGAGGGGCCAGCGCCCGCCGAGGCCACCAGCAACGAGCCCGAGCCGTCGGCGGAGGTACCCGCATCCGCCGCTGACGAGCCGGAGACACCGCCCGACGGCGCATCCGAGGGGGAATGACGTCCGGCCCTCAGTGGCCGAGGAACAGCACGCGGCCGAGGGCGAAGAGAACGACCAGCACGATGCCCACCACCAGGATCAGCGTCCGGACCGGTCGACCATGTCGGTCCGCCGCCGCTTCGTTCTCCGCGCCGTAGGCCGCGTCGGTGCCAGGCTCGTCGTCGGCGACCGTCACTCCATCGGCGTCGGCGCTCGCCACCACGGCGCGGGCCACCTCCAGGTCGTCGGCGGGCACCAACACCTCCACCGGGCCCACGGGATAGGGGCCGTCCACGTTGCCGCGCAGCTGCCACACGATGCCCTCGGCACCCAGGTGGGCGGCGAGGATGCGGGCCGCCAGGGGGTTGGCGACGGTCGTCAGCGGCACCATGGGGCCGATGGACACCCCCGAGACGGTACCCGCACACTCGGAGCGCGGCGGTAGCGTGCGATGAGTGGAGCGACGAATCTTCGGGCTAGAGAACGAATACGGCGTCACCTGCACGCTGCGCGGCCAGCGCCGTCTCAGCCCCGACGAGGTGGCCCGCTACCTGTTCCGCCGGGTCGTGTCTTGGGGCCGCTCCAGCAACGTCTTCCTGGCCAACGGTGCCCGGCTCTACCTCGATGTGGGCAGCCATCCCGAGTACGCCACCCCGGAGTGCGATTCGATCCTCGACCTGGTCACGCACGACAAGGCGGGTGAGCGGATCCTCGAACAGCTGCTGGTCTCGGCCGAGCAACGGCTGCGGGAGGAGGGCATCCGCGGCGTCATCTACCTGTTCAAGAACAACACCGACTCGGCGGGCAACTCCTACGGCTGCCACGAGAACTACCTGACGTCCCGGCGCGACGACTTCAGCCACTACGCCGAGGTGCTGATCCCGTTCTTCGTGTCCCGGCAGATCTACGCCGGGGCCGGCAAGGTCCTCCAGACCGCCCGGGGAGCCATGTACTGCGTCGCCCAGCGGGCCGAGCACATCTGGGAGGGCGTCTCGTCGGCCACCACCCGGAGCCGTCCCATCATCAACACCCGTGACGAGCCCCACGCCGATGCCGAGCGCTACCGTCGCCTACACGTCATCGTGGGCGACTCCAACATGAGCGAGTACGCCACGTTCCTGAAGGTCGGGGCCACGTCGATCCTGCTGCGCATGCTGGAGGACCCGTCGTTCGTGCTGCGGGACATGACGCTGGAGAACCCGATCCGCGCCATCCGGGAGATCAGCCACGACCTGTCCGGCAAGCGCACGGTGCGCCTTGCCAATGGCCGGGAGGCCTCAGCGCTGGAGATCCAGGGCGAGTACCTGGAGCGGGCCCGGCGCTACGCCGACACCAAGGGACTGTCGCCCCTCGAGCTGCAGGCACTCGAGATGTGGGAGCACTGCCTGACCGTGCTCGAGTCCGACCCCTACAAGCTCGACCGCGAGTGCGACTGGGTGATCAAGCACAAGCTGATCGAGGCGTATTGCGCCAAGCACGATCTGCCGCTCAGCCACCCCCGCGTCGCCCTCATCGACCTGCAATACCACGACGTCAATCGCGAGCGTGGCCTGTTCTACCGACTGCAGGAGCGGGGGATGGTCGACCGGGTCACCACCGACGAGGCCATCGACGACGCCGTAGAGACGCCGCCGCAGACCACCCGAGCCCGGCTGCGGGGCGAGTTCATCCGCCGGGCCAAGGAGCGCAAGCGCGACTACACGGTCGACTGGGTGCACCTGAAGCTCAACGACCAGGCCCAGCGCACGGTCCTCTGCAAGGACCCGTTCAAGGCCCGCGACGAGCGCGTCGAGAAGCTGATCGCCGGTCTGTAGGTCCAACCCCAACCGTTCTGGCGTCTCTCAGGCCGACTTTTCGGGCTGGGAGACGCCAGAAGCCTAGGGTCCGCCGGGTGCCGACCTTCGTCACCGCGACCGTCACCGAGGTCCTGTCCGAGCGCGACGGCCTGCAGCGCGTGGCCACCGATGCCGGGCAGGCCTACGTGCTCACCGGGCTGGTCGGCACGGTGGCGGCGGGCGATCCGGTGGTGCTCAACACGACCGCCGTGGAGCTCGGGCTGGGCACCGGCGGGTGGCACGTCGTGCACTGGAACCTCGCACGCCGCGCGTGGTCGCAGCCCGGACCGGGCCACATCATGAAGCTGCGCTACACCAGCCTCCAGTCGGACACCGGTGCCGCCGAGGAGGACCGGCCCGATCTCCCCGAGAGCCTGGACGGGATGCCGGTCGTCGCCTGCTCGCTGCACAGCCAGGTCGGCGTGGTGGCGGCGGTGGTGCGACGCCTGCGGCCCGCGGCCCGCATCGCCTACGTCATGACCGACGGCGCCGCCCTGCCGCTGGCGCTCTCCGACCTGGTCCACGCCCTGCGGACGCAGGGCATCGTCGATGCCACCATCACCGCCGGGAACGCGTTCGGCGGCGACCTCGAGGCGGTATCCGTGCCCTCGGCGCTGGCGCTCGCCCGCCACGTGGCGAGCGCGGACCTCGCCGTCGTGGGCATGGGACCGGGTGTGGTGGGCACGGCGTCGGGGCTCGGGACCACGGCCGTGGAGGCGGCGGCCGTCATCGACGCTGCGCACGCCCTGGGGGCCCGGGTGGCGCTGTGCTGCCGGGCCTCGGGCGTCGACAGCCGCGAGCGCCACCGCGGCGTGAGCCACCACGTCCACACCATCCTCCGGCTGGCGGCTCACCGCCCCGAGGTCCCCCTCCCGGCCGCGCTGGCGCCCCAGGTGGCGGGGGCGACCGTCGTCGAGGGCCCGGCGGCCGCCGATGTGCTCGGGGCGCTCGACCTGGTCGTCACCTCGATGGGCCGGGGTCCGGCCGACGATCCCATGTTCTTCGCGGCGGCGACGTCCACCGGCGCGTGGGCCGCCGGGGCCCTTGAGGGGTTGGACCAGCCGCGCGCATCGGGCCGGTAGCCTCCGGGCCGTGTCGGCGGCAAAGCTCGAACGGCTGCTCAACCTCACGGCGCTGCTGCTGGAGACGCCGCGCCCGCTGTCGGCCCTCGAGATCCGGGAACGGCTCGGGGTGTACGCAGTCGAGACCGATGCGTTCCGGCGAGCCTTCGAGCGCGACAAGGAGGACCTGCGGGCGATGGGCGTGCCGCTCGAGGTGCAGGACGTTCCCGGCGTCATCCCGGCGGTCGAGGGATATCGCATCCCGAAGGATCGCTACTACCTGCGCGATCCGGGCCTCAGCGCCGACGAGCTCGCCGCCCTGCACGTGGCGGCGTCGGTGGTGCGGATCGACGGTTTGTCCGCGCGGGAGGGGCTGCTCAAGCTCGGGGGCATGGTCGGGGAGTCCGACGGGGCGATGGGGCTGGCGGTGGCGGCGCTGCCGGCCGGCAACGTAGGCCCGCTGTTCGGCGCCATCGCCGCCCAGACCCCGGTGCGGTTCACCTACCGGGGCACGGAGCGAACGGTGGACCCGTACCGGCTCGACTTCCTCCGGGGCCGCTGGTACCTCAGCGGCTTCGACCACACGCGTGACGACGAGCGGGTGTACCGGCTGGATCGGTTCGAGAGCGGAGTCGAACGGCTCGGCCGCCCCCGCTTCGAGCGACCGACCACGGCCGTGCCCGGGGGAGCGCTCGAGCCGTGGCAGATCGGGGAGGAGGAGGCCGTCGACGCCCAGGTGCTGGTCGACCCGGCCCAGGCGCCCTGGATCGTTCAGCACCTCGGCCCGAGTTCGCTGGCCGAGGAGCGCGCCGACGGGTCGGTGGTGGTGACGATGACTGTCACCAACCGGGACAGCTTCCGCTCGTTCGTGCTCACGTTCCTCGATCATGCCGAGGTTCTCGGGCCTCCAGAGCTCCGCGCCGACGTCATCGAGTGGCTGGAGGCTCTCGTGCCATGAGCGCGAATGCGCCACAGGCGCCCGCCCGCACCAAGGCGTCCGACCGGGTGGCCCGGATGCTGGCGATGGTGCCGTGGATCGCGTCCCGCGACGGTCCCACGGTCGACGAGATCTGTGAGCGCTTCCAGGTCAGCCGGCGCAAGCTCCTCGAGGACCTCGAGGTGCTGTCGCTCGTCGGCGTGCCTCCCTACACACCGGACACGCTGATCGAGGTGACAATCGAGGGCGACCGGGTGTGGCTGCGATTCGCGGAGGTGTTCGCCCGCCCGTTGCACCTCACCCCCGAGCAGGGGTTGGCGCTGGTGGTCGCCGGTCGAGCCTCGCAGGCGCTCCCGGGCACCGACGCCGGGGGGCCGCTGGCTACCGCCCTGGTCAAGGTGGCGGGGGTGCTCGGCGTCGATCCCGACGACGCGGTGTCGGTGGCGCTGGGGGCGACCCGCCCCGGCGTGCTCGACGAGCTCCGCCAGGCCGCCGCAGCCGGGCGTCGGGTGCGCCTCGATTACTACGCCTACAGCCGCGACCAACGCACGACGCGCGACGTCGATCCCCACGCCGTGTTCGCCCACGAGGGTGCGTGGTACGTGCGGGGCTACTGCCACCAGGCCGAGGACCAGCGGCTGTTCCGGGTCGACCGCATCTACGGCGTCGAGGTGCTGGACGACACGTTCACGCCCCCGGAGGATCCCGACACCGGCGGAGTGTTCGAGCCGGGACCCGGCACACCCCGGGTGACGCTCGACCTGGCGCCCGCGGCCCGCTGGGTGGTGGAGACCTACCCGGTCGACGATGTCGGTCCGGCACCCGACGGCCGCAGCGGGTGGCTGCGGGTGCGGCTGTGGGTGTCGGCCACGCCCTGGCTCGAGCGCCTGCTGGTGCGGCTGGGCCCCGATGTGCGGGTGGTCGATGCCGACGTTGCGGGCCTGGCCGACGCCGGCCGTAACGCGGCACGGCGGATTCTCGGTCGCTATCGCGAACAGCCCGCAGACGGCAGCGTGACAGGCGCGCGCTAGCCTCAGCGTGCCGTGCGCGACATGTCTCCCCCCTCTGGTCTCTCTGGCGATGATCAGGGTGATGTTTCCGGTGCCCCGGGCGCCGCGGGCCGCCGCGGACGGCGGATAGCGGCCGCTCGGGAGCTGTCGCACCAGCCGCGCCACCTGCGCCCCAATGGCAGCCGCGCCAACGACGGTCAGGACGCCGAGCCCGACGACGCCGACGACCGGGACGGCGACGGTGAGGACGCCGAAGCCAAGCCCCGGCGGCGGTGGCGCAGGACGATCCTCGAATGGCTCGGGGTCATCGGTGGCGGCATCGTCATCGCGCTCCTGGTCGAGGCGTTCCTCATCCAGGCGTTCTGGATTCCCTCGCCGTCGATGGAGCCCACTCTCGACGTGGGCGATCGGGTGCTGGTCAACAAGCTGTCGTACAAGCTCCACGACGTCCACCGCGGTGACGTCGTGGTGTTCGAGCGCCCACCCGGCGCCTCCACGGGGGAGGACGGGGAGATCAAGGACCTCATCAAGCGCGTCATCGCCGTCGGCGGCGACACGATCGAGGCCAAGGAAGGCGAGGTCTACGTCAACGGCGGGCGCATCGACGAGGACTACCTGGAGCCCGGCACTCCGACCGACAACCTGCCGCTCAAGACGATCCCCGACGGTCACGTCTTCGTGATGGGGGACAACCGCACCAACAGCGAGGACAGCCGGATCTTCGGTCCGATCGACGAGGACGCCATCGTCGGCCGCGCCTTCATCCGAGTCCTGCCGGTCACGGACATCGGCTGGCTATGAGCAGGACCAGGCCGGCTACGAGGGGGAGCCGCGAGCCGGCTATGAGTGGGCTAACTACGAGTAGAAGGCTTTGAGAGCGTGGACCATGCGGTCGACGTGATCGCTGTAGACGGCGTCGATGCCGGCGTCGAGCAACTCGGTCAGCACCCGCGGCGTCTGGGCGTCCCAGCCGAACGCCAGCACGCCGAAGCGGTGGAACAACGTCGTCAGGCCGCCGGTCCAGTCGAGGTAGTGGAGGTTGATGGCGTCGATCCCGTTGGCGGCGAGGGTGGCCGCCCGGCGCTCCGGCCCCTCCTTGATCCGGTCGAGCCGGGTGGAGTCCACGAGGCGCACCTCGTCGCAGCGGCCGCGCCACTCGACCACCTGCTCCCAGCGCGGATGACACAACCACAGGCGCGCCAGCGCGTCCCCGCCGGCGGCGCGGGCCACCGCCACCACGCGATCGAACGCAGCCGGGTCCTTGACGTCCAGCGACACATCGACCTCGGTGCCGCACGTTGCGTACAGATCAGCGAGTGTGGGGATGTGATCCGGCAGCCGCGCCCGCATGACCGAGGCGATCGGACGGCGGCGCACCCGGCGGCCGACCGGGCCCCCGACCAGGCCATCGTGGTCGAGAACCGCTTCCCCGTCGGCGGTCAGCCACACGTCGCTCTCCAGGCCGGTGGCTCCCAGGCGCTGCGCGAGCGTGAACGCCTCCAGTGTGTTTTCTGGCGCTTGGGCGCGAGCACCGCGATGAGCAAAACCTATGGGTGGATTCCTGAGGGCGGGTATGCGGGCGGGCATAGGCATCCTCTCGGCGGCGATCGGACATCATCGGCGAAACGGCGTCACGATGTCTGGTTCGCCCCCTCCCTTGGGGGGAGCGAACAGGGAGACATGGACAGATGGCGACCCTGATCAGAGCCACGTGCAGCGACTGCGGCGACGTCGAGTTGGGCACGCGGGATCTCGTGGTCAGGTTGTGCGAGACCAACGAGGCGGGCACGTACGTGTTCCGGTGCCCCAATTGCCTCCACCCGGTGGTGCGCCCGGCTGACCGGCCCACCATCGACCTGCTGATCTCGTCCGGCGTGCGCCTCGAGCTGTGGAGAATACCGTCCGAGCTGGTCGAGCCTCGCCCCATCGGGGAGCCCTTCACCCACGACGACCTCATCGACTTCCACGAGATGCTGTCGGCCAAGGGCTGGTTCGACGAGCTTCTCGCCGCCCACCGCCGCCGGCTCTAGAGAGGCCCGAGGATAGGGCGCTCCGAGGCGCGCAGTCCGTGCCGGTGGCGCCATTCGAGTACATACTCCTGGCCGAGTCTTCAGCGTGAGGAGGTCGGGTGTGGCGCAGGTCCTGAGTGGCCGGACTCGCTCGGGTGCGTGGGCGCGAGTGGCGGCATGGACGTTTCACATCGTGCTGCCCGCGCTGGTCCTGTGGCTCCTGATCGCTCGCCCAGAGCTCGATCTGCGCTGGGAGAATCACGCCGCCCACTTCGGGCTCGTGCTGGGCACGGCGCTCGTGAACGTCGCGCTCGGCGTGTTGATGGCGGGGGCTGCGGGCCGGCGGTCGGATCCCCGGCTGTTGCTGGTGGCGTGGGCCTTCCTCGTGGCGGCCGGGTTCCTCGGGCTGCACGCCCTGGCGACGCCGGACGTGCTCGTCGAGCAGCCGAACGCCGGCTTCGTGCTGGCCACCCCCGTCGGCCTGTGCGTGGGTGGCCTGCTGGCGCTTGCCTCGGGGATCGACTGGTCCCCGACGGCGGCCGACCGCCTGGTCCGGCTGCGCTGGGTGCTCACCGCTGCCCTCCTCGCGGCGATGGCGGCGTGGGCAGTCGTCTCGGTGGCCGGATGGCGGCCCCTGGACGAGCCGTTGCCGCCCGAGGAGGCGCGTGGTCCCTTGATCGGGCTGGCGTTCGGGGGCACCGCGCTGTACGGCCTGGCCGCTTACCGGTATCTCGGGGTGCACCGCCGCCGCCCGGCCGTGGTGTTGCTGAGCCTGGTGACCGCCTTCGCGCTCCTTGCTCTGGCCATGTTCGCGATCGCGTACGGGCGCAACTGGCAGGCTTCGTGGTGGGAATGGCACCTGCTCATGGGCGCGGCCTTCGGCTTCGTGGCCTACAGCGCCTATGTGCAGTTCCAGCGCGAGGGGTCGGCGCGCGGCCTGTTCGACAGCATCACGCTGGAGGAGACGGTGGAAACCATCCGCCGGGACCACCGGGCGGCACTCGAAGAGCTCGTCGCGGCGATGGAGACGGAACGCGAAACCGGCACGTCGGCGGACCTGGGGCGTGCCGCCGCCCTGCTGGCCGATCGATTCGACCTCACCGAGCAGCAGGTGGCCGTGCTCGAGCGCGCCGCCGAGGCGCTGGGCGCCGAGCGGGAACAGGCCCGCCGGCTCGGTGGACTGGTCGCCGTCGGCCGCGAGGCGAGCGTCATCCAGTCCGAGGGCGCACTCGTGGCCCGGGCGCTCGCCCTGGGGCGCGCCGCGTTCCGGGGCCAAGAGCTGGCGCTGGGCCTCCTCCGCGACGGGAAGCTGACCCTCGTCGACGGGCGCGGCACCGCCGACGACGGTCAGCGGAGCGCGGCGGTGGCGTCGCTGGCACCGGTGCCATCAGCGGACGGCCGAGTCCTCGTGTTGCCGCTCCAGGTGAAGGGCCGAGCCGCAGGTTGCCTCGAGGTGCGGAACCGCCAGGATGCCGGGTTCGGCGATGCCGACACGGCCCTGCTGCAGTCGTTCGCCAGCCAGCTCTCGATCGCGCTCGAGAATGCCCGGCTCTACCACCAGATGGAGGGCCTGTTCCGCTCGTACATGTCGCCATCGGTGGCCACCGCGCTGATCGCGGATCCCGACCAGGCGGGCCTGGGCGGGACGATCGCCGAGGTGTCGGTGCTCATGGCCGACCTACGCGGCTTCACGCCGTTCTCCGAACGGACTCAGCCGGCCGAGGTGGTGGCGATGCTCAACGCCTACTACGGCGCAGTCGTGCCCGTCATCCTCGATCGGGGTGGCACGGTCACGCAGTTCGTCGGCGACGCGGTGATGGCGATCTTCAACGCGCCCGTCCGCCAAGCCGATCACGCGCGCCGGGCCGGTGCGGCCGGGCTGCGGCTCCACCGCGCGATCGACGAGGTCGCCGCGGGGCGTGCCGGCTGGCCCCGCTTCCGGGTGGGCATCAACACCGGTCCGGCGCTCATCGGCAACGTCGGCAGCGCCGAGATGCGAAACTTCACGGCCGTCGGCGACACCACCAACGTCGCCGCTCGGCTCGAGACGCTCGCGGAGCCCGGCCAGGTCGTGATCGGCGCCCTCACCCGCAACCAGATCGGGGACGCGGCGAGCATCACCGAGCTGGGGGCGGTCCCGGTGAAGGGCCGGGAGCAGCCGGTCGACGCGTTCGTGCTGCACGACCTCCATTAGGACTTGCGGACGTCACTAGGTTTGGGGTCGGTGAGCTTGCTCTGGACCGTTCCCGTGGTGGCGGCGGCTCTCGCCACCGGGTTGGTGGCGGCACGGGCGCGAGCGTTGGAGGACGCCAGCGTGGACCTGGCGATCGAGATTCGCCGACTACGCGAGTTGCAGCCTCGGTTGGTGGGAGTGCGAACGGGGCTGCAGGAGACCCGTGAGCGAGCCACCGAGCTGTCCCGGCGGCACCCGTTGGCACCGGTGGACGACACCAGGTAACCCCCGGGTCGACCCGGGTGGGGTGGATTCCGCCGTGGTACGGCTGTCTGGCCTTTGCATCGGTGCGGGCGCCGTGATCCGCGGAATCAACCCCCATACACTCGCACCATGTTCAACATCGGCGGCGGCGAGCTGCTGGTCATCGTGCTCATCGCGTTGATCGTGCTCGGGCCCCAACGCCTACCGGACGCCATGCGCACGTTAGGACGCGTGGTCGGGGAGGTGCGCCGCATCTCTTCGGGGTTCCAGCAGGAGCTGCGCGACGCCTTCGAGGACAGCGAGGTTGCCGACGAGGCCGGCCCGCCCCGCCGCCGGGAGACGGTTCCCCTGGCTGCGGCGGTGGCCGAGGCCGACCCGCACATCGACGACGACGAGGAAGACGACGACGACGGTGCCGAGGCCGAGCAGGCGGCGTCGCCGGGGGACGCATTCGAGCCTGAGCTAGGCGACGGCGCCGCTACCGGCACCAGCGTGGCGCCCGTGATCGCCGACGCGCTCGACGCCATCGTGGGTCCGGGCGGCCAGCCGACATCCGCTGGGGCGCCGGCCGCCGAATCAGGGCCGGAGCTCGGTGACGAGCGCGCCGCCTCCTAGGAGACCGTCGTGAGCGAGCACGTAGTGCGGGCAAACCGTCAGCGATGAGCACCGCGGAGAGGGCGTCGCCCGAACAGGGCATGACGCTGGTCGAGCACCTCACCGAGCTGCGTACCCGCGTCATCATCTGCGTGGTCGCAGTAGCCCTCGGGACGCTGGCGGGCTTCGTCCTGTACCCGCAGATCTTCGACGTGCTCATCCGGCCCTACAAGGACATCGCCGACAACCACCCGACGATCGGGGGCGGCAGGCTGCTGCAGACCGATCCCCTCGAGGGGTTCAGCATTCGCATGCGGACGTCCGTGTACGCAGGCGTCGCCTTCGCCATGCCGGTGCTGCTCTGGCAGATCTGGCGGTTCGTCAGCCCCGGCCTCTACGCGAACGAGAAGCGGTATGCGGTGCCGTTCGTGGTCTCTGCACTCGTGCTGTTCGTCCTCGGCGCCACCCTCGCCTACTTCACGTTGCCCCGAGCCTTCGACTTCCTGATCGAGATCGGCGGTGACGGCTTCATCACCGGCTACACGGCGGGCAAGTACTTCAAGCTGATCACGTACATGATGCTTGCGTTCGGCATCGGCTTCGAGTTCCCGATCGTGCTCATCTTCTTCCAGATGGCCGGCATCGTGGAGACCGACACGCTGCGGCGGGCCCGGCGGTTCGCCATCGTGGGCATCTGCGTCCTGGTGGCGGTGATCACACCCTCCGGGGACCCCATCAGCATGCTCATGCTGTCCGTACCGATGGTCCTCTTCTACGAGCTAGCCATCCTCGTCGGAAGCTTCATCGGCAAACGGCAGGCACTCCGGGAAGCGGCGTGACCGTCTTGCCCCCCGCGCCGAACGTCGGGGCCGACGGTGCCAGCGCCCTCACGGACCCCTTCGAGCTCGATCCCTTCCAGCTCCGGGCCATCGCCGCGCTCGACGAGGACCGGTCGGTGCTGGTGGCCACGCCCACCGGCTCTGGCAAGACGGTCGTGGCCGAGCACGCCGTCGCCCGGGCCCTGGCCGAGGGGCGCAAGGCCTTCTACACCACACCGATCAAAGCGCTGTCCAACCAGAAGTTCGCCGACCTGGCCCGGCGGCACGGCACCGAAAACGTCGGCTTGCTGACTGGGGACAACAGCATCAACGGCGACGCCCCGGTGGTGGTCATGACCACCGAGGTGCTGCGCAACATGATCTACGCCGGCTCCCCGGCGCTGAACGGGCTGCAGTTCGTGGTGCTCGACGAGGTCCACTACCTGCAGGACGCCTACCGGGGCCCGGTCTGGGAGGAGGTCATCATCCACCTGCCGGCGGAGGTGCGGCTGGTCTGCCTGTCGGCCACCGTCTCCAACGCCGAGGAGGTGGCAGAGTGGCTGGAGACGGTGCGAGGGCCGACCACGCTGGTGCTCGAGGAGCAGCGGCCGGTGGAGCTGCGCAACCTGTACCTCGTGGGTGACCGCCAGAGCGAGCGTCCTCACCTCTTGCCGACCCTGATCGACGGGCGGCCCAACACCGAGGCCGAGCGGCTCGACAACGACACCCTGCACGGGCGCGGATCCCGCCGGGGACCGGCGCGGCGCCCCCGACGGCGCTTCTTCACACCCCGGCGACCCGAGGTGATCGAGATGCTCGCCGAGCGCGAGGTGCTGCCGGCGCTCTACTTCATCTTCAGCCGCATGGGTTGCGAGGACGCCGTCACCGCCTGTCTCGACACCGGCCTGCGCCTGACCACGCCCGACGAGCGGGCTCGGATCCGGGCGATCGTCGAGGAGCGGACGGCGGCGCTCACCGACGACGACCTCGATGTCTTGGGCTACGACCGCTGGGAGGCCGCGTTGGAGATGGGGTTGGCGGCCCACCACGCCGGCATGGTCCCACCATTCAAGGAGGCGGTGGAGGCCTGCTTCGTGGAGGGGTTGGTCAAGGCCGTGTTCGCCACCGAGACGCTGGCGCTCGGCGTCAACATGCCGGCCCGCACGGTCGTGATCGAGCGGCTGACCAAGTTCACCGGCGAGGCCCGGGCGTTCCTCACACCCGGCGAGTACACGCAGCTCACCGGGCGGGCCGGGCGGCGGGGCATCGACGACCTCGGCTACGCCATCGTGCTGTGGTCGCCGTTCGTGCCCTTCGACCAGGTGGCGTCGCTGGCGTCGAGCCGGACCTACGGCCTGCGCTCCGCCTTCCGGCCGACCTACAACATGGCCGCCAACCTGGTGCGGCGCTACGAGCCCGCCGATGCCCACCACCTGCTCAACCTGTCGTTCGCCCAATTCCAGGCCGACCGCGCCGTGGTGCGCCTCGAGACCCGGATCGAGCGCCAGCAGGAGCGGATCGCGCGCCTCGAGCGCGAAGCCGGCTGTGACCGCGGCGACGTCGAGGAGTACCGCCAACTGCGTCAGGCGCACGGCGAATCCCCGGCGGCGCGGCCCACGCTCGGAGCGGTCGAGTACGCCCTGTCGCGGCTCATGCCCGGCGACGTCGTCGAGGTGGCCGGCCGGCAGCTGGCGGTGCTGTCGGTCGCCTATCGCAAGGGCGGTGCGGTGAAGGTGCGTGGCATCGACGCCGCCGGCGATCGGCTGACCCTGGGCGCGGACGACATCGCCGAGCCGCCGGTGCGCCTCGGGCGCGTGGAGATGCCCGTGCCCTATGCGCCCAACAACCGGGCCTTCCAGCACAAGCTGGCCGACGAGGTGCGCCGGGCGCGTTTGGCGCCGAAGCCCACCCGGTCGGATGGTCCGCCCGCCGCGACCGAGCGTGCCTCCACGCCGGCACCGCTGGCCGACCACCCGGTGCACGCCTGCCCGGACCGCGATCGGCACCTGCGAGCGCTGGGCCAGCTGGACCGGGCGCGACGTGAGCTGTCGGACATGCGACGGGAGGTCCGGTCGCGCACCGAGTCGCTGGCCCGCCGCTTCGATCGGGTGCTCCGGCTGCTCGAGGCCTGGGGCTACCTCGACGGTTGGGCACTCACCGCACGGGGTGAGGTGCTGGCGCGCACCTACCACGAGAGCGACCTGCTGGTGGCCGAGGCCATGGCCAGCGGCCTGCTCGACGGCCTGGACCCGGCGGCCCTCGCGGGATTGGTGTCGTGCTTCACCTACGAGCATCGCGGGCCCGGACCTGCGCCGCCGGCGTGGTTCCCGTCGCGCCTGGTACGCGGCCGCTGGGGCGAGCTCGAGCGGCTGGCTGACGAGCTGCGCGCCGACGAGGAGGCGGCGGGCCTCCCGGCCATCCGCCCGCCCGACCCGGGCTTCCTGGCGTTGGCCCACGCCTGGGCCGCGGGCGAGCCCTTGGGCGAGGTGCTGGGCGACGAGGACGTGTCCGGCGGGGACTTCGTCCGCAACATCAAGACGCTCATCGATCTCGTGCGCCAGATCGGCGAGGTCGCGCCCAACCCCGACACCGCGCGCGCCGCCCGCCAGGCCGCCGAGGCGCTGCACCGAGGCGTGGTGTCGATCTCGTCGATGCTCGACGAGGTGGTCGGGGCGCCGGCGGCGCACCCGGCGGAGGCCCCGTGACGATCCGGAGGGGCGAAGGCTGGGGAAAGCCGGGGACTCTGGCCGACGACGGGGTGGTGGTCGACAGCGACGCCGAGGCGCGCCGGATCGTCGAGCGGGCGCGGCGGTCGGGGGAGCGGCCACCGCCGCTGGGGCTGGCCGGGGGCGACCTATGCCGCACCCTCGGTGGCCGCGGCGACGTGGCCCGGCTCCGCTCGGGCGACGCCGTGCGGCTGCCGGTTGACCTCGGGGCGGTGCTCGTGGACGGGCGGCTGCACTGGTTCGTGGCCCACCTGGTGGCGCGGCGGTCGTGGTGGCGGGGGCCCCTCATGGCGGCCATGAACGCCGAATTCCTTGGTGACTGGGACGTGGCCCCGCGGGCGCACCCCAACGATGGCCTCCTCGACATGGTGGAGGTGGCGGCGGGGATGACCCTCACGGACCGCATCAAGGCGCGACGGCGGCTGCCCATCGGCGGCCACGTCCCGCATCCGGCCGTCGAGCAGTCCCGCCGCTCGGCGTTCCATATCGAGTTCGACCGTCCCACTCGGGTGTGGCTCGACGGCGAACGGATCGGCATGGCCACCAACCTGTCGGTCCGCGTCGAGCCCGACGCCCTCATCTGCGTGGTGTGAGTGAGGGAGCGTCGTTAGGTTCGGCGTCCATGCGCGCGTGGATCCTCGACGAGTCACCCGGCGACTACCGCTTCGGCGTGATCGACGATCCCGCCGTCGGCGCCGGGGAGGTCCGGGTCCGACCCGTGGCTTCGGCGCTCAACCACATGGATCTGTGGCTCGCCCGGGGGATGCCGCGGCCCCCACTGCCCCACGTGCCCGGCTGCGATGTCGCCGGGATCGTCGACGCGGTGGGGCAGGGTGTCGGCAGGCTGACGTCCGGCGACGAGGTGGTCGTCAACCCGGCGGTGGCGCCGCTCGAGGCGGTGGTGGAGCACGGCATCGACTCGCCCCTCGGTGCCGGCTTCGAGATCGTGGGGGAACACCGCTGGGGCGGCCACGGCGAGCTGCTCGTGGTCCCCGGTCGCAACGTCGTGCCCAGGCCCGCCGGTCGTTCCTGGGAGGAGTGCGCCGCCTACCCGCTCGCCACGCTCACGGCTTGGCGCATGCTTCGGCGCGCCGCGCTGACCGCCGGCGAGTCCGTGCTGGTGGTGGGCATCGGCGGCGGCGTGAGCACGGCGGCCCTGGCGCTGGCCCGCCGCCTGGGCGCGGTCGTCTACGCCACGTCCCGCGACGACGCCAAGCGCAAGCAGGCGATCGACCTGGGGGCGGCCGACACCTTCGCCTCCGACGCGGACTGGCCGGTGCAGGTCGACGTGGTGGTCGAGAGCGTCGGGCCCGCGACCTGGGACCGCTCGGTGAAGGCGCTGCGCCCGGGCGGCCGGTTGGTCGTGTGCGGGGGCACGTCGGGACAGAAGGTGGAGCTGAGCCTGCCCCGCCTGTTCTTCAAGCAGATCCACATCATCGGTTCGACCATGGGCTCGTACCCCGAGTTCGACGACGTGACCCGCCTCGTCGCCCAGGGACTCCCCGTCACGGTCGACGAGACGTTCGACCTGGAGGCCTATCCGGCGGCCCTCGAGCGGCTCCGCCAAGGCGCCCAGCTCGGCAAGATCGTGCTCCGCCACCCGAGGCAATAGAGACTGCGCTCGAGTCCCTGAGGCTTTGCGGACCGGCCCCCGGACCGTATTGCCTCGCGCCCGGTCGAGCGGACCCTGTTGCCTCGCCAGACCCCACTAGCTTGACGGGATGGACGGCCCCGTCACCGACCTGTTCGACGTCAAGGCCAGACTGGCCGCCGAGGTCGACCGACGCCACGACGTCCTGGTCGACCTGTCCCGCCAGATCCACGCCCGGCCCGAGCTGGGCTACGAGGAGCGCTTCGCCCACGACCTGCTGACCCAGGTGCTCGAGGACGAGGGGCTCAGCGTCACCCGGTCCGCCCGGGGCATCGATACCGCGTTCGAGGCCCACGCCGGCTCCGACGGTCCGACCGTCGCCGTGCTGTGCGAGTACGACGCGCTGCCGGCCATCGGGCACGCCTGCGGTCACAACGTCATCGCCGCCGCCGGCCTCGGAGCCGGCCTGGCGGCGGCCGCACTGGCCGAGGAGCTCGGCGGTCGGGTCGTCGTGATGGGCACCCCCGCGGAGGAGGGCGGCGGCGGCAAGCTGCGGCTGATCGACGCCGGCGCCTTTGCCGGGGTCGACGCCGCGCTCATGGTCCACCCCGCCGACGCCGACCTGCTGGCGATGGACGTGATAGCCGTCCACGAGGTGGTGGTCAGCTACAGGGGCGAGGCCGCACACGCCGCGGCGTACCCGCACCGAGGCCGCAACGCGCTCGACGCCGCCGTGCTGGGCTACATCAACGTGGCCGCGCTGCGCCAGCACATCGCGCCGGGCGAGCGGATCCACGGCATCATCAGCCACGGCGGCGACAAGCCGAACATCGTGCCCGCATTCGCGCGCAGCCAGTGGATGGTGCGGTCGCCGAAGCTGGCGGGGCTGGAGCGACTGAAGGCTCGCTTCCTTGCCTGCCTGCAGGCGGGCGCCGACGCCGCCGGCTGCGACATCGACGTCGAGTGGAGCGACGTCGTCTACGCCGACATGCTCGACAACCAGGCCATCGGCGAGCGGTACCGCGCCAACGCCGAGGCACTGGGCCGCACCGTCAGGCCGCCGTCGCCGAAGGGCCGGGTCGTGGGCAGCACCGACATGGGCAACGTCAGCTACGAGCTGCCGGCCATCCACCCGATGATCCAGGTGGCGCCGCCGGGGGTGGCCATCCACACGCCGGCGTTCGCCGGCTTCGCCGGAGGCCCCGAGGGCGACCGGGCGGTGATCGACGGCGCCAAGGCGCTGGCCTTCACGGTGGCCGACCTGTGGCTCGACGACGGACTCGTCGGCCTGGCCCGGACCGAGTGGCAGGCGGCCGTCGGCACCCGTCGGGCGGTAGGCCAGGGCGGGTGACCGACCCCGATCACCCACCGCTCCGGCTCGTGGCGTGGGTGGTCGCCGGCATCCGCGGGGCCGCAGATCGCCCGCCGTACGATCGGCCTCCCTTATGACTGTCTACGTCAGCGAGGAGTTCACCCCCGCCGAGGCCGACGTCCTGAGGCGGTACTTCACCAACCTCGATGGCCCGGTGTTTGCCCTGGTCAACCTGCCGGAGGTCGTGAAGGGGGCCCTGTTCGCCCGGTACTCCCGTTCGCCGAAGAGCCTGCGCCGGCTGTTCCTCGACGAGTTCGTCGGCGACCTCGACATCGCCGGCGACGCGTCGGTCGACGCCACCGTGGGCCTGCAGCGGGCCGAGGAGCTTTACGACCGGGTGTTCCTCGAGTACGGCGACGACTCCGTCGCTCAGCTGGGGGGCGTGCACCTGGCGTGCGAGCAGGCATCCAACCTGCTGACCAAGGTCCTCGAGCGCGGCCGCCTGATGTCGTACCTCGAGCAGTCGACCCGCTACGTCGCCTACGACGCCCGCATCGGTGGCCGCTACCGCTACTACCGCGACCCGGCGGTGCTCGGTAGCCACCTGGGGCTGCGCTACGTCGGCGACCTCGACCGCCTGTTCGACACCTACGGCGAGCTGGCGTCGACGATGACCGACTTCTTCCGCGACCGCTTCCCCAAGGATCCCGCGGACAGCGACTTCATCTACCGGCAGGCACTCAAGGCCAAGGCGCTCGACGCCGTGCGCGGCGTGCTACCGGCCGCCTCCCTTTCCAACGTCGGCATCTATGGCACCGGCCAGGCCTACGAGGCCCTGTTGCTGCGCATGCGTGCGCACCCCCTTCCGGAGGCCCGCAGCTACGCCGACCTCATGCTCACCGAGCTGCGCAAGGTCATCCCCAGCTTCCTCAAGCGCGTGGACCTCACCGATCGGGGCGTGGCCGCCAGCACGTACCTCGCCGGCACCCGCATGCACATGGAGGAGTTGGCGGCACGGCTGTTCCCCGACGAGGCCGGCAGCGGCGACGAGGCTGCGAGCGTGCGCCTGGTCGACTTCGACCCCGATGCCGAGGTCAAGCTCGTGGCCTCGATGCTCTACCCCTACACCCAGCTTGCAGAGGCCGACATCGAGGCCCGAGTGCGAGCCATGTCGGTCGACGAACGACTGGGCGTGGTGCGGGCCTACGTGGGCGAGCGCAGCAACCGGCGCCATCGGCCCGGTCGGGCCTTCGAGCGGCCCAGCTACCGGTTCGACGTCCTGGCCGACTACGGCGCCTTTCGCGACCTCCAACGGCACCGCCTGCTCACGATCGACTGGCAACCGCTGTCGCCCCGTCACGGCTACACCCGGCCCGAGGCCGTCGACCGCGCCGGACTGGCCGCCACGTTCGACGACGCGATGGAACGCTCGGCGGCCCTGCACGACGCGCTGGCCGACCGGTTCCCCGTGCAGGCGCCCTACGCCGTGTCGCTGGCGTACCGCATCCGCTTCGTCATGGAGATGAACGCCCGCGAGGCCATGCATCTCATCGAGCTCCGCACCACGCCACAGGGACACCCCGCCTACCGCGTCGTCGCCCAGCAGATGCACCGGCTGATCGCCGAGCAGGCCGGCCATAGGGCCGTGGCCGAGGCGATGCGGTTCGCCGACCACTCCCCGGAGCCCGACCTGGAGCGCCTGGCCTCCGAGCGCCGCGCCGAACAGCGCCGGGCCTCCCGCTAGCCGCTGCCTCCGCGCGCCCGTTGCCAGACGCCCCCGGTGTGACGACTGTCACTAACGGGTGGTCCCACCGGTCGATACCCTGACCCGCCGCGCGGACCCCTGTGAACTGGCCGACTGCTCGGAGCGACATCCCAGCACCCGGGCATATTGCCGACTCTCGGTGTGTTGAGCGGCGTGCCTATGATCCGGCCGCGCTGGGCCGCATGGTGAAGGGACGCGATGGCTGACGAAGAAACACAAGACGAAGAGTTCGACACCGAAGACCCCGACGAGGAAGAGTTCGCGGCCGAGCCCGAAGACCTCGACGAGGCCCTCGTCGCCGACGAGGACGATGTCGACGAAGCCGAGGAGTTCGAGGAACTCGAGGACGAGGACGAGGAAGTCGCGATCGAGCCCGCGCCAAAGTCGAAGGCGACCGCCACCAAGACGCGCCGCTCCGACGATGAGGACGAGGAAGAAGACGACGACGACGTCGACCCTGACGATGTCGAGGCCGACCTCGACACGATCCTCAAGGACCGCATCGCCGCGCAACCCGACGACGGCGAGGAGGAAGACGACGAGGAGCAGCCGGAGACCGACGAGCGGGGCGACGGGACGGGGCGAATCCAGCCCAAGCGACCCGGCGAGTTCGTCTGCCAGTCCTGCTTCCTGGTCAAGCACCCGAGCCAGCTCGCCGATCCCGACCTGATGCTCTGCGCCGACTGTGTTTGATTCGGGCCCGGCTGGCTGCCCCGTGTCTCGCCTGAGAGGATCGTTGTGTGACCGAGAACGATGACAGGACGCCGGCCGATCAGATCGTCGACCTGCTCGTCTACGCCCCCATCGGACTGTTCTTCGAGGCACCGACACTCCTGCCCAAGCTGGCCGAGCAGGGCCGCGTCCATACGCGCAACGCCCGGCTCTTCGGCCAGTTCGCCGTCCGTCAGGGCGAGGCCGAGATGCGCCGGCGTCTGGCCGGGTTCGAGGAGCAGACCACCGGGCTGCTGCGAGCGCTCGGCGTGCTGCCCGACGACGACCAGGATCGCGGCACCGACGGCGCCGACACGCTCTCTCCCGAACGCGCCGCCAGCCGGTCAGACCGGGCTCCTGCCCCCGCTACGGAACAGGCGGAGCCCGAGCCCGACGTCGTCGACCTCGCCATCACCGACTACGACAGCCTGTCGGCCTCGCAGGTCGTCACCCGGCTCCCCGGCCTGACTCTCGACGAGCTCGAGGCGGTCCGGGCCTACGAGGCGGCTCACCGAGGCCGCAAGACGATCCTCAACAAGATCGCCCAACTTCAGTCATGACAGCCGCGCCGGAGCGTCCTCCCGCCACTGCGCCGGAGGAGGCAGCCCGCACGGCCGTCGAGGCGGACATCCCCCACGTGGTGGCGCTGGCCGGCGCCGCCACCGCGGAGAAGCTCGGCCAGAGGGGTGGCGCCCTGTGGGCGCGCCGGGAGGGACGGCCGGCGCCCTACGAGGCCGCGCTGTGCTCGGCGCTGGAGGCGCCCGACCACGAGGTGGCGGTGGGGACGCTCGACGGGGTGGTGGTCGGCTACGGCGTGGTGTGGGTCGAGAAGCTGCTCGACGGCGGGCTGTTGGGGGTGATCGACGACATATACGTCGACCCGGGCGCACGTGCGGTTGGCGTGGGCGAGACGCTCATGAACCACCTCATCGACTGGTGTCGCGCCCGCGGCTGCTTCGGGGTCGACAGCCTGGCGTTGCCGGGCGACCGCGACACCAAGAACTTCTTCGAGTCGTTCGGACTGGTTGCCCGCGCCATCGTGGTCCATCGACCGCTTTCGTGATGGGCGGGACCTTCCCGCGGCCCGAGGTGTGCGCGGGTGTGATCGCCGTCGTGGATGACCGGCTGCTCCTGGTAAAGCGGGCGGCTGGTCCCGGGTCGGGACTGTGGGCGGTGCCGGGCGGCCGGGTCGAGCCCGGAGAGACGGTGGGCCACGCGGTGGTCCGTGAGCTACGCGAGGAGACCGGGCTACGGGCCACCTGTGGCGACCTCGTGGGCTGGGTCGAGAGGATCGGCGACGGGTACCACTACGTGATCCTCGACTTCTGGGCCTCGGTGCTCGACCCGCCGGAGCGCGCCATCGCCGGTGACGGCGCATCCGAGGTCGCCTGGGTCCCGCTCGACGACGTGCCCACGTGGCCACTCGTCGACGGGCTCGTCGATTTCCTGGCGACCCACCGCGTGCTGCCGCCCGTCTAGTGGGCTAGTGGGTGCTCGCGTCCACTAGCGACCCTTCCACCGGGGCGGCCGCTTCTCGATGAACGCGGTCAGACCCTCGCGGAAGTCCTCGCTCTTGACCGCCTCGGCCATGCCCTCCATCGACATCTTCCAGCCCACCTCGTCGGGTGCCTGCGTCGCCTCCACCACGACCTTGCGGCTGGCGCGGACGGCGAGGGGCGCATTGGCGCAGATCTGTTCGGCCAGGGCCAGCGCGGCGTCGAGTGCCTGCCCCGGCTCGACGAGCCGGTTGACGAGGCCGTGCTGGTGGGCCAAGTCGGCGGTGATGGGATCCCCCGTGAGCGCCAGCTCCATGGCGATGTTGAAGGGGAGCTTGCGGCCCAGCCGGAAGAGCCCGCCCGCGCCGGCGACGAGCGATCGCTTGACCTCGGGTATGCCGAAGGTGGCGGCGGTCGACGCCACCACCAGGTCGCACGCCAGGACGATCTCGGTACCGCCCGCCAGGGCGGGCCCGTCGACGGCAGCGATGAGGGGCTTGGTCCGCTCACGCTGCACGATCCCGGCGAAGCCGCCGCGTTCGGTCTGCAGGTTGGCGGCGTTGCCGGCGTTGATCTCCTTGAGGTCGGCACCAGCGGAGAACACCGGGGGTTCCCCGGTGAGGATCCCCACCCAGACCCCGTCCTCGGCCTCGACCTTGTCGATTGCGTCCTCGATGCCCTGGGCCACCGCACCGTTGACGGCGTTGCGGGCCTCGGGCCGATTGATCCTGATGACGGCACACGGGCCCCGGTGCTCGAGGTCGACGGGCGTTGCTCGCTCCTGGCCTTCGGTCGGCCCGCTCGGGGCTCGCTCGCTCATGCCGTTCACCCTAGTCATCGCACTCTGACTGCAATGAATGGCTGCTTCTCACGTTGCGTGAACCGGCGCAGGCCCAAAATCGGCGAAACCTTCGGTATGGTGGGTTGGTCGAACCAAACGATGCGGGTGGTCATGCGACAGACCAGGTCCGACAGGGGGACAGGCAACGACCGGATGGATGACGACGACTGCGGACACCTTCAGTGCCCCTTCTGCCACGCCTACCAGGTCGAACGGCTGTACATCGGCTCCTTGCACATCGACTCGTGCACCTGTGAGGCGTGCGGTGCCCGCTGGGACGAGGACATCGAGACCGGTCGCTACCGAGGCCGCGGCAGCATCGAATCGGTGATCGTCCCCCGCCAGCACTGATCGCGGCGGCGACGCCAAGCACCGGTTCCGCGGCACCGCGCGTGAGGCGGGCGGCCGGGGTCAGGCGTCCGCTACGCCCGGGAGCACCGGCTTCAGATCGATGACCGGCGTGCCGTCGAGGGCCTCGAGGTTGCGGACCTGCAGCCGGCCGGCGTCGCTCGACAGGATCTCCACCACGTGGAGGCCGATGGGGTTGGGGCGGTCGGGCGATCGCGTGCTGAAGACGCCGACCTCGGGGTTGGCAAGGTCGTCACGAGGGTGGGTTCGCAGGACGTCACGGCGAGCCCGATCGAGCCAGGTCAGAACGATCACCTGGTCGCCCGGCCGGATGCCGTCCAGCCCTTCCAGCACGCCGGGGACGAACTCGATGACAACTGGTTCGGGCGAGCCCTCGTAACCCTGCTTCGGCGCGGTTGCCCGGTCGGTCAGCGGAGACCGGACCGTTCCGATCGGGATCACCTCGTAACGCGCGTGGCTCATGGGTGTGCGACACATGCCCGGGGGCGGCACCGGGCAACTGCCTCCCTCGGACTACTGGGCGGTGGCCTCTTGGGGCGTGCTCGCAGGTTCGGCCGCGCCCTCCGGGGGGCTCTCGGAAGCGGCAGACTCGTCCGCCGCCGCCGCCGGCTGCGGCTCGGTGCGGGTCTTCTTGCTCCGAGAGGCGCCGCGGCGGGCCGGGCCGCGTGGGGTTCGCCCAGCCGATTCCTCGGGCTCGATGGAGAATATGTGGGCGATCTCGGGAAGCCGGGTACCAACCCGGGCCACGGTCGCCCGGAGCTCGGGAGACAGCTTCGTCGGCAACGACTGAGGCACCACCCGCCTGCGGATGGGAGAGAAGGCCAAGGCGTCGAGCACGGTGGCCCAGCGCTCCTGGCCGGTCTCCGCCGTCAGCGCCGCCGCCGCACCTTCGACGAGCTGGTTGGCCAGGTCGCCGGGGATGGGCGCCCCCGCCTTGGGTGGACGTGAGCTGAGCCGGAGCGCCCGCACCACCCGTCCGGCCCGCAGGGTGTCGGCCAGGTCGGCCAACCAGGCGGCGTGCTCCTTCTCGACCCGGTTGGCCAGCGCCTCCCGCAGCTGGGCGGCCAGCGCCCGGGCCTCCTCGTCACGGCCAGTATCGCCGGCGGCGTTGACGACCGAGCGCAGGTCGCGCAGGTCAATCTCGTCGACCGCGGCGATGGCGGCCTCGGCGCGGTCGCGCCACACGGCCGCTGCGGCCCGATGACGCAGCTCCTCGGCGACCCGCAGCAGCTGATCGGCCTTGACCTCGGTCTTGCCCTCGGCGCGCAGGCCCTCGTTCTGCTTCTCGATGGCCTGGCGCACCGACGGGATACCCCCCTGCAGGAGCTGCTCGGCGATCGGCCGCTGCTCGGGCGAGACGGCCTCTAGCAGGGCGGTGCGATGGACCTTCCCGGGCCGTAGACGCTTCGCCTTCGGTTTGAGCTCGACCGGCGGGGGTGCCGGCTGTTCGGGCCGCTCGTGGCGTCCCTCCTGACGGGCACGGGCCGGGCGTCGGCCGTCGCGATCGGACCGTCCGCGCTCGCGCTCGCCGCGCTCCCGCCGTCCAGTGCCCTCGCGGCGGTCGCCGCGGTCGCCGCGATCGCCGCGGCCGCCACGCTCACCTCGGTCACCCGGCTCCCGGCGGTCGCCGCGACGACCCGGGGAGCGACGCTCGTCGGTCCGCTCCCGCACCAGCGTGGTGGTGACGAGCGGTCGATCGCTGCCGCCGCTGCGCAGCTCCAGCCGCTCCGGCTCGCGCCGCGGGGCCCGGGGTGGGAGGACCGCCACGACGCTCATCCGGTCCAGGTAGCCGTCGATCTCGGCCCGCAGCACATCGCCCACCTGTGCTCCGCCCGGGACCAGGGCACTGTCCAGCGTGCCCCGGGGCTCCCGGGCGCCGGCGGCGCGCCATGTCCAGGAGCCGTCATCCCGGGAGCTGGTGAGCTCGATCTCGATCCGGCGGGACATAGGCAGTCAACGCTAGCGCGGCCGGTTCATGCCGACATCAGCGTCGCAGCCACGCGTCCGGCTCGCGCAGCAACTGGTCGACCGGGGCGGGCCGGCGCCCGGCGGCAACGTCGGCCAGCGTGACCTCTTCCAGGACCGTACGCAGCGCGGCCCGCGTCGCGACCCACACGGCCTGGAGCCCGGCGGCGGGTCCCCGGTAGTCGACCTTTTCGGGGGGCGTGCCGTGCACGTCGGCCAGAGGCCCCTCGACGGCCCGGATGATGTCGGCCACGGAGATGGCCGAGGCGTCGGTGGCCAGCCAGTAGCCACCCTCGGCGCCCCGCTGGCTGGCGACCAGGCCCGCGCGTCGCAGGTCGGCGAGGATGTTCTCGAGGAACTTGGCCGGGATGCCTTGGCGCTGCGCGATCACATCGCCCTTGACGGGTCCCGGGGGGGCCGCCGCCAGCTCTGCCGCGGCTCGCACGGCGTAATCGACCTTGGCCGTGATGCGCACGTGGTGGACCTCCGGGGCCGGACCCTACCGCGCCGACGAAATCCCCGAACCAGGCGTTGACGCTCGCACTGCGCTGTCGTCAGGCAGTCGTACAGGCGTCGCCTGACCCCACCACGTGGGGGACCGAGTCGTCGGGGAAGGTGATGCCGCGCTCGGCAACCAGCCTGGCGACCGGCTCCGGAAAGACGTTCTGCATCAGGAACAGGTCGCGGGCCATGTTGTACTCGGGGGCCAGCTCCTTGGCGTAGCGCTCGAAGTACATGAGCTGCTTCGAGACCAGCACCAGCTCGCGGGCGGCGCGGGCGCCGTACTCATGCTGGAGCTCCAGCTGCTGGCGCAGCACGAACGACAGGCTCACCTCGCCGAGGGTCATGTCGAACATGGGGTCGAGCACGGCCTTGAGGCGGGCGGCGACCTCGTCGACCGGCCCCACGTCGTCGCTCAGGATGCCGATGCGTTGCCAGGCCCGCACGATGCGGGTGTAGTCACCGTCGATCATCACCGTGTACTGGGCGTCACGCAGGGCTTGGCGGTGGGCCTCGGGCAGCTGGCCCATGATGCCGAAGTCGAGGTATGCGGCACGCCCGTCGTCCAGCACCCAGATGTTGCCGGCGTGCACGTCGCCGTGGAACGGCCCGTGAACCAGCGTCGCCTCCATCCACGCCTTCAGCCCCCGCCGCAGCACCAGCTCGCCGTCGATGCCCCGGGCCCTGATCTCGGCGAAGCGGTCCATGGGCGTGCCCCGCAGCCGTTCCATGCAGATCACCCTCGGTCCACAGTGGTCCCAGTACACGACGGGAGCGGTGATCCAACGGTTGTCGCCGAACGCCCCGATGTGGTCGCGGAACTCCGCTTGGCGGTGCGCCTCGAGCGCGAAGTTCAGCTCCTCGTTGGTGACCTGGTGTAGGTCCTCGACCACCCCGGGGGCGTTCATGAGGTGCCCGGTGCGCGTCCGGTCGACCAGCCGGGCCATGCGGTACAGCATCCGCAGATCGCGGTTCATGCGGTCACGGATGGCCGGCCGCTGGATCTTGAGGACCGCCTCCCGGCCGTCGGCCAGCGTGCAGGCGTGCACTTGGGCGATGGAGGCGGCGGAGAGCGGCAGCGGATCGAAGTCCGTGAAGATCTCCGCCCCGGCCGCGCCGAGGTCTTCCTCCACCATCGCCAGGGCTTCGTCTGCCGCAAAGGGCGGTACATCGTCGAGCGTGCGCATGCAGGCGTTAGCGAGCGGGGCGGGGAACATCCCCGGCGAGGACGCGATCAGTTGGCCCAGCTTCACGAATGTCGGGCCGAGCGCCATGAAGGCCTCCACGAGGCCGACGCTGACGGCGCTGCCCAGTGCGGCCCGAGCGGCCGTGGGAGCGGGAGACATGTTACGGGTGGCTCGATCGCGGCGCAGGCGGAACAGCGCCGAGGGTTGGCGGGCGATGTGGCGGACGATCGCCCCGATCACGTGCCACCCCAACACCGCGACGATCTCGACCCCGCGCACCAGCTCCCGCCATCCGAAGCGGGTGAGGCTGGGGGGAACGATCCGCAGTGCTCCCGTCGGTATGCCCGCGGCGTAGGGTCCGACGAACGGCTGGACGACGGGCCGCGCGGGCATGATGGTGAGGTTACGACGCAACATCTCCCGTCCCTCGGCTGAGCGGCCGTCGAAGCGGAAGTAACGTCTCGGCCGGCGGGAGGGCCCGCGTGACGGAGGTGCCTACGAAGGTGAGTGAAGCCACAACGATCCCCGGCTACGTCGCGGGCACGTGGGTGATCGACCCCGTCCATTCGGAGGTCGGTTTCTCGGTCCGCCATCTGATGGTCAGCAAGGTTCGGGGCCGGTTCGAGACGTTCGAGGGCGAGATCGTCACCAGCGACGACATCCTCGAGACCACCGCGACCCTCACGGTCGACCTGAACTCCATCAACACCGGCAACGCGGACCGCGACAACGATCTGCGCTCGGCGAACTACTTCGAGGTCGACAAGTACCCGACCATGACCTATCGCGTCCTGGACCTCAGGGCCGACGGCGACAAGTACGTCGCCGATGGCGAGCTCACCGTCAAGGACATCACCAACCCGGTGGCGCTGCAGGTCGAGTTCCACGGCGTCAGCCCGGATCCGTGGGGCGGCACCCGGGCCGGGCTGTCGGCGACCGGCGAGATCAATCGCAAGGACTTCGGCATCACGTTCGACATGCCCATGGAGGGTGGCGGCCTGGTCGTGGGCGACAAGATCAAGATCGACCTGGAGATCGAGGCCGTCCTGCAGACGTGAACGGCTCCGCCTGCGGTAGAACGTGTTCTAACCTCGGGCGGTGGCCAGCGACGGCAGCATCCTCCCGGCGTCGACCCTGACGCGGAGCCAGGCCGCACGGCGCGAGCGGGTGATCCGTGCGGCCCTCGAGCTCGCGGCCGAGGGCGGCTACGACATCGTGCAGATGCGCGACGTGGCCGCTCGGGCCCATGTCGCTCTGGGCACCATCTACCGCTACTTCCCGTCCAAGGACGCGTTGCTGCTGGCCGTGATGGTGCAGTGGTTGGGCGACCTCGAACAACGGGTCATGCGCCGGCCGCCGACCGGCCGCAACACGGTCGACCGGGTCATGGACGTGCTGGGGCGGGCATTGCGGTCGATGGACCGCGAGCCCAAGCTCACGGCCGCCGTGATCGCGGCCATGACCGCCGGTGACCCCGCCAGCGTGGCCGCCATCGGGGATGTGACCGACGCCATGGCCCGCATCATGCGCTCCGCGTTCCCGGAGAACGTCGACCCCGCAGCGGAGGCATCCGCCGCCAAGGTGCTGGGTCATGTGTGGTGGTCGGCGACCATCGCCTGGGCCAACGGCATGGGCGACATCGATTGGGTTGCCGGCGAGCTGCGCGAGGCCACCGCGCTCATCGCCGACCGCCTCGCGTAGGCGACGGGCACCTGACCCTGCGGTCAAGGGTTCTGACCTCGCCTTGCTACGCTGCGGCGATCCAGAAGCTCCACGAGGGGAGACCCGCATGCGCGCAGCCGTTCTCCGCAACATCGGCGACGACAAGCTCGAGGTCCGCGACGACCTGGCGCTCGGCCCCGTCGGCCCGGGAGAGGTGAAGGTCAAGATCCATGCCACCGGCGTGTGCCACTCCGATGTGTCGGGCATGAACGGCACCATCCCCCAACCCTCGCCGTTCGTCCCGGGCCACGAGGGTGCCGGCGTGGTGGCAGAGGTTGGGGAGGGCGTCACGTCAGTCCAGTCCGGCGACCACGTCATCATCGCCTGGAACCCGCCGTGCGGTACGTGCACATTCTGCGTCGAACGCCAGCAACCCAACCTGTGCCTGAACCTTCTCATGACGGCCGGCCTCACGACCCACTTCCTGCAGGACGGCGCGCCGATCTTCGGCTTCGCTGGGACGGGCACCTGGGCCGAGGAGATGATCGTTCCCCAGCAGGGCGTGGTGAAGATCGACAGCGACGTGCCCCACGAGATCGCCTCGTTGGTGGGCTGCGGCGTCATGACCGGTGTGGGCGCCGCCATCAACACCGTCAAGGTCACCCCCGGCTCGTCGGTGGTGGTGTTCGGGTGCGGCGGGGTCGGCATCGCCGCCATCCAGGGCGCCCGGGTGGCGGGTGCGTCCGAGATCGTGGCCGTGGACCTCGTCGATTCCAAGCTCGAGGACGCGCAGCGCTTCGGGGCCACCCATGCGGTCAAGCCCGAGGAGCTCGACGGAGCCAAGGCGACTATCACCGGCGGCGACGGCTTCGACTACGCGTTCGAGGCCATCGGTCTGCCCCAGACCATGCGCAGCGCCTACGACGTGACCCGCCGGGGCGGCACCACCTGCATCATCGGCGTGGGCAGCGCCGAACAGACCGTCTCGTTCAACGCCTTCGAGCTGTTCTTCGACGAGAAGACGATCAAGGGCTCGTACTACGGCTCCGCCGA
>DASSDL010000007.1:0-8812 GCA_035697145.1 Acidimicrobiales bacterium
GAGGACCCTGAGGCTTGTGCCGCGGAGATCCGCCGCTTCGTGAAGACCGTGGGCTGAACCTCAGCCGCTGAACGACAAGTCGACCTCACTGCCACGGGTGCCGTTCGGTTCGCCCAGGCGACCGAACCGCGCGACGCGCGAACCGTCGATCTGGTCGCGCGACCTGCCGGCGCGGTCACGTGTTCTGCACTTCGCTGGTCCGGTTGTGCGCGCTGAGGAGGAGCCATCCCAGCAGGGTCGCGGCGAGCGAGGCTGCGAGGATGCCGACCTTCGCCTCAGCAGCGATGCTGGCGTCGTCGAAGGCCAGCTCGGTGACGAACAGCGACACCGTAAAACCGATGCCGCCGAGCGCCGCCACGCCGGCGATCTGGCGGAACGGCACGTCCGAGGGCAGTTCGGCCAGCCCCGTGCGGTAGGCGAGCCATGCCGCGCCGGTGATGCCGAGCGTCTTGCCGGCGACCAGGCCGACGAGCACGCCGAGCGTCACCGGCGAGGTGAGGGCGTCGCGCATCACTTCGCCCGTGAGTGACACACCGGCGTTCGCCAGCGCGAACACCGGGATGACGACGAGGCTCGACCACGGGTGAAGGGTGTGTTCCAGCCACTCCAGCTGTGAGACCGACTGGCGGGCCAGACGAGTCGTCGTTCGCGCCGCCTCGGCGCTGAACACGTCGAGCAACTCGTCGCCGCGCGACCGGACGATCTCACGCTCCAGCTGCGGCGTCGCCGGCGCCAGCAGTCCCATGGCGACGCCGGCGAGCGTGGCGTGCACGCCCGAGGCGTGCAGCGCCAGCCACAGCGCCGCGCCGAGACCAACGAACAACGGCGTGAACGTGAGTCCGACCTGCCGCAGCCCATACACAGCAATGAGCACTGCGAACGCCGCGGCCAGCCAGGCCGGCTCCAGGTCGCTCGTGTAGAAGGCGGCGATGACGACGATCGCCCCGATGTCATCAACGATCGCCAACGTGAGCAGGAACAGACGCAGCGTCGCCGGCACGCCCGGCGCGACGACAGCGAGGACGCCGAGGGCGAACGCGATGTCAGTCGCCATCGGGATGCCCCAGCCGTCGGCGCCCTCACCCCCCAGGTTGAACACCGAGTAGAGGAGCGCGGGCACGACCATCCCCCCGATGGCGGCGACGACCGGCAGCGCGGCCCGACGCCCACCACGCAGCTCACCCTGCAGGAACTCGCGCTTGAGCTCCAGACCAACCAGGACGAAGAAGACCGCCATCAACCCCTCGTTGACCCACTCGCGCAGGTCGAGCGCGAGACGCCACCGGCCAAGCTCGATCCCTAGCTCGGTGCCCCACAGCTGCTCGTAGCCGCCCTTCCAGGCGGAGTTCGCCCACACCAGCGCGGCAAGAGTGGCCACGAGCAGCACCACGCCGCCGACGAGCTCGGTCGCCAGGAACTCCCGGAGCGCACGTGTCGACGCGACCTGGGTGGGAAGAGGGCGCTTCCGGCGTTGCGCCATTGGGTCCTCCGGTCGGCTCGGCAGCAGGACATCGTGCCGACCAGCCTTCCCGGCGCTCCAATCCCACCGTAGCGTCGCGATGAGCTCGGCTGAGGCGTCGAGCGTCCGGCTATGACCGCGTCGCGCCCGGCGGGCCGCCAACGGTCAACGGGCACGTCGCCGAAGGTGTCCGAGGCGCGAAGACCCCCACTGCATCGTCCGCGACGCCAGCGCCCTAGATGCTTGCGAGGCCCGTCTCGATGCGGTCGAGCCGAGCTTGAACCTCTGCGAGCTCCTCGACGAGACGCCGAGCCTCCTCTCGCGTAAGCGCCCGCCACCTGCTACATCGCAACGGCGCGACATGGATCGCGGCTGTAGAGGCGACGCGACAGCCGCGACAGATCGGCGATCTGCTCGGCTGTCCACCGGAGCGTTGCGTACCGAACACGCGCCCCATAACCCGCGTCCCCGAACCACGTTGCGCGACGTCACCAAACGCTTGGACCGGGATGAGCGCGTCGGTCTGCGCGTGCATCGGCTCACGGTGCTGATCAGCGCTGGTCGCGAGCGGTCCGCCGGGGTGTTAGTAGCCGGGGAACGCGGTGCGCAGCTGGTGAAGCGTGAGGGCGCCGCTGATCGACGCGTCAGCCTCGCGTCCGGGTGCAAGCCGCCCGGCGGCAAGCCGGAGCAACGCCTCGGCCGGGAGCGTCAGCTCTCCCGCCGCCGCCCCGCCTGACGCCGGGCGCAAGTCGACGTTGTCGCCGAGCTCGAGTTCGTAGTGGCGCTCGGGGTCGGACGTCGTCACTCTGATCGTCGTGTCCTGGGCGGGGCGTGTCTCGCGTGGCGTGAAGCGTCCGACGAAGCTGACCATCATGGGGAGCCGGTCGACGAGCAGCGCAGCCGCGTCCGGCGCCAGCGTGGCCGCCGGATCGAACGCACCGAACACGTCCCAGCTGTGTAACGAGACCTCCGACAGCCGGAAGCCGGCGGCGCCGGCGGCGTCGATCGGCGCCGGCAGAAACGGCAACTGGACCTGGAGCGTTGCCAACTCGTCGCGCGAGAGACCCTCGTACCAGCCGAGCAGCCGCTCATCAGCGGCTACGAACGACGACGCCATGCCAGCCGGGTCCATGGCGTTCCAGCGCTCCCACACCTCGGCGTTTTCCACCGGCGTGCCAGTGACCGTCGCCCTGCCGATCTCGGCCCCGCTGCCGAGGTGCGACAGGACTTGGGCGACGTTCCAGTCAGCGCACATCGACGGATGTACGAGGTCATCAGCGGACGCCCCGGCGACGAACGTCGCGAGGCGCTCGTGGGCGCCGCGCAGCGCGGCGATCCAGACGGCGGCGTCGTGTTCCATCATGCTCCAGGTCGGATTCGGTGCGCCGCAGCGTACGCCGCCGGAACACGACCAAACGGGTAGCGCCATCGGTTCGGTGCCGCGGTCGAACGACGACCACCTGATCGCCCAGAGGGACGCTTCCGCATCGCCATGGTCAAGCAGGAACGCCGCGCCATCCGCCGCGTACTTGTCCGGTCGACCGGACCTGCGACCTGCCTCCTAATGACGACGACGCGACGAGCCCGAGGTGTCACTGAACGCCGGATCGGTGAGCATGCCGACCATGCTCCACCGTCCGTTCTGACCACGGTTCGTCGTGACAAATTGCAGCGCTGATAGCCCTCATCGGCAGACCGGCGAGGGCTCCTCGATGCCGGCGACACCCATCAACTGAAGCCACGGTGTAACCCATCAAGCGGAGTCGGGCAGGGTTCGGCCGCCGTGTGGTGAGAACCTTCTGTACTCCGTCAAGGCGCGAGAAGGCCCGGCTCGTTCGGCGGCGAAGCCGCCGGCGGCCGGGCCCACGCGGACGAGCCTGATGGCGTCGGGTCTACCAGATCCACATCGCAGCGACGTCGAGACGGCCATCCTCCCTCGCTGGTACGAAGTGCGCAGCCTCAGGCCCGACGCGGTCCTGCTCCCTCAGCGACACGTCGATCCAGTCCTCGGCGCCGAACGCCAGAGAGATGCGCTCGTGCTCGACGACCTCGACCGCCATAACGGTCCGGCCGATGTACCGCAGCAGTAGGTCGGCGGCACCGTTGTCGCCTAGTTGCCAGCTGAGTCCATCGATCGATCCCGTGACGGCCCTGAGCGCTCGCAAGATCGAGTAGTCGATGCGCAGTTCGAGGTAGTCCCGAACGAACGAGACGGTGTCCAGCTCCTGGCCGACGAGCTCGGCGAGCGGGGGATTGTCCACCGTCAGAGCATGCCTCCGTGACCGCGGGCGTGGACACCGCCACGGTCGGCGGAACAAGAGCAGTGACATGCGTGTGACATGCACCCCGCGCTCTGGCGCTCCTCACCAGGTCAGGAGCCGTCGCTCCTGGAGAACTACGACATCTGATCCGGGGTGCGGCTCGTAGCGCGCCGATAGCGCGGCCGGTCCGGAACGGCCATGCTCGACCGTGACGGGTCATGACGCTCGCTCCCTGCTCATTGGCCACCGCCATTAGACGCCGGAGGTGACGCCATCGCCGTCACACAGTCCGGCTTACAGGCCGGCTCACCGTCACCACACGATCTGACCGGGGCATCCGCCGCTTCTCCCCCGCCCCGGTCCTCACGAGCCCTCAGCGAGCTCGCCGCCCAGGGTCATCTCGAGCTGCGATGGCGACCGACCAAGGTGGCGCCGGTGCCAGCGGGCGTAGACCGGGGCGCACGACGCGCCGCCGCCCAACCCGAGGGGAAGCCGGGGCCGCCCGTCGTCCCCCAGCTGTCCCCTTCCCCGGCTGTTAGGACGACCCAGCGGCAGCTCGAACCGTCCGTATAGAGATCGCGCCGGCCCCGCCCACCGTTACCGGCGGACACGTGCAATGACCTGAGGACGGGCCAACCCACCCCTGCCCGGATGTGAGCCCCGTCGTTGGTGCTGGCGCCTGGGCTTGGTCGCTTCCCGGAACTGGTAGCCGGCGCGTTGACGGCCTGGGACCAGTGTGGGACCTTGGCGCGGCGCGGCACCCGAGTGCCGCCGGCTGGAGGGACGTGTGTCAGACGACGTGGAGCCCTTCCGCGCTGAGCTGCTGCGCATCGAGGTCCACTACCAGGGCAGCGATGCCACCATTGTCGTTGAGGGCGCGTTCGACACGACTGGTGCCGAGCGGTTCGTGGCGTCCGTCGTCGACGCCTTGGAGACCCTTCCGGAGTCGATCGTCGTCGACGCCAACGGTCTCACGTTCATCGACTCGTCTGGCCTCACCGCCCTGCTCCGTTCCCGCGCTGCGGCCGGCATGGCCGGCGTGGGCTTTCGAATCAGCGAGTGGTCGCCCGCGCTGCGGCGAGCAGCCGACGTTGCCGGCATCGAGGAGTTGCTCGCTGACTAGTGACTACGCGGACCGGCCTCCCAGACGGGGGAAGCCGCCTGAGCAGCCCTGACGCGGAACCGCCCCCGACGGGTAGGCCGAGGGGCGGGTCGATTGGCGGGGTGGGGCCGGCGTGCGGCGTTTCCCTACCGGGTATGGGGAAGGGTCGTATGCCGGATGACATGGAGCCCGCACAGGCCGAGCTGCTGCGTGTCGAGGCCAGATACGACGGTGCCGAGGCCATCATCACGGCTGAGGGCGAACTCGACCGCACCACCGCCGCACGGTTTCTGGCCTGTGTCCGCGAAGCGCTCGACAGCAGCCCGAGATCGATCGATGTCGACGCCCACGCGCTCACGTTCACGGACTCGTCTGGCCTCGCGGCCTTGCTCCGCGCGAGCGGTCTAGCCCACGACGCCGGCGTGGCTTTCCGTATCAGCTCGCCGTCGGCCAGGCTTCGGCGTCTCGTTGAGTTGACCGGGACCAAGGACTACCTCTTGCCCGAGGAGTGATGACGCGACGCGGCCCCTGACAGGGAGGCCGGGGAGCCGCTCCGCGCAAACGGTGGCTACCCGAACAACTTGCGGGCCACCCGCAACGGCCCGAGGGGCTTCTGCTGCGTCGTCACTCGTCGGACAGCAGGTCCTCGAGCCCGAGAAGTTCCACCACGCGCCGGACCGCGCGCGTGGCGTTGCTGACACCGAACGCCACACCTGCCGCATCGGCCGCGTCACGGGCACGCGACAGGGCCATGAGGCCAGCCGAGTCGACGAACGTCAGCCCGCGGGCGTCGACGACGATCGATCGCGGGTGAGAGCCGAGTGCTTCGCTGGCGTAAGCCCAGAAGAGCTCCGTGCCGCTCAAGTCGAGCTCGCCCTCGACGATGAGGGTGACCTCGGTGCCGCCGTAACCGGCCTCGACGCACAGCGCGTCGGCCGGGAAGCGTTCCGCGTCGTCCGGCATACGTCCCCTCCCCCGCGGCGAACTGGCGATTCAGCGCCTCGCCACCGGAGGTGAACGCAAGCCCCACCACCGGGGACACGCCCCTCGGAATGGCTCATGCCCAACGCCCAACCGGTGGGCGGATGGCGGACACGAGGGGAGAGACATCCCGCACGGGCGCTGTTACTGTGCGGCCGAGCGGTTCGGGACGGGCGGGCAGGATGTCTGGTCGAGCCGCGTGAGTTGGCGGCTCCACGGATCCACAGGGGGTTCACATGCCCAGACCTCATCGCGTCGGCAGGATCACGGTTGTAGCGGCAGCGCTCGCCGCGGTGGTGGGCGTGGCCGTGTCGGCCACCCCCGTCTCGGCGCAGTCGGAGTTTGAAGTGGTGGCCTCGGGCCTCGACAACCCTCGACACCTCACGTTCTCACCGACGGGCGCGCTCTACGCAGTGGAGGCGGGCCGGGGTGGTGCGGGCCCGTGTGTCGAGCACCCTGATCTGGGCGAGTTCTGCCTCGGCTTCAGCGGCGCAGTCACTCGGGTCCGTGACGCCGGACCCGACGAACGCGTCCTGACCGGCCTGCCCTCCATCATCAACGAGGAGGGGGAGACCCTCGGGCCGTTCGACATCGCGTTCACCGGCAGCCAGAAGTTCGTGCTCTCTGTTGGCCTTGGCGGCAGTGACGAGTTCCGTGCCGGGTTCGGGGCCGATGGCGCCCTGCTCGGCACCCTGGTCACCGGCAAGCTGCGCCACGGCGGGTTCTCCCTGTTCGCGGACGTTCTGGCGAACGAGGCGGTGGCCAATCCCGACGGAACCGACATCGACAGCCAACCCAACGGTCTGGTGCGTCAGGGCGACGGGTACATCGTCGCCGATGCGGGCGCCAATGCCGTAGTGCGCGCGTCACACAAGGGGGACTTCACCACGATCGCGGCGCTGCCCCCGGGCAGCGCGCTGGCGCCACCGTTCCTCGGGCTGCCGCCCGGTACCCAGATTCCGACGGACGCCGTGCCGACATCGGTCGTCCGGGGGCCCGATGGTGCTTACTACATCAGCCAGTTGACGGGCTTCCCGTTCGAGCAGGGTGACGCCAACATCTGGCGTGTGGTCCCCGGCCAAGCGCCGACCGTCTACGCCTCCGGCCTCACCAACCTGACCGACCTGGCCTTTGCGTCGGACGGTTCCCTGTACGCGGTCGAGATCGCCAGCACCGGGCTGTTGAACGGTCCGATAGGCGCACTCGTGAGGATCACCCCCGGCGGCAGCCAGCACACCACCGTGGCCGGCGGTCTCTTCGCTCCGTACGGGGTCGCCCTGACCGATGGGGCGGCCTACGTCACCACGTGCGCGGTCTGCGTGGGCGATGGCGAGGTGATCAAGATCCCGCTGGACTGATCGGCGCCCCGGCTTACCGGACCGCGTAGCGTCGGCCCCTGGGCGTCAAGGCCCAGGGGCCGACTGTTTGCTACGAGTCGTCGCTGAAGGTGCCCCCGAAGATGTCCGAGTTTCCGAATGTCCGGGGGCAGAAACTGGCCGCCCCTCCGGTAGGTCGGCAAGCGACGCGTGTCTCCGACCCGACCAGCGGCGCTCGGCGGTAGCGTCTCCGCGGCTTTGTCCATCGAACCGCGGAGGCGAAATGGAATCCTTCGGTCAGGCCTACCCGGCAACCCTCGAGGTGGATCGGGCCGAGCGCATCGCCAACTGGCGCCCGCTCGTGCAGTGGTTGCTGGTGATCCCGCACTTCCTGATCCTCTACGGCCTGCAGCTCGTCGCCCGGGCGGTTGCCGTCATCAGCTGGTTCGCAATCTTGTTCACCGGCAAACTGCCCCAGGGGCTGGCCAACATGATGTGCCTCTACATCCGGTACAACAACCGGGCCGGGGCATACGCCGGGTTCCTGCGCGATGAGTACCCCCCGTTCGTGTTCGACACCGTCGCCCCAGACTCCGGCAACTACCCACCCGTGCGCACCGGGTTCGCGCCCGAGCTCGAGGACCGCAATCGCCTCACCGTCGGCTTCCGGCTCATCCTGGCCATCCCTCACCTCGTCGTCCTGGCGGTCCTCAGCATCGCCGCGTTCGTCGTCTGGGTGATCGCGTTCTTCGCCGTGCTGTTCACCGGTCGCTGGCCCGAGGGCCTGCGCACGTTCGTGGTGGGCTACATGCGCTGGGTCACCCGAGTCGAGGCCTATGTGGGGCTGCTCACCGACGCGTACCCACCCTTCAGCCTGGACTGAGCGAGCGTCGCGTCTCACAGTCAGGTCCGGCTTCGAGCACCGCGAGGTCGCGCACCGCGTACCGGTGGTGCTCGCACTCCTCCTGCATCACGACCCGCAAGCACCGCCCGACCGTGCGCGGCTCCTCGGGATAGCCCGGCGCGGGCAAGCGTGGGCACAGCCGCTCGAGCTCGTCATCGGTCAGGTCGTCGACGATGTGCCGCATCACGGCCATGCGATCGGCCCGTACCTCCATCACCTCGTCGAACGACGGCCGCGCGTCGAGGTCGATGCCAATCGCCACCGCGTCCGCGGGCGGGTAGGAGCTGTAGGTGTAACCGAGCCGGTCGTACGGCATCGGATCGTCGAGCACCGTGCGACTCGCCCAGGCATCCGTGGCGAACACCAGGTGGCGCAGCGTCTCGACGAACGACCACTCGTCGTCGACTCGCTCGTGCCGAGCCGGCTCGGGCAGTCGTCGCGCACGGGCGACCGTTTCCGACCAGAGGCGTTCGATCGTGTCCCACATCGCGCGGTAGTCAGCGGCCGTCTGCATCCCCCGGAGCTGTGCGCGCTCCGGGTGTCGCCGCTCGAGCTCGGCTTCCACGAACGGGGTGACGTCGACGTCGTTCACGAGGAAGTTGCCGACGAGCCCGGATACGTTCACGTCGACGAGCCACGAGTCGACGACCTTCAGCTTTCGCAGGTCGCAGTCGCGGAAGGTCGCGCCGGTGAAGTCGGCGCCGGTGAACCGGGCACCTCGGAACGTTTCGGTGTCGTGGTGCTCATCTGCCATCGCGTCATTGTCCCCGATCGCTCGGACCGTGCGCC
>DASSDL010000008.1:0-7703 GCA_035697145.1 Acidimicrobiales bacterium
CCCTCGGTCGGTGGTCGCTCGGTCGGCGGTCGCTCGGTCTGCATGCGGGGCCTCCTATCGCCCGTGCCCGAGTGTGGTGCGGCCCACGAAGCGGGCCCGGCGGCGCTGGAGCCGCATCCGGCGCAGCCGGTGCACGACCAAGGGGTCGTACGCCAGGGCGTCGGGATCGTCGAGCAGGGCGTTCAACAGTCGGTAGTAGCGGGTCGGCGACAGGTTCAGATGCTCGTGAATTCCGGCGCTCTTCGATGCCGGGAGCAACCACCAGCCACGCTCGAAGTCGAGGATCGCCCGGTCGCGATCGGACAAAGACACTCGGACAAGGCTGGCGTGGCCACCCATCCAATGCAAGCACCCTCCGTGGGTGGCGGAAGAGTGCGGCGATATGGTCGCGCCGCCGCCCGAGTAGCTCAGCCGGCAGAGCAGGCGCCTTGTAAGCGTCAGGCCGCGGGTTCGATTCCCGCCTCGGGCTCACAGACCGCCTCGGACTCGGTGAGCACCGGCGCGGTCAGCGCCGCCGGGCGACCTCGAAGCATGCCAGCGCGGCCGCCGCCGACACGTTGAGCGAGCCCAGGCGGCCGTGCAGAGGGATGGCCACCAGCTCGTCGCAGCGCTCGCGGACGAGGCGCGACAGTCCCCGTCCCTCGGCACCGAGCACCACGCACACGCGACCGTCCGGCACTGCCAGGTCGTACAGCGACCTGGCCGCCTGTCCTTCGAGGCCGACCACGTACACGCCGGCGTCACGCATGCGCGCCAGCGCCGCCGGCAGCCCGCCGACAACTGCGATGGGCAGGTGCTCCACCGCGCCGGCCGCCGCCTTGGTGGCCGCCGGAGTGACGTGGACGGCCCGATGCCGCGGCAGCACCACCCCGGTGACGCCCGCGCACTCGGCGGACCGCAGGATGGCACCGAGATTCCCGGGGTCGGTCACGCCGTCCAGGGCGACGAGGAACGGCGACGCGGCCTCGTCATGGCCGGCGGCGCGAGCGGCCGTACCGTGCGCCGCGCGGCGACCGGCGATCAGGTCATCGAGGTCGGCCTCGGGGAGCGGTGCCGCCAGGGCCAGCACGCCCTGGGGCACCTCGCTCCGGGCCTTGGCGGAGAAGCGCCCGCGCCCGACGATGTTGAGGGGCACCCGGTTGGCCTCGGCCAGCTCGCGTATGTCGCCGAGGATCGAAGCGTCGTCGCCGTCGTGTTCCATCCACACCTCGCGGACCCGGCGGGTGCCGGCCAACAACAGCTCCCGAACCGCCTGCCGGCCCTCGACCTGGTCGCCGCCCAATCCCCGCCCGGAAGAGCTGACGCGACCCCGCCGGCCAGCAGGGATCGACGCCGGCCGGCCCGGCCCCGTCACACTGGTGGGTGGCGGCGCGGTGCGGCCCCCGCCGCCCGTCCCCCCACCCCGGCCGCGGGGAGGGCGCCCGCTCCCACCGGACGGTCTCGATCCCCGACGCCCCGGCCCGCCCCTGCCCTGCCCGCCGGGGCGTCCACGACGCGGGCTCACGTCGACCCCTCGCCGGTTGGGGCGGCGCGCGCGACCAACGCGACCGCGAAGCAGGCGATCCCCTCGGCCCGTCCCAGGGCACCCAGACCCTCGGCCCGCTTGCCCTTGACCGTCACGGGCGCGCCCACCGCGTCGCCGAGTCGGGCCTCCATGGCGGCGCGCTGGGGGGCCACCCTCGGTTCCTCCAGCACAACGGTGCAGTCGACGTTCTGGGGATACCACCCCGCGTCGTGCAACGCCGCCACGGCCCGGCGCAGCAGCCCGACGGAGTCCGCACCCGCCAGCGCCGGATCGCTGTCGGGGAAGTGCTGGCCGATGTCGCCCATTCCGCCGGCGCCGAGCAACGCGTCGGTGACGGCGTGGGCGATCACGTCACCATCGCTGTGCCCGGCGAGCCCGGGTAGCCCCGCGAACGACACCCCGCCCAGGACCAGCGGACGACCGGCGTCACCCGAGAACGGATGCACGTCGAACCCCTGTCCGATCCGGATTGCCGGCTCGCCCGCCCTGCTCATGGTGTCTCGCCGAAGCGGAGCAGCGCCTCCGCGATCGCGAGATCCAGCGGCCGGGTGATCTTGAGGTTGGCGGGCGAGCCGTCCACGACGACCACATTGCCACCCGTGGCCTCGACCAGCGACGCATCGTCCGTCGCCTCGGGCTCGGCGGCGTGGGCCCTGCGCAGGGCCGCGGCCCGGAATGCCTGGGGTGTCTGCACCGCCACCAGCCGGCCGCGATCGACCGGTCCGCCCGAGCGGTGGCGCAGCGTGTCGGTGACCTCGACCGCGGGCACGGCGGCGTCTGCGCCGGCACGCACGGCCTCGACCACCCGGGCGAACAGCTCCGCTCCCGCGAGCGGACGAGCGCCGTCGTGGACCACGATGACGTCGGCGTGGCCGGGCACCGCCGCCAGGCCGGCCCGGACCGAGCTCGACCGTGTGGTCCCGCCGCCGACGACCAGGTTCGCGCCAGGTGCCGCTTCGCCGGCCTGATCGGGCCGCACCACGACCACCACGCCATCGTCGGGGCCGGCGGCGGTGGCGCGGGCGGTGGCGAGCGACCAGTCGAGCACCCGGCGCCCGCCGAGCTCCTCGTACTGCTTCGGCCGTCCGAACCGGCTGCCCGATCCGGCCGCCACGACGATCACCCACACCGATCGCATGACCGGCCGGAGGCTACCGGTCGCGAGTTCGGCCGAGAACGGCAGGATGACACCAGTGCGAATGCACTGAAACACCCGGAGCGGCTTCGTATGTGCGGACGTTCGGTCGGCTCGTCGTTATCGTTTCCCCGTGATGAGCGCCACCGACCTGCTCGCCGACGTCGACCTGTTCGCCGACCTGACGCCGGGCGAGCTCCTGCAGCTGGCCGACGCCAGCACGACGGAGGACCTGCGGCGGGGCGACGTGGTGTTCCACGAGAACGACGCCCCCGACAAGATGTACGTCGTGGTGAGCGGGCGGATCGCCATCGCCAAGCGATCGATCGATGGGCGGGAGTCGGTGGTCGCCCTCATGGAACATGGCGACCTGTTCGGCGAGATGGGATTGTTCGAGGGGTTGGGCCGGTCGGCCGAGGCCCGGGCCCTGGAGCCGTCGCAGGTGCTGGCGATCGGGTTCGACCCGATCCGGCAGGTGTACGAGAACCGGCCGGAGCTGCTGTGGGGCGTGGTGGCACTGCTGGCAGGGCGGCTGCGCACGATGGACGTGGCGCTGGCCGACTCGGTGTTCCTCGACGTCACCGGCCGCACCGCCAAGCGGCTCGTCGAGATGGCCGCCGGGTCCGACGAGTTCACGCTGCCGGTGACCCAGGAGGAGCTGGCGGCCATGGTCGGTGCCTCCCGGGAGCGGGTTAACAAGGCGATCGCCAGCTTCGTGCGCCTCGGCTGGATCGAGCAGTCGGAGCGCCGCTATCGCATCACCGACCGCGAGCAGCTGGAACGCCGGGCGCGCTAGCCCCGAGAGTCAGGCTGAGCCGCCGAGGAAGGCCAGCACCCGGCGCCAGGCGTCGGCGGCGTCGTTGGGCCGGTGCGCCGGTCGGGTGGGGTCGTGGACGAAGCCATGGTCGGCGCCCTCATAGCGCACCACCTCGACCCCCGCGGCTTCGAGCGCGTCCGCGTCGGCAGGGGACACCCACGGATCCGCGGTGCCAACGATGGCCAGGGTGGGGCAACGCTTCGGCGAGGCCACGGCGTCGAGTGGTTCGCGCTGCGTGGAACTGCGCCACTGCTCCGGCACGCGGGCCATGCCGTAGAACGCCGCGGCCCGGTCGAACCGCCCGGTGCCGGCGGCCTTGAACGTGTACATGCCGCCCATGCAGAAGCCGATGACCGCCACGGGGTCACACTCGGTGGCATCGGCCGCAGCGGCCGCGTCGCCGAGGATGCGGGCGTCGTCCAGGGATCCACCCGCCGCGAAGCGATCGGGCAGCGACAGGGACTCCCGTCCCGCCCACAGCTCGAAGGCGCACACCGTCCACCGTTGTTCCTCGGCGAGGCGGGCCACGAGGTCGTCGAACAAGGGTCGCAGGCCCGCGATGTCGGGAACGATCACCAATCCCCGAGACGGCTCCTGCCCGTCCGGCCTGGCTATCTCGGCGGGCGTCCCCGACGGCAAGGTGATCCGCATGCCCGGGTGTTCTACACGATCGGCGGAGAAGCGGCCGGTAACGGCACTAGGTGTAACGGTCGAGGATGCTCGACTCGGCCAGGCGGGACAGGCCCTCCTTGATGGCCCGGGCCCGCGACTCGCCGACGCCGGCGACGTCGTCGAGGTCGTCGATGGTGGCCCGCATGATCTTCTGGAGGCTGCCGAACCGCCCCACGATGCGCTTGATCACCGACTCGGGCAGGCGGGGGATGCGGGCCAGGAGCCGGTAGCCGCGAGGCTGCACGTTGGCGTCGAGGTCGACGAACGTGCCCGGGAGGTGAAGGGTCTCGGCCACGCCCCGGAGGTCGAGCAGCTCCTCGGTGCCCATATCGGCGAGGGCGGCCATGGCCTGCTCGACCTCCCATTCCGACTCGGGACTGAAGTAGTCGAGGATCACCAGACGGCGATCGTCGTCGACGCCGCCCATCAGCTCCTCGAGCTGGAGCTCTACCAGCCGACCGTCGACGCCGAGCTCCACGATGTCGCCGGAGATCTCGTCGGCGATCCGCCGCACCATCTCGGTGCGCTGCAGCACGTTGACGACGTCGCGCACGGTCACCAGGTCTTCGACCTCGAGGGCGGATAGCGCTGCCGTGACGCCGTCGAGGCGCTGGCGGTAGCGCTCGAGCGTCTGGAGCGCCTGGTTGGCCCTGGTCAGGAGGCGCGGGATGTTCTCGAGCGGGTGCTTCTCGTCGTTGACGTAGACGGCGATGATCGACATGTCCTCCGACACCGAGATGACGGGGACGTTGATGGAGCGGGCGACGCGCTCGGCCGTCCGGTGACGGGTGCCGGTCTCGGACGTCGGTACGTTGGGGTTGGGCACCAGGTGGACGTTGGCGCGGGCGATTCGGCTGGAGTCGCCGGCCAGGATGATGGCGCCGTCCATCTTCGCCAGCTCCGACAGACGCTGGGGGCTGAAGGCGGCGTCGAGCAGGAACCCACCCGAGCAGATGTTGAGGACCTCGGGGCCGTCGCCCACGACGATGAGGGCGCCCTTGTTCGCCTGGAGGATGCGGTCGAGACCCTCACGCAGCGGGGTCCCCGGAGCCACGGCCGCAAGGGCGGCCATGAGCTCTGCGCTGGGCCGGGCTACCACGTGGCAATGCTACTTGCCCTGGCCGGGAGGCCCTGCGGTGCGCCCTGACGACCATCGCGGGGGCCCACTTGCATCAGCACGTCGCGTGCGGACACCCGGGGGCGCTGTCAGGCAGCTGCAGGCAGCACCCGGGTGACGCGCAGTGCGTCACCGATCGACGGTGAGCGGGCAACGCGCATGCCCTCGGGCGGATCGGGCGCCGACCGGGGCACGACGGCACGCGAGAACCCGAGCCGAGCCGCCTCGGCCAAGCGCCGCTCGGTGCGGTGCACCTGGCGCAGCTCGCCGCCCAGGCCGACCTCGCCGCAGGCGACGAGGTCGGCCGCGAGCGGGCGGCCCAACGCCGAGGACGCCACCGCCAGGGCGACGGCCAGATCGCCACCGGGCTCGGGCACACGGACGCCACCCGCCACCGCCACGTGCACCTCGCACCGGCCCAGCGCCAGTTCCGCGTGCCGCTCGAGCACCGCCAGCACCTGGGCCAACCGGCCGCCATCGATACCTTGGGCCGTGCGACGCGGCGCCGGCGCCGGGCTGGGCACCACCAGCGCCTGCACCTCGACCAGCAGTGGCCGCTGTCCGTCGAGCACCGGCGCCACCACCGACCCGGGAAAGCCGGCCTGACGGTCGGCGAGGAACAGGGCACTCGGGTCGGGCACGCCGACGACGCCCCGCTCGCCCATCTCGTACAGGCCCAACTCGTGGGTGCTCCCGAAGCGGTGCTTCAGCGCCCGCAGCATCCGCAACGCGTGGTGGCGCTCGCCGTCGAAGGCGAGCACGGTGTCGACGAGGTGCTCCAGCACGCGGGGACCCGCCAGGCCGCCGTCCTTGGTCACGTGGCCGACCAGCACCACGGTGACGCCGCGACCCTTGGCCGCAGCGACCAGACGATGTGCGCAGCCACGCACCTGGGCTACCGACCCGGGTGCGGAGCTCATCTCCGGGTCGAACACAGTCTGGATGGAGTCGACGACCACGACGTCGGGTCGCAGCGTGGCGATGTGCTCGAGGACCTGCGGCAGCGAGGTCTCGGCCACGAGCCACAGCGACGGCGGGCCCAGCCCCAGGCGCTCGGCGCGCAACGCCACCTGCCGGGCCGACTCCTCGGCGGTGACGTACAGGCAGGTGCAACCGCGCCCCGCCTGGTCGGCCAGTGCCTGGAGCAGCAGCGTGGACTTGCCCACGCCGGGCTCGCCGCCCAGCACCGTGACCGACCCCGGCACGAACCCGCCGCCGAGAACCCGGTCGAGCTCCACGTCGCCGGTGGGCACCGGCTGGGTGGCGTCTCCCACCGCCTCGGCGATGGGGATGGGCACCGACGGCGAACCCATGCCGCCGACGCCTCCCCACCCCGCGCCGAGGCCCAGGCCCGGCTCGTTCGGCCGGACCGGTTCCTCGACGAGGGTGCCGGAGGCCTCGCACGCGGTGCACCAACCCATCCACTTGGGTGCCTCGGCGCCACAGTCGATGCAGCGGTAGGCGGTCTTGGCCCGGGCCATGACCCGAACCATACGAAGCGGGTATGACAGTGTCGGTTGCAGACCGACGCCACCACGGGGCGGCGGGTGGGGGTCGGGCTGGACAGTGTCGGTCGCGGCCTCAGCCTGCGGTAGGCGGCTGGAGCAGCTTGAACCGGATGCCGCTGGGATCTGCCGCAGTGGCGAGCCGCCCGTACGGGGTGTCGGTGGCGGGCTCGACGATCGACCCGCCCAACTCGACGACCTTCGCCAGCGTGGCGTCGCTGTCTGCCGTGCCGAAGTAGATCGACCAGTGCGCCGGTACGCCCTCGGGCAAGAACGCGCTGGCGTCCATGATGCCGGCCAACGCCGTCTCGCCTTCGCCGAGCGTCGTGTAGCGGAGGTCCGGCGTGTCGCTGGCGACGTGGGCATCCCAGGCGAACACCTTGCGGTAGAAGTCGACCGAGGCGTCGTGGTCGCGGGTGTGCAGCTCGAACCAGCTTGGTGTGTCCGGCTCACCATGGACGCCGAAGCCTTGGTGGGTGCCCGGCTGCCAGCCGCCGATGACGGCCCCGCCGGGATCGCTCACCACGAGCATGCTGCCGAGGTCCATCACCTCCATGGGGTCGGCGATGACCTGGCCGCCGTTGGCTTTGGCGGCCTCGGCGGTGGCCTTGGCGTCCTCGCAAGCCAGGTACACCGATCAGGTGTCGGGCGTGCCCGACTGGCCGTCGTTGTGCATGCCGCCGGCCACCCGGATGCCGTCCTTGTAGAAGGTGAAGTAACCGCCGAGCTCCTCGGCCGGATCGTCCGAAGTCCAGCCGAACAGCTCGCCGTAGAAGGCCCGGCCCCGCTCCACATCCGACGTGAACAGCTCGATCCAGCAGGGGGCGCCGACGGGCGCGGACTCACGCGTGGGCATGGGAGGCTCCTTGGGACTGGTGGGAACGTTGTCGGGGGTTTGACGGGCCGGCGCCTCGGAACTAATCGCCGGCCCG
>DASSDL010000009.1:0-7836 GCA_035697145.1 Acidimicrobiales bacterium
GATCAGCTCCGCCAGCAGGTGGGCCAGGTCGGCGGCGGCGGCGCCCACGATCGTGGCGGGTTCCACGCCCCGGACCGTGACCCGCTGGTAGTCCTCCACCTCACCCAACGCCGCCCGGATCACGTCGGTCAACCGCACCGGGGCGATCCACTTGCGGGGCGGCTCGACGCCCGCCAGCACCAGCAGCGACTCGGCGTTGCGGCGCATGCGCGTCGCCAGGTGATCCAACCGGAACAGGTTGGACAGCGTGTCGGGGCTGGCCTCGTTGGTCTCCAGCTCGGTGATAAAGTCGAGCTGGCGGCCCAGCAGGTTCTGGTTGCGGCGCCCCAGGTTCACGAACGAGTCGGCGATGTTGCGGCGCAGCACCGCCTGCTCCACCGCCAGGTCCAGCGCCGTGTCCTGGACCGTGTTGAGGGCCTTGGCGACGTCGGACACCTCATCGCGGGTGTGCACCACCACCGGGTCCACCTCGGGGACCTCGACGTCCTCGCCCAGGGGGGTGTCGAGGATGTCCAGCACCGCCTCGGGCAGCCGATGGTCGGCCATCACCGTCGCCTGACGCGTCAGCGACCGCAGCGGCCGCGTGATCGACCGCGACACCAGCCACGTGATGGCCAACGCCGCCACCAGCGTGGTGACCGCCAGCACGATGTACCACCGCTGGCGCACCTCGGCGGCGTGGCTGAGGTCGTCGGCGCGGGCGATCACGTCCTCGGCGAGCTGGTCCCGCATCCCCCCGTAGCCCTGGTCGGGCGGCAGGCTGATCAGCTGGAGGATCTCGGCCACGTTGGCGGTGCCGGTGGTGATGGCACTGTCGACCTGCGCGGACAGCTGACCCACCATCTCCTCGGGGTACAGCTCGTCGACGAGGGCGGCGTAGGGCTCCCCGATGTCGAGGATGTCGCGGTTGTTCTGTTCGAAGGTGGACCGCGCCTGCGAGATCGCGGTGATCTCGGCGGGGGTGTCGACGCGGCCACTCTGCAGCGTCACACCCACGACGGTCAGGCGGATCAGCTCTGCCTGGTCCTCCACCTGCCGCGTGGTGAGGTCGACGACGGCTGCGCCCTGGCGCAGCTCGGGGCTATCGATGGCAGAGACAACCAGGCCGTTCGCGCTGAGCAACGGCTGGATCAGCTCGGAGTAGCGCGCGTAGAGCTCGTTGGCCGTCTCGATGTTGGTGAGGTCCTTGGGCCCCGAGTACGCGTCGATGTCGGCACGGACGGTCTCCAGCTCGGCGAGAGCATCCAGCGCCGGCCTGAGCGCATCGCGAACGGGCTGCTCCTCTCCGGCCAGCTGGTCCTCGAAGGCGGCGATGGCGGCGTTGGTTTCGGCGCGCGTGCCCTCGTAGCCCTCCGTCTCGAGAACGTACGTGTCCTCCTGGCCGACGAGCTCGACAGTGGCCCAGCTGCGCTCGTTCTGCAGCGTGGTTATCAGACCCTGGTGGCCCGTGGACGCCTTGGCCAGGTTGCTCTCACTGCTGACGTCGTCCCGCTCGTTCGTGGCCTGCGCCACTTCCAGGGCGGTGACGATCGCGAGGGCGAACAGGGGCATCGCCAGCGCTGCCGCCAGCTTCATGCGGATCGGTATGCGACGCACCTGCGCTTCCCCCTGGCGTTTCGGCGGCGCATGCGTCCCCCACGCAACGCACGGCCAGCAACTCCGAGCGTCATGATCGCAGATCGCGTCCCGCCTGTCGTCATTTGGGCGGCGAATAGATCGAGCAATTCTCGGTACTAGAGGATCGCGCCCTTCACTTTGAGATCGAGCAGCTCGTCCGTGCCGAGCGCGAGCAGCTGTTGGAGGACCTCGTCGGTGTGTTCCCCATGGTCCGGGGCTCGTGTCAGATCGGGGGGCGTCTCGTCGAACTGAAGCGGGGACGGCACCATGCGGAAGGTCGTGCCGCTCTGGGCGACGACGTCGCGCACATAGCCGTTGTCGACCACCTGCGGATCCTCCAGCAGCTCCCCCGGGGTCTCGACCGGTGCCCACACGCCCGCGACGTCCATCAGCACCGCCCGCCATTCGTCGAAGGTGCGGGTGGCAAAGATCTCGTCCAGCGTCTCGACGCACGCCCGGCGGTTCTCGGCCCGGGCGGCCGCGCCCGCGAAGCGCTCGTCCTCGACCAGCTCGGGGTGTCCGATCTTGGTGACGAACTCGGGCCAGTAGCGATCGGATTGCAACATGATCAGCGACAGGAAGCGCCCGTCGCTGGTGCGGTAGGTGTTCACGATCGGGTTGGGGACCTCACGACGATCGAAGCTGGGCATCTTGCCGAGCCCGAACAGCCCGGCGGCCAGGACGCTGGCCGACGTGGCCCACAGGGCGGTGGCCAGCAGCGAGTTGTCGACGACGAGGGCTTCTCCGGTGCGCTCGCGGTGGTAGAGCGCGGCCGAGATCCCGCCGGCGATCATCGCCCCGCCGATGAGGTCGCCGAAGGCCGGACCGGGCTGGTTGATCGGCCACTCCAACCCCGCCGGCGTCGCGATGTCGGCGATCGCCCGGGCCCAGAACGAGCAGCCGTCGTATCCGCCCCGGTCGGCCTCCGGTCCGCGCTGGCCCTGACCGGAGCCGCGCACGTAGATCATGTTCGGGTTGGCGGCGCGCACGTCGTCGACCTCCAGCCGCAGCGCCTTGCGGGCCGGGGGGAGGAAGTTGGTGAGGAACACGTCGCTCTCGGCCGCCAGGCGCATCAGGAGGTCGTGGCCCTCGGCGGTGCGCAGGTCGATGCCAACGCTCCGCTTGCCCCGGTTCGGCAGCTCGATCATGTGATTGACGCCGCCGGGCCCACTCGGCACCAGTCCCGACGACACCAGGCCCCGCTGCGGGTCCCCCGATTCGGGGTGCTCGATCTTGATGACGTCGGCGCCCCACTCGGCCAGCACCGCGCCCGCCGACGGTACGTAGGTCCACGCCGCAACCTCGAGCACGCGAACGCCGTCCATGATCCCCATGTGGTGACTACCCCTCTCGCGTCCGGATGGTTCCGGTAGTGACACCACGGTTAGAAACCGTAGTGCCGCCTGCCCAAGCCCGGAGCGAGCGAGGCCGAGCGGTGCCCCGCCCGGCGAGCCGACGCCCACGGCCGATTGACGCACCTGTCAGAAACACCTTACGCTTTCGGCTGGCCATCCGTGGCCACAGGCGACATTCCCCTGCACTCTGAGAGGTACGACGTGCCTTCCCGATCGCTGGACTACGACGTCTTCGACGCCGACAACCACATGTACGAGACGCAGGATGCGCTGACCAAGCACGTCCCCGACCAGTACAAGGGCGTCATCGACTACGTCGAGGTCAAGGGCCGCACCAAGATCGTCGTCAACGGCACCATCAGCGAGTACATCCCCAACCCCACCTTCGACGTCATCGCCAAGCCCGGGGCACAGGAGGAGTACTTCAAGCGAGGCAACCCCGAGGGCAAGAGCTACCGCGAGATCATCGGTGAGCCGATGCGGGCCATCCCCGCCTTTCGGGAGCCCGGCCCCCGCCTCGAGCTGATGGACGAGCTGGGAATCGATCGGGCCCTGATGTTCCCCACGCTCGCCAGCCTGGTCGAGGAGCGCCTGCGCGACGACGTGCGCGCCACGCACGCCGTCATCCATGCCCTCAACGAGTGGATGCTCGAGACCTGGACCTACGACTACGAGGGCCGCATCTTCCCCGCGCCGGTCGTCACACTGCCGATCGTCGAGCGCGCCGTCGAGGAGCTCGAGTGGGTGGTCGAGCGGGGCGCGAAGGTGGTGCTCATCCGGCCGGCGCCCGTGCCCAGCCTCGACGGGACGTCTCGCTCCCCGGGGCTCCCCGAGTTCGACCCCCTGTGGCAGCGGGTGGTCGACCTCGGCGTCCTGGTCGCGATGCACGCGTCGGACAGCGGTTACGCCCGCTATGTGAACGACTGGGAGGGCACCCGCGAGTTCCTGCCTTTCAAGCTCAGCGCCTTCCGGTCGGTCGCCATGGGCCACCGGCCCATCGAGGACACCATGGCGGCGATGATCTGCCACGGTGCCCTGTCCCGGTTCCCGGACCTCCAGATCGCCGTGGTCGAGAACGGCAGCAGCTTCGTCCGGCCCCTCTTCCACAACCTGAGGGAGGCCTACCGGATGATGCCGCAGGGGTTCACCGAGCACCCCATCGACGTGTTCAAGCGCAATGTGTACGTCCATCCCTTCCACGAGGAGGACATCAAGGGCCTCGTCGAGCTGCTCGGCGCCGATAACGTCCTGTTCGGCTCGGACTTCCCCCACCCCGAGGGCATGGCCGATCCCATCACCTACGTCGACGAGCTCGAGGGGATGCCGCGGGACGACGTCGTGAAGATCATGGGCGGAAACCTGGCAAGGCTGATGGGGATCGGCGTCGCCGCCTGACGGCTGGGCGCCTGCTCGGGTGCCGCGGCTGGGCGGTGCTCCACCGACAAAGGTGACGGCGCTGCTAGATTTCAGGACTCCGTCGTCGAGGTGAGAGTTGGTGATGGGACCGCACGCTGCCAAGCAGCTCCCCGACGGGGATCCCAGTTCGGTGCTCCGGCGGGCCCCATTCTCCGACAACCCTCAGGTGGGCGCTCGCGGCCAGCGTGCCCATCAGCGCATCCTCGAGGCAGCGCTGCAGGTGTTCGGCGAGGAGGGCTACCACCAGTGCGGCGTGATCCGGATCACCGAGGTGGCCGGATGCTCACGGGCGGCCTTCTACCAATACTTCTCCAGCAAGGAAGACGTGTTCCGCCACCTCGCCGGGCAGGTGGCGCGGCAGCTCGTGGCCTCGGCCGAGGCGCTCGGTCCGGTCACGGCGGACCTTGCCGGCTGGCAGACCCTGCGGGTCTGGGTCGCGCGCCACGGCGAGATCTACGACCGCTACGAGCCGGTGTTCGAGGCCCACCAGGCGGCGGCCGAGAGCGACGATGCAGTCGCCAGTGGATCCGCCCGCATCGCCGACCGCACCGTCGCGGGCGTGCGGGCCAAGCTCTCGACATCGGTGCTGCCCAGCCGGCAGCTCGACGAGGCGATCGCCATCCTGCTCGAGTGCATGACCCGAACCCGTCCCGTCGCCGAGGTCGTCGGCGCCGCGCTCATGCGAGGGCCTGCCGGCGCCTCCGCCTATCCCCGCGCCCGCGTCGACGACGCCATCACCGACATCGTGCACCGGACGCTGGTCGGTCAGCTCGATCCAGACGTGAACGTCCACGCGGCGACGAAGCGGCGCCCGCCCCGGGTCCCCATGGGACCGGTGATGCTCCAGGGCCTGCAAGCCGACGACGGCCCCGAGGACCTGAGCCCCACCGGCGCCCGAACCCTGGCGGCGTTGCTGGCGGCCGGCCACGACGTCCTCGTGGCCCGGGGCTATCACGGCACGCGGGTCGACGACATCACGCAGGCCGCCAAGGTCTCCCACGGCGCCTTCTATCGCTACTTCGACAACAAGGACCACCTGATCCGCCTGCTGGCGGTGCGGGCCATCCGCACGGTGTCAGTGGCCATGGCGGACATCCCCGACATCTCGGACATTGTCGACAGCCCCGGCACGGCCAGGTCGGCAGCCCTGCGCAAATGGCTGCGCCGCTACCACACGACCCAGGCGTCCGAGGCGGCGATGATCCGCGTGTGGCTCGACGCCACCGCCGATGACCCGAGCCTGCAGCCGGAGTCGGCGGCCGCGCTCGACTGGGGCCGGCGCCGGATGGCGCGATTCCTCGAACCCCGCGGGTTCGGCGACATCGACACCGAGGCGCTCGTCATGGTGGCGCTGCTCGACGCGTTCGGTGCCCGCCCGCTGGGGCCGTCCACGGTCCCGGCCACCGCCCACATCATCGAGCGCGGGTTCCTCGGGCGTTGAGCCGGCCCGACCAACCGGGTGTCACTCCTCGACCGTGATCGCCCGCTCCGGGCAGTTGTTGGCCGCCCTGCGGGCCACTTCCTCCAGGCCGGCAGGCACGTCGCCCCCGCTCAGCGCCACCCCGTGCCCCTCCTCGTCGGGCTCGAACACCTCCGGCGCCAGCGCGTAGCAGCGACCGTGCCCGGTGCACATCTCGGCGTCGATCCGAAGCTTCATGGCTTGTCGCCGAGCGTATCCGGACCCTGACGTGGGTGTCAGAATTGGCTATCGATAGCCCAACCCTTCCGTGGCTGGAGTCGGTTGGAAACCAACCATTGCCAGCCACAGATTTGGAGTCGGTTGGAAACCAACCATTGCCAGCCACAGATTTCCGTTCGGAACCTCAGGCGGCCGCCAAGCCGAGATACGCCCGGATCATGGCGACTACGTAGTCGGGGCGCTCGGTCACGTCTTCGTACGTGAACGGCACGACTCGCCACCCATCGAGCCCGAGCCGCGCGGCGCGTTCGGCGCCTGCCTGCCGGTCGCGGCGCGTGGCGTGGGTGCCGTGTCCATCCAGCTCTACGACGAGCCGCACGTCGTCCCAGAAGAGGTCGACTCGGGCGATGCCACCGCCCGACTTGCGCAGCTTCACCTGGCACCGTGGCACCGGCAGCCCGGCATGGGCGATGAGTCGCAACCCCTCCTGCTCGAGCCAGGTGTCGCCCAGTGCCCGCCCCTCGGTGCGGTCGAGCAGCTGTCGCACCGCGGGCACGCCCGGTCGCCCCTGCCGTGCCAGCTCCTTGAGCCGCCAACGCAGGTGCGGCCGCCAGATGATGCCCCGACGCTCGGCATGGTCGAGGACAGTCTCAAGGCGGCAGTCCTCCACTCGGGGTGCAATGTCGAGCAGCGTGCGAGCGGCGGTGGTCATGGGGATCCGGGCACGGGGCTCGATGTCGGCGGTGACGAGATCACGACTGCGGTGCACGGTGGCTTGGTCCGGCTCCGGGTGCCGACCAAAGGGCACGGTGATCTCGACCGGCCCGTGACCCATGCCCTCGAATCGCCACAGCGCGGCCGCCGACAGGTGTGAGGCCGCGGCATCGTGACCGGCAGCCAGAACCGCGGCGAGCACCAGCTGCTCCCACGAGGCCGACCAGGCACAGTGGCGGAAGACACCGCGGCCCAGAGGAACCAGCGTCCCTCGGGCCACGAGGGTCCGGCGCCGCTGGCGGGTGACGCCCATGGCGTCGAGTTGTCGAATTGTCAGCAGACCGAGCGAATTGCGGGCCCGCTCGGCGATGGCCCCGTCGTTCGGTACCCGGGCCACGCCCGGGAACCCTAGCGAGCGGGTCCGACAGTCTCGGCTCTCGCCACCGGCCTCAGCGCGGCCGGAAGAGGGGGACGAACCACTCGCCGTTCGGCTCGAACGTGACCTCCACCGGCATGCCGATGCGGACGTCCTCGATGGCGCAGTCGACGATGTTGGTGGTGAGCCGCACCGTCGGGTCCTCCTCGAGCTCCACGATGGCGATCACGTACGGCGGGTCGAAGCCGGGCATGAACGGCTGATGGTTCACCGTGTAGGTAGCCACGGTCGCCCGGCCCGACACCGCCTGTGGCGCGACCTCCCGGCTGCCGCAATAGGGGCAGCGTGGCACCGGCGGGTGGTGGATCCGCCCGCAGCTGGCGCAACGCAGGAACCGCAGAACGCCGTCGGCGCCGCTACGCCAGAAGAACTCGTCGCTCTGGTCCGCGGCGACGAACCGCGGCGGCGCGGGGTTCGGGCTCACCGGCGCAGCCATCCCTGGTCCGACCCGCCGAGGCGGGTGACCCCAGCCAAGCTCACCCCGCCCCCTTGGTCAGCAGCAGGCAGCCGCACTCGGGACCGCCGCCGGCGGCGACCATGGCGACCTCGGCACCCTGCACCTGCCTGGCGCCGGCGGCGCCCCGCAACTGCAGCACCCCCTCGTGGAGGAAACCGAAGCCGTGCAGCCGCCCGGACGAGAGCTGGCCGCCCCAGGTATT
>DASSDL010000010.1:0-4418 GCA_035697145.1 Acidimicrobiales bacterium
GACCCACCTGTTCGGGTCGATCCACTGCTCGATCGAAGCGGGCCGGGCCATGCGTGACCAAGGTGGCGGCGGCGCGATCGTGAACGTCTGCTCTGCGGCGTTCTACGTCGGCACCCCGACACTGGCCCCGTACGGGGTGGCAAAGGGTGGGATCTACGGCCTGATGCGCTCGCTGTCCGGGGAGCTGGCTCCGTTCGGCATCAGCGTGAACGCGGTGGCGCCGCCGCTGACCGCCACCGCGCCGGCGCTGGCGTTCGTGGACAGCCTGACGGACATGGGGCTGCCCGCCGAGCAGGTCGAGGCGATTCGCTCGTCCATGCCGCAGCCCGACGACGTCGCCGCCATAACCGTGTTCCTGGCGACACACGAAGGTCGGCGGCTGTCCGGGCGCCTCTTCACGATGACGAAGGACGACTTGACGGCCATCGATCCACCGGACGGTGGGCGGCTCGTGCGTGCTCCGGGCGAGCGGTGGACGCTAGATGACCTGGGGGCGGCGGTGCAATCGCTTGTGGGCGACGTCCCGACGGCACCTTCATCGTGACGACGCCCGATGGCCACACCCTCGAAGGCCGGCCCCCGGTAGACCGCCAACTCGACCACCGCTCGAGTGAGCACGGGATCCGGCATCAATCGGCGCGGGTCTCGTCCCACCTACCCGGCGTTTGGTCGGTACGTGGACTTTCCTACTGGGAAAGTGTACCTTGGCTTTCCCAGTAGGAAAGTCAAGGAGTAGTGCATGACCAACTCGATTGGCGCAAGTGACGCTCGTTCCGCACTGACCACGGTCGAGTACAGCCGCCAACAGGTGATCGCCGAGATCGACATGCCCCGCTGGTACTGGCTTGGTCTCGCAGCCGGATGGCTCGGGATGGGAGTCGTCACCGACCTCGGTCCCGGATGGTTGGCGCTCGCCGCAGCGCCAGTGTTCGGTGCCAGCCATGCGGCGGTGGCTCACAAAGTGCTGTCCGGCCGAAGGCGGTCACCGCAACTGAGCGTGCATGCAGAACTTGCCGGCACGCACGTCCCCGCGCTCGTGATCGGCTTTCTCGTCGGCCTCGTCGGCGTCACGATCGCTGCTGGGTTACTCATCGACGCCGACGGGGCGCGTCACCCAGCGACGATTGCCAGCGTCATCGCGGCGGTGGCCGTCGCTCTGGGCGGTCCGGAGCTCATGGCCGCAGTCCGCCGGCGGGCGCTGCGGAACGTAAGCCCGTGATGGCCGAGCCGCGCTTCGACGATCTCATCCATCCGAGCACGCGGCTGTCCATCGTCGCCCTGCTGGCCGCCGCCGACTGGATCGACTTCGCGTTCGTCCGTGATCGGTTGGGATTGTCCGACTCGGCATTGTCCAAGCAGTTCGCCACCTTGGAGGATGCCGGCTACATCGTGATCGAACGTCTCTTGGCGAACGGGCGGCGCCGCGTCCGTGTACGGCTGACCGATACCGGCCGGCACGCCTTCGACGGGCACGTCGCCGCGCTACGCGAGATCGTCGCCAGCGCGGACTTGACGGCCGCCCCCTGATCTCACGTTCCCCGAGGCCCGTATGGTGCGCGACGACGGTTCAGTCGCTGAGGGTGTGGATTGCCATTCGCGATGTCTGGGCCGGCGGAGTCGCTCGGGTCAACCGGTGAAGGTCACCGCTGACACGGCAACGGGCGTCGCCGCGGGCGGCGGGGCGGGGGGTGCGGCCGGCGCTGCGGTCACCGTGATGAACACCGTGCCGATCGTGTTCGCAGCTCCCAGACACACGTACTCGAAGCTGTCTTCGCCCACGAAACCCGGGTCGGGTGTGTAGATGAACCCCTCGTGGCTCGTGCCCGAGGCGAGGACGGCGTCGACGATGCGTTCGTTGATGGCCAGCGCTGGTTGTCCAACCGCCGGACATCGCCCAGCGACTCGAGCCGCCCCACCCGCAGAGGGCGAGGGCGGCAGGTGGTCTGACGGCACCTGTGGGATACTCATACGTGGCGGTAGACGTCCACGGACGAAGGTGCGGGAAGTGGGCCAACTTGATCGGGTGTGGATGGCCGGCGCAGTTGCTTCGGCGATCGTTGGGGTTGGGACTCTCCCTGTAGTTCGCTACGTCTTAGTTGCGAACGTCAAGCGACCGAGAAGGCCGCCGGTGTGACAAACGAAACTCGCAACTTCCAAGCCCCGAAGCCAGCGACCGACGAGCCGCCGAAGAGCTTCTTGGCTGAGCACGCCACGCCAATCATTGGGGCCACCGGGCTCATCCTGGCGGCCGTCGTTGCTGGAATATTTGCCCTAATTGAAGACGGTGGTGATGGGCCGACGCCAACGCCGACGGGGTCGAGTTCGGCGACCGCTACCACAGTGATCGACGAGCTCCAGCTTGGCGGGCTCTACTATCTCTTCTCACCAAACGACCCCGTACTCGTACAGGTGGTCGACACAAACCGCCAAGACCCTAGGTTGCGACCGCGTGATGCGCAGCATCCGACCGCTCCGTGGGATCCCAAGGCAAATTGGGTCGATCTAGGCGGATATCCGGTGTCCAACCCGTTGAAGACCCTTGGGCCCGAGGCCGTCGCAGTTTCTGCTGCTTTCGGCACGCCCGAGAACCTTGCGGCCTATATACGAGAAAGTCTCAAACCGCTCTGATCATCCTGCCAACGAGCGCGAACCGCATAACGGGCGGGCGGCCGTCCAGACAACCAGGAACGCCCACTACCACCAGTCCGGCTGCGGTGGCTCCGCGTCACCGGTCCTGGCGGTGCAGGATCCTGCGGGCTGTCTCGAACTCCTCGGTCACGAACAGCACGGCATCTGGGCGGGCCTGAGCGCCTGTGGACGGCGACGGGCCGCACGAAACACCGCCGCGTGATAACGCCAGATCGAAGGGCGCTCGGTGCGCGTCCCGGGCTACCTACCCGGCGTTTCCTGTGTGAGGGCGGGCTGTCAAGGCCCTCTTGGCGCGGAGTGCTCCGGGCCGCAGGCGTTGGTCAAGGTGGAGCGCCCGCAGCGAAGCGAGGACGTACGACCTTGACCAACCCGAGGGCCGGTGCAGACTCGGTATGGGCCGGTTGACGGCGGCGTGGGGGCGCCCTGCGTTTCCTGGGTGCTCGACGAACGTGGTGTCGTCGGCGACAACAATCGTGATTGGGTGTCCCCCGTGGGCTGGGAGCGCGGTCGCGTCAGTGTTAGAAGGCCGTCCAGCCCGAAGGCTGGCGGGCACGCCGGTGACAGGAGCTGACCGCGGTGGAGACCCGTGATGTTGGGGTGGGCGGTCCCGGCCGTCGCAGCCGACGGTACTCAGGCCGGCATCGCGTAGACGAGGTCGGGATCGAGGTTGCGGAGGATGTGGTAGCAGCGCCGGGCGAACTGGCGAGCGACCGCGATGGCGGCCAGCTTGCCGTCGTGGCGACCCTTGACCGCGCTGTAGTAAGCGTGGTCGGGGCTGCGCCGATGAGAAGCGTTCATGGCTGCTTCGAACAGCGCCCACCGCAACGTCGGCGGTCCCTGCCGCGACAGGTAGCCACTCGCCCGGCGCCGATCCGAGGCGTCGACGGTGACGTCCAAACCGGTGTGGCGCACCACCTGTTCGGAGCGGGAGAAGCGGCGGCAGTCGCCGAGCTCGGACCACACCGCCACCGCGATCAACCCACCGATGCCGTAGTTGGCGTCGACCAGCGCCCGACACGCCGCTTGGCGGTGACCGAAGCGCTGCAGGTCCCGCTTCAACGGCTGCGCTTGGGCATCGCTGCCATCGAGCATCGCGTAGCCGACCCGAATCCGTTGCCGGCCGGCCGGACTGAGCTCGACGTCGCCGTCGGCCAGACGCGCCCGGGTCGAGGCGGAACGGATTGCTGTCTCGGGCACGGCGACGCCGTGTTGGAACAACTCGGCGTGGATGCGCTGCGTCCATACGGCACGTTGATCGACCAACGACTTGTAGAGCCGGACCCGCTCCCGCCACTCCAACACCGCGGTCGGCGGGATCCACGACTCGGGCAGCTCGCCGCACTGCAACAACTCGCGCAACAGACGCGCGTCGGACCGGTCGGTCTTGGCGTGACGCTTGCGGCCCCGCGCCGCCTGCGTGTCGGCGGGCTCGGCCAAGTGTGCTTCGAAGCCGGCCGCCATGATCTCCTCCACGACGTAGCGCCAGCCCGTGCAGCCCTCCACCGCCATCGCCACTGGCTGCCCGTCGGCTTTGCGGGCCACGTCGTGACGCAGCCAGCGCCGGAACCGCCCGCGGTCGGGCTGCCACACCCGGCCCCGCCACGCCTCCCCGGACTGCGTCTCCATCGCGTCGAAGGTGATCTGCTGTCGATGCAGATCCAACCCACATACCATGCCCATCAGGGACCTCCTCGCTCGAGCTCCGGTACTTGAGAAACCACATGGTTGCCCACGCCCGTGCCGAGGAGGTCCTCACACATCGATTGTTA
>DASSDL010000011.1:0-60494 GCA_035697145.1 Acidimicrobiales bacterium
ACCTGCGGCACGCCCACGGCCGTGCGCCCAGGTTTCGATCGACGTCGGCACCGCGCTAGAGTGCTCTTGTTCTGCCGGGGGGCACCGCCGAATCACGAGCGGATGACCTAGCGGCCCCGATTCAGCGGAGCGGTTCCTTCCTCCGGGCCAGATCAGCTTCTGCACGCCCGGCGCCGAGCCGCCGGCCCCACGGTCGCCACCCCCGGTCTTCCCCAGAAGTGAGGTGCCAGCCCCCGATGAGCGTGGACTCGACCACCCTCGAACGGTCCGCTCTGGAGCGCAAGGATCGCGAGGAGCTCACGACCATCGCCCAGGCACTCGGAGCCAAACCGTCGTCCCGCGCCCGCAAGGCCGAGATCGTGCAGCTCATCCTCGAGCTGACCGGCGTGGCGTCCTCCGAGGCGTCGGGCACCGAGGAGCGGGGCACCAAGCCCAAGCGCGCCCGTGCCGGCAACGACGGGTCGAACCAGGAGGCCACCGTGGACGAAGCGGATAGTGGCGCCGACACCACCACCACCACCACCACCGGCGCGCCGAACGCGGCCGCAGAGGCTGCGGCGGCCGACGAGCCGCCCGCCGAATGGGAGGCCGCGGCCGTCGATGAGCCGGAAGGCGGCTCCGGCGCCGCCACCAGCACCGAAGACGACCGATCCGGTGGGTCGAACGGGCAGGCTCGGGCCGCCACGGCCGAGCGCACCGAGCGTGGCCGTTCAACCCGGACGGCCACCGAGGGCGAAGCCCGCGGAGGGGGTCGCGAGGGCCGGCCGGCCGATGGTCGCCAGCGGGAGCCCGAGCGGACGGGCGAGCAGTCCCATGGCGAGGCCCAACAGGAGGCCCAACAGGTCGACGTCAACGAGCCCGGCAACCGCCGCCGCCGGCGGCGCGGGCGTCGCGGTGGCACCGAGACGCACGTCGAGGACTACACCGGTGAGCCCCTGGAGGTCGAGGGTCTGCTCGACCTGCGCGACGAGGGCTACGGCTTCCTGCGGGTCAAGGGTTCGCTGCCCTCCAAGGACGATGTGTACGTGTCGGTGAAGCAGGCCCGCCAGTTCGGGCTGCGCAAGGGCGATCACATCAAGGGCGGCAGCCGTCCCGCCCTGCGCAACGAGAAGAACCCGGCGCTGCTGCGCATCGACCTCGTCAACGGCCAGGACCCCGAGGAGGCCCGCAGGCGGCGCCGGTTCGAGGACCTGACGCCGCTGTTCCCCGACGAAAAGCTCGCGCTCGAGACGACCGACGACGGGTCCAACATGACGGCCCGCATCGTCGACCTGCTCTCGCCCATCGGCAAGGGCCAGCGCGGCCTCATCGTGTCGCCTCCCAAGGCGGGCAAGACCACGATCATGAAGCAGATCGCCCGGTCGATCGAGGCCAACAACCCCGAGGTCAAGCTCATCGTTCTGCTCGTCGACGAGCGGCCCGAAGAGGTGACCGACATGCGCCGCTGGCTGCGGAGCCCGGCTAGCGAGGTCGTCGCCTCCACGTTCGACCGCCCGTCCGAAGAGCATGCCCAGGTGGCCGAGCTCACCATCGAGCGGGCCAAGCGCCTGGTCGAGGACGGCAGGGACGTCTGCATCATCCTCGACGGGATCACCCGCCTGGCCCGGGCCTACAACCTGGCCGCACCCGCCACCGGGCGGATCATGTCCGGTGGCGTCGACTCCGGCGCCCTGTACCCACCCAAGAAGTTCTTCGGTGCCGCCCGCAACATCGAGGAGGGTGGCTCGCTCACCATCCTCGCCACCGCTCTCATAGAGACCGGCTCGAAGATGGACGAGGTGATCTTCGAGGAGTTCAAGGGCACCGGCAACATGGAGCTGCGGCTCGACCGGCGGCTGTCGGAACGCCGGATCTATCCCGCCATCGACGTCGACGCCAGCTCCACCCGACATGAGGAGCTGCTGTTCCCCCGGGGCCAGCTCAACCTGGTCTGGGCGCTCCGGCGGGTCCTGTCCGGCCTGTCGTCCACCGACGGTGGCAACGCCGCCGCCCTCGAGCTGCTCATCGACCGCATGAAGACCTTCCGCACCAACGAGGAGTTCCTGGCCGAGGTGGCCAAGAACCGGCTGGCGGCCGGGTAGACTGTCCTACCTTTCGCCTTGTTCTGACTTTTGGAGACCGCAATGAAGGCTGGCATCCACCCCGACTACGTCGTCGCCAAGGTGCGCTGCTCCTGCGGCAACGAGTTCACCACCCGCGCCACCAAGGCCGACCTGCACGTCGAGCTGTGCAGCGAGTGCCACCCCTTCTACACCGGCAAGCAGAAGCTGGTCGACACGGGCGGCCGCATCGACCGGTTCGAACGCCGCTACGGCAAGCGCGGCAAGTAACGCCCCGGAGCGGAGGGCATCGAGCCGGTCGAAGCCCGACCGGTGACTCCCGCTCTTGACGCCGAGCGCCGCGCTGCCTTGCGCGGTGCCAAGCTCGCAGCCCTGGTGGCCGGGCGTTGGGGCCCGGCCGACCGGAAGAGCCATGCATTGGGAGCGGCAGTGGCCCTGGCCGGCCCCGGTTCGGTCGCCTGGGTGCTGGCGGACGAGACGCCCGAGCGCACGCTGGGCCCGGCGCTGGTGTGGGCCGATCGCGAGGGTTTCGATGAGCTTCACGTCATCGTGGACGGACCGGCCGACGCGGCCGCCACGGTGGCCCGCCAGGCCGGGCTCTTCGCACCCCCGACTCCGCAGGTGTGGGCGCTCGCGTCTACCACGCTGGTCCCTGCGGTCGTCGCACCGCCCCCCCGCCAGCCCGACGCGCCGGGGCCGCCGGAGCTGGTGGACCTGCTGACCGACGCCGGCCTCGAGATCGTCGCCGAGGGCGGGCTGGTACGAGGCGAGATCAACGGGCTGGAGGTCGCCCGCGTCGTGCATGGAACTACTACCGCAGGCGTCCCCATCGCCGGGCCACAACTCGAGGTGGGGGTGGGAAAGGCGGATCGGGAGCTGACGGCCATGGTCCACGGCGGGCTGGCGCCGGTCGACCAGCTCTCCCGGGTGGTCGCCATCGTCCGGGAATACCGGCGGCCGGGGGCTCCCCGCCATCCGCTCAACCAACTCGTGCCCGAGCGCTGGCTGCGGGCGGTGCTCTGTCGCAACCCGGGCATCGTCGGCCTGGCCTCCCTCCGCCCCGCGGCCGGCGTGCGGCCCCGCCCCAACCTCACCGAGCGCGACATCACCATCGCCGCCGGAACCGCCGCCGACGGCGCGCCGGTCGTCGTTGCCTGCTTCGTCGGCATCGCCCTCGACCTGGTGCCTAGCGCGGCCGACGCCCGCGAGGCCATCGACCCCTCTGCGCGCCTGCTGTTGGTGGTACCGGAGCGCGACGACCACCCCGGCACCCGCCGCCTCGCCGCCCGCCTCCGCTCGCCGGCGGACGTCGTTCCCGTCGCCGGTGACTGGCGGGCGGCCGGATAGTCGGCCACCGCCTGCCCGTTGGGCGATCGGGGTCGCTACCCTCGCTCGTCGTGCTCGAACGCCTCGCTGACCTGGACCAGGAGTTCCGTGATACCGAGGCGCGCCTGGGCGACCCCGACCTGATCGCCGATCAGCCCCGCTTCCGGCAGGTGGCCAAGCGCTACCGCGAGCTTGCCCCGATCGTCGAGCGGTCCCGCGAGCTGAGCGCCCGCCGCGGCGACCTCCAGGTGGCCAAGGAGATGTTGCCCGACGCGGCCGGTGACGAGCGCGACATCCTCCGGGCCGAGATCGACGCTGCCGAGGCCGCGATCGCCCGGCTCACCGGCGAGCTGCGCGTCCTGCTGTTGCCCCACGACCCCAACGACGAGCGCAACGTCATCGTCGAGATCCGCGGCGCCGAGGGCGGCGAGGAGGCCAACCTCTTCGCCCGCGACCTGTACGAGATGTACCGCGCCTTTGCCAGCCGCCAGGGATGGTCCGTGGACGTGCTGGGCAGCGATCCGTCCGACCTCGGTGGCCTCAACGAGGTGACCTTCGCCGTGGAGGGCGACGGCGTCTGGGCCCGCATGCACAACGAGGCCGGCACCCACCGCGTCCAGCGGGTGCCGGTGACCGAGAGCCAGGGGCGCGTGCACACGTCGTCGGCCACGGTCACCGTGCTACCCGAGGCCGACGAGGTCGACGTCGACATCGACCCCAACGACCTGCGCACCGACGTCTACCGGTCGTCGGGCCCCGGCGGCCAGAGCGTCAATACCACCGACTCGGCGGTGCGGCTGACGCACCTGCCGACGGGCATCGTCGTGTCCATGCAGGACGAGAAGAGCCAGATCCAGAACCGGGCCAAGGCCCTGCAGGTGCTGCGGTCTCGCCTGCTCAAGGCCGAGCAGGACCGCCAGGCCGCCGAGGCATCGGCGGCGCGTCGGGGCCAGGTGGGCGGTGGGGGGCGCTCCGAGAAGGTGCGCACCTACAACTTCAAGGAGAACCGGGTGACCGACCACCGCATTGGCCTCACTCTCTACAAGCTCGACCGCGTGCTGGCGGGCGAGCTGGACGAGATCAGCGACGCGCTAGTGGCCGACGAGCAGGCCCGCCGCCTCGCCGAGGCGACCTGAGGCCGCCGGGCCTGGCTGGGATCCACGGTGACCGACACCGCGACCGGAGGCGTTGCCTGGCAGACGCTGTTCGACGAGGCCACCCATCGGCTGGCGGCCGCAGGTTTCGAGAACGCCGAGCAGGAGGCCCGCTGGCTCGTGCAGCAGGCCAGCGGGCTGGAGGGGGCGGAGCTGACCCTCGGGCTCGACGAACCCGCGAGTCTGCGCAACGCCACGTTCTTCTACGACATGCTCGAGCGGCGCCTGCGCGGCGAGCCCCTCCAGTACGTGCTCGGGCGCTGGGGCTTCCGGGTGCTCGACCTCTACGTCGACGATCGGGTGCTCATCCCCCGGCCCGAGACCGAGGCGCTGACCCAGATGGCGTTGGAGGAGTGCCGGCGGCTCGAGGCGCGGCTGGCGGTCGATCTCGGCACCGGCTCGGGCGCCATCGCGCTGGCGCTGGCGGTCGAGTGGACCGGCATCGAGGTGTGGGCGACGGACGTCTCGCCCGACGCGCTGGCGGTGGCCCGGGCCAACGTGGCCGGCATGGGGCGGATCGGCGCCGCCGTGCGGCTGGCCGAGGGCTCGTGGTACGAGGCGCTGCCCGCCGAACTGGCCGGGGCGGTCGACGTGATCGTGAGCAACCCGCCGTACGTGGCCGAGTACGAGGTGGAGGACCTGCCTGACGAGGTGCGGGCGTGGGAACCACTGGCGGCGCTGGTGTCCGGGCCGACCGGGCTCGAAGCCATCGAACGGATCGTGGCCGAGGCGCCGCTCTGGCTGGCCCACCCCGGCTCGCTGTTGGTGGAGATCGCACCCCACCAGGCGGCCGAGGCCGAGGCGCTGGCCCGCGCCGCCGGGTTCGGCTCCGCCGCCGTCTGGCCCGACCTCACCGGCCGAGATCGCATCCTGCTGGCCCGTGCCTGATTTCGCCTCGCAACCAGAGGTTGCGAGGCGAGAGTTTGGTCGCCGCCTTTCGGCCGCGTCGACTGCCGGTCGCTCGACCGGCCGAGCCGGATCGAGCGACGGCGGGGGACTCCGGCGGAGCCTCCGCCCCCCGCACCCCCCGCCGGCTGTTGCCACGAACATCAGAGCTTGTTCCGTACCCTCGTCGAGGTGATTCTTGCCGTCGACCCGAAAGCGGTCCCTCTGGCCGTCGACGCCCTGCGGGCAGGCGAGGTGGTGGCCCTGCCCACCGACACCGTCTACGGCCTGGCGGCGCTCCCGTCCATCCCCCGGGCGATCGACCGGCTGTTCGCGCTCAAGGGGCGGGGGGCCGACGCGCCGATCGCCGTCCTGTGCGCCGACGCCGCCCAGGCGCTCGGGCTGGCAGCACCCGAGGCGCTGACCGAAGAAGTCCGCCACATCGCCGAGCGCCTGTGGCCCGGCCCGCTGACGCTGGTGCTGCCTCGCCGCCCCGGCCTCGGGTACGAGCTCGGCGAGCCAACCGACACCATAGGAGTGCGTTGTCCGGACCATGCGCTCGTGCGCGGCATCGCCGCCGCCGTCGGGCCGATCGCCACCACCAGCGCCAACCGCCATCGGGAGCCGACGTCGCCGACCGCCGAGGGCGTCGCCGCCACCTTCGGCGCCGGGCTGGCGCTCGTGATCGACGGTGGGCGCTGTGAGGCACGGCCTTCGACCGTCGTCGCCGTCACCGGCGTGGCGTGGAAGGTGCTCCGCGATGGCCCGATCCCCCTGGCCGCCGTCACGGCCGCGGCCCGCCGATGACGTTCCGGCCCGACCCCCACCCGCCGCCCCGTAATGGCGTCGGTCTTCGACCGACCGTATCTTTCGGCCGATGACGACTCGGGGAGACCTGCTGGCGCTGGTCGATGCCGCACCAGGACCGCTGCGCACCATCGAGGCGGCGTTGACCCGCTGGGCCGACCTGGGGCTGGTCGCGGCCGTGCACGAGCACCTGGCGCGTGTGTCCGGCCTCGACGGCGATGGCGCCGATCCCGAGCCGGTCGCCGAGAAGGGCGCGGAGCCGGACGATCCCAGCCATGACCGCCCGGCCAGCATCGACGAATCCCTGGCGTACGTGCTCGTCGCCCTGCCCGACCGCTGGCGGGTGGTCGGGCGCGGCCACATCGCCGTCAGCGACGGCCACCAGAGCTGGGTCGGCACAGGGTCGCTGGTGACCGAACGCGACTCGACCCGTGCGGCCCTCCACGACGCCGGTCCGATCGGCGCCTGCCTCTACCCCGGGCCGCTGCTGGGCTGGCTCGACTTCGGCGATCCCGAGCCCGACGAGCGCGCCGGCCGCTTCTGCTGGACCGTCGACGCCTACCCGCGACCGATCGGTGGCGCGGCCGGCGTCCCGGATACGGCGGCACCCTTGGCGGCTGCGGCGCGGCTGCCTGTGGAGTTCGTGGGGGTCGAGCACCGCTTCTGGTTCGAGGCTCGCACCGGCATCGTGCTGGGCCACGAGGGGTCGCTGGAGGGCCGGCCGTGCTCGAGGACCGAGCTCACCGACGTGGTGATGGACGACCCCATCCCGCCGGACGAGTTCTCGCCCCCGCCCGAGGCGATCGTGCGGTCGAGCCACGAGCTACTGCGCGACCACCTTTCCGCGCTGGGCGTCGACCCCAACACCGTCGACCTCGACGACCCCGGACAGGTGCGCCGGGCCCTGCGCCAGGGGGCCGGCTTCCGACCGGTGGACGGCTCCGACTCGTTAGCCTGATCCACGCACTGTGAAGCATCCATCAGACCCTCCATCGGGCTCGACGCCCGGCCCAACCGGGAGCTCGTCGTGAGCGGGCACTGGCTGGAGCTCGGGCTGGTGCTCGTGTTGGTTCTGCTCAACGCCGCCTTTTCGGGCACCGAGATGGCACTCGTGTCGCTGCGCGAGGGACAGCTCCAGCAGCTCGAGCAGCGCTCGTCGACGGGGGCGCTGGTGGCTCGCCTGGCACGCGACCCCAACCGCTTCCTGGCCACCATCCAGATCGGCATCACGCTGGCCGGCTTCCTGGCGTCGGCGGCCGCCGCCGTGTCGCTGGCCGAGCCGCTCGAGGCACAGCTCGGCTTCCTCGGGGGTGCCGCGCGCGCCGTGTCGATCGTCGCGGTCACGCTGCTGTTGTCGTACGCCACGTTGGTGATCGGCGAGCTGGCGCCCAAGCGGGTGGCCATGCAGCGGGCCGAGCGCTGGGCCCTCCTGACGGCGCGCCCGTTGTCGGCCATGGCGATGCTGACCCGGCCCGTGGTGTGGCTGCTGTCGCGGTCGACCGACATCGTGGTCCGGATCCTGGGCGGCGATCCCTCGGTCCAGCGCGAGGCGGTCACCGAGGCGGAGATACGCGAGCTGGTGGGCACGCAGGCGTCGTTCACCGCCAAGCAGCGGCTGATCATCGACGGGGCGTTCGAGATCTCCGAGCGCACGCTCGACGAGGTGCTGCGCCCGCGGCCCGACGTGTTCGTGCTCGACGCCGACCAGCCCATTGCCGACGCGCTCCGGGCGCTGGCCGCCAGCGGCCACTCCCGGGCGCCGGTGGCGCACGACGGGAACCTCGACGAGGTCGTCGGCGTGGTCCACCTGCGCGACCTGCTCGACGGTCCCGGCGACCGCCCGGTGCGCGAGCGGGCGGGCGAGCTGGCCGCCTTCCCCGAGACCGCCGGGGTGCTCGACGTGCTCCACGAGATGCAGGTCCGCCGCCTGCAGCTCGCCTTGGTGGTGGACGAGCACGGCGCCGCCGCCGGCATCATCACCGTGGAGGACCTGCTCGAGGAGCTGGTGGGCGAGATCTACGACGAGACCGATCGCGATGTCGTCGGGGCGCGCCGCGAGGCAGACGGATCGCTGGTGCTGCCCGGACGGTTCCCCGTGCACGACCTGGAGGACGTGGCTGTCCACGACATGCCCGAGGGCCCCTACGCCACCGTGGCCGGGCTGGTGCTCGACGTGCTCGGGCGCGTGCCCGAGGCGCCGGGCGACCGGGTGACCGTGGCCGGACGCACGATCGAGGTCCTCGCCGTCGACGGGCGGGCCATCACCGAGGTGCGGATCGGCCCTCCCGCCCCGGAGCCGGCAAGCACCAACGGCGATCCTGTGGTGTCGACTCGGCCGCAGGCCGAGGCCGCTTCGCGCCTTCCGGCGAAGGGCGGGTAGCGAGCGGGTGGCGCTGAGGATGCGGGGCCGCTCGAGGCGCTGATGCGCCGAGGGCGGTAGGCCCCGCACCGGAGGCGACAGGACCCGTGAGCGGAGGGGCGCGGACGGGCGAAGCCGGCTCAGACGAGCAGGGCGCCCTCGGGCCCGATCTTGACCACCCGGCCGACCTGCTCGGCGCCGGTGCGCATCTCTGCCACGGTGTCCGCGTCGTCTGACAGCGCCCAGGCGCGCCGACCGTCGTCGAGTAGGCAGGCCGCCAGCACCCGCTCGGCTTCGCCGTCGCGTCCGTGCTGGACCGCCCACGACTCGACCGTGGCCGTGCCGTCCACCGCCTCGGCCAGCTCGCGACGCGGCATCGGCTCCGCCTGGTCCTGCGCATCGACCCAGCGGAATCCCTCCGGCGGCGGATCCGTCGCGTAGAGCCCGAGGGCATGCTTGGTCAGGTAGCCACCGACGCCGGTCACGAGCCCCAGGCTCCCGGCGTCCCCCCGGAGCGCCTCCGCCATGGTGGCGATCGCGTGCGTGCCGTAGTTGTTCCAAGGACCGCCGGCGAACGACAGCCCGCCGGTGACGGTCAGCTGCCGGTCGAGTCCGAGCCCGATCTCGTCGGCGGCCACCTCCACGGCGGACGGGAAGCACGAGTAGAGGTCGACGTGGGCCAGCTCGTCGGTCCCCGTGTCGGCCAGCGCCAGCAGCGCACGCCCGGCAGCCCTCAGCGCCGGCGCCGAACGCAGGTCGTGGCGGTGGGACAGGATGCAGGTGTCGTGCGCCTGGGTCGCCGCCCGCGGGAACACCCACCGGTCGCGGGGCACGCCCAGCGCCGCCGCGCTCGCCGCCGAGCACAGGATCAACGCCGCCGACTGCTCGACCGCGCTGTTGGCGTTCATGACCTTGGTGTACGGCCACCAGATCCAGCGGTTGTCGGGCGTCGGGGTGCGGATCTGCTCGGCCGTCAGCGGGTCACGGATCCACGCGTGGGGATTGGCGACGGCGACGGCGTTGAACCGGGCCCAGAGCTCGCTCACGCGTACCAGGTGGTCGTCGATCGACCGTCCCGCCGCAGCCCGCAGGGCCTGCTCGAACAGGGCGTACACCTGTGGCGGTGCATACACGTGGCGGGCGAGCTCCGCCGGGTGGTTGAGCTGGAAGTCGGGAGCCGTCTGGCGGGCCGGCGGCACCGTGTCGTCCTGCCTCGTCCAGCCGAGCTGCTCGCGCCGGTCGCGCGGGATCGCCGAACGGGTCCGCCAGGCCTCCGCGCCGCAGATCAGGACGATCTCGGCGTCGCCGGCGGCGATGTCGCGGCTGGCCTGTGCCACCAGTCCCTGGGGTTCGTTGCCGCCGATCGCGGTGACGGCCTCGTCGCGGGGTGAGGCCCCGAGGCGCTCGGCCACCAGGCGGGCCGGGTTGCGGTAGTGACGCGACAACGACCGGGACACGCGGACGGCGTCGGCGCCGACCAGAGCCCGGGCACCGGCGCCGCTGTCCTCGGCTGCGCGGCGCAGCGCTTCGGCCATCATGTCGGCGGGCTCCACGGCCGCTTCCCCCCGGTCCACGCGGTTGCTCCACTGTCCGACGCCCACCAGGACCGGGGTGCGCGGGTCGAGTGCCATCGGCCCCTGTCTACACTCCCCCCATCGATGTTCTCCTGATCTGCACTGCCAACCAGCCGAGGGAGCACTGATGCGGGTCGCCATCGGTTCCGATCACGCCGGGTTCGCCCTCAAGGCGCACTTGAGCGAGACACTGATCTCTTTGGGCCACGACGTCGACGACCTGGGCACCGACAGCGAGGAGCCGGTCGACTACCCGCCCATCTGCGCCGCCGTGGGGCGGGCCGTGGTCAAGGGCGAGGCCGACCGCGGCATCGTGCTCGGGGGGTCGGGCCAGGGCGAGCAGATGACGGCCAACAAGATCCGTGGGGTGCGCGCAGCGCTGTGCAACGATCTCTACACGGCACGGATGTCCCGCGAGCACAACGACGCCAACGTCCTGTCGATCGGTGCGCGGATCGTCGCTGCCCAGCTCGCCGACGAGATCCTGACGCTGTGGCTCACGACGCCGTTCGAGGGCGGCCGCCACGAGCGCCGCATCGCCGAGATCGCCGAGATCGAAGAAGAGGGATAGGGAGCGAAGATCATGGGTTGGCCCACTGTCCCCGACGACGAGCTGTTCGGCCTGATCGAGCGCGAGGTCGAACGCCAGAACACCACGCTGCAGCTCATCGCCAGCGAGAACTTCACGTCGCCCGCCGTGCTGCGCGCCACCGGCTCGGTGCTCACCAACAAGTACAGCGAGGGCTATCCCGCCAAGCGCTACTACGGCGGCAACGAGGTCATCGACCAGGTCGAGGACCTCGCCCGCGAGCGCGCCAAGGCGCTGTTCGGCGCGGACCACGCCAACGTGCAGCCCCACTCGGGCGCCAACGCCAACATGGCCGTGTACCTAGGGCTGCTCGAGCCCGGCGACACGGTCCTCGGGCTGCGGCTCGACCAGGGCGGTCACCTCACCCACGGCTCGCCCGTGAACGCCAGCGGCCGGCTCTACCGCTTCGTGTCCTACGGCGTGACACCGAGCGACGAGCGGATCGATCTCGACCAGGTGCGCGACCTGGCCCTCGAGCACAACCCCAAGCTCATCGTCACCGGGGCAACGGCGTACCCACGCATCATCGACCCCGAGCCGTTCCGCCAGATCGCCGACGAGGCCGGCGCCCTGTTCATGTTCGACGCCGCTCACGTAGCCGGGCTCATCGCCGGCGGCGTTCACCCGAACCCGACCCCGCACGCCGACATCGTCACCTTCACCACCCACAAGACGCTGCGGGGACCGCGGGCGGGGGCGATCCTGACCCGCGCCGAGTTGGCCGACAAGATCGACAAGGCCGTGTTCCCGGGCCTGCAGGGCGGACCGCTCGATCACGTGATCGCGGCCAAGGCGGTGGCGTTCCACGAGGCCGCCCAACCGGAGTTCACCGACTACGCCCGCGACATCGTCAGCAACGCCGCAGCGCTGGCCGAGGGGTTGGCCGGGGCCGGCCTGCGCCTGGTGTCGGGCGGCACCGACACCCACCTGATGCTCGTCGACCTGCGGAGCTTCGACGCCGACCTGTCCGGCAAGAAGGCTCGCCTGGCCCTCGACCGCGCCGGCATCAGCCTCAACGAGAACACGGTGCCCGACGACCCCCGCCCGCCCTACATCAGCAGTGGCCTGCGCATCGGCACCCCCGCGGTCACCACCCAGGGGATGCGGGCGCCCGAGATGGCCCAGGTCGCCTCGCTCATCCACCAGGTACTCACCCACCGCGAGGACGATGCCGCCGTCGCCGCGATCCGCGACGAGGTCCTCGCGCTCTGCTCCAAGTTCGCCCCGTACCCCGGTTGACATCGGCGGGGGAGCTGCGGTGATCGGCTACCTCCTCGTCATCGGGACGGCCTTCGCCGTCAGCTGCGCGTCGATGCCGCTGCTGCGGAAGCTGTCGTTCCGCATCGGCGCCGTCGCCTACCCCGACGCCCGCCGCATGCACACCCGCCCCACGCCGGTGCTGGGGGGCGCAGGGATCGTGGCCGGCGTGCTGGTGGGCTTCGCCGTCGCGTGGCTGAGCGGCCAGTTCGCAGCCACGTTCCTCACGATCGCCCAGCCACTGGGCGTGGTGCTGGCAACGGTGACGATCTACGTCATCGGGCAGCTCGACGACCTCCGCGAGGTGTCGGCGCCGGCCAAGACGGCAGGCACGGTGCTGGCGGGCAGCGTCCTCGCCATCGCCGGCCTCACGATCGTGTTCTTCCGCATCCCCTTCGTCGGGCTGGTGGCCCTCCCGCCGGACCTGGCCACGCTCATCACCGTGCTGTGGGTGGTCGGCTTGGCCATGGCGGTCAACCTGATCGACGGGCTCGACGGGCTGGCGGCGGGCGTGGTCGCGATCGGGGCCGGGGCGATCCTCATGTTCGCCGAGTTCCTCGACAACAACGACGCCATCATTCGCGACGACAACCTCGGCGCCCTGATCGCAGCCTGCGTGGTGGGGGCCTGCCTGGGTTACCTGCCCTGGAACTTCCATCCGGCCAAACTGTTCATGGGCGACGCCGGAGCGCTCAGCCTCGGGGTGCTGATGGCGGCGGCGACCATCGCCATCGGCGGCAATACCGATGCCGAGGTGCGGGGGCAGACGTTCTTCTTCTTCGCCCCCCTGTTCCTGCCACTGGTCATCCTGGGTGTGCCCATACTGGATACGGCGTGGGCGTTGTTGCGGCGGGCCAAGGGTCGGGCGGGGCTCACCATCGCCGATAAGGGCCATCTCCACCACCGGCTCCTGCGGCTGGGCCACGGGCACCGGCGGACGGTGCTGGTGCTGTGGGCCTGGACGGGGCTGCTGTCGGCGCTCGTGCTCATCCCCGTGTACACGGGCAAGGGGGAGTCATTCGTGCCGCTCGGCGTGCTGGCCTTGGCGCTGTTCCTCTACACCATCTTCGGACCGGGGATGGTGGCCAAGCGCCCCGACGCTTCTGGCGTCTCTCATACCGAGGTCTCGGCGCCCGAGACGCCAGAAACCGAGGGGGTCACACCCGGGTGGCGCGACCCTGCCAGTGCTCGTCGCGCAGGAGGCGCTTGAGCAGCTTGCCCGACTCGGTGCGCGGCAGCTCGGCCCGCACCTCCCAGGAGCGGGGGCGCTTGTAGCCGGCGAGGTGCTCGACCGCGTGGGCCTCTAGGCCGCCGAGGTCGATGGTGTGCCCGGGCTTGGGCTGGACGACGGCGTGGACCGATTCGCCCCACTCGTCGGACGGCACCCCGAACACGGCGGCGTCCATGACATCGGGATGGGCATGCAGCACCGCCTCGATCTCCGCCGGGTAGATATTCATCCCGCCGCTGATGATCATGTCGTTCTTGCGGTCGCAGATGTAGACGTAGCCCTCGTCGTCGACGTAGGCGATGTCGCCCACCGACTTCCAGCCGTCACGGTCGCTGATGGGCTCGGCCGTGCCGTGGTAGCCGTCGAGCGCCAGGGCGCTGCGGATGAACAGCTCGCCCGGTTCGCCGGCGGGCAGCTCCCGGCCGTCCGGGCCCACGATCTTGACCTGCACGGTGCCGTACGTCCGGCCGCACGAGCCCGGCTTCCGCAGCTGGTCTTCGGGCGGCAGGATCGTGTCGACGCCCAGCTCGGTCGAGCCGTAGACCTCGAACAGGAAGCCGTCGCCCAGCTTGGCGATGACCTCCTGCTTCAGCGCGTAGGGGACCGGCGCGGCGTTGGCAACGAGCGAGCGCATCGACGACAGGTCGGCGCGCGCCAGGACCTCGTCCGGGAGGGAGACGATGCGCTTGAGCTGGGTGGGTGCCGAGAACGTGTTGGTGACCCGATGCCGGCGCACGAGGTCGATCCAACGCTCGGCGTCGAAGTGCCGCAGCAGCACGATGCTGCCGCCCAGCGTGTGGGTGAGGATTGCCCAGGCCAGCGGGCCCGAGTGGTACAGCGGACCCGAGGTGATGTGGACCTCCTCCCCGGGCCGCAGCCGCAGCTCCTGGAGCAGCGCCATGACCAGGGCGGGGTCGGTCGACGTGCGCAGCGCCCCCTTGGGTTTGCCGGTGGTGCCCGAGGTGTAGATCATCGTTGCACCGGCGGTGGGGTCGCCCACGGTGGGGGGCTCGGCGTCGGCGGCCCGGCCGTCGTCGCCGGGGGCGCTGGCCAGCACCTCGTTCCAGGACATGGCTCCTGCCCCCACGGCCGCTCGGGCCGGGGCACCCTCGAAGGAAGGGCCGCCGAACACGACGACGTGGCGGACCTTGGTGAGCTGGTCGCGCACGGCCGCCACCCGGTCGGCCTGCTCGGCGTCGACGACGACGAGCACGGCGTCGCTGTTGTCGATGACGTACTGCATCTCCTCGGCGGTGAACCGGTACGCGAGCGGCACCGCCACCAGCCCGATCTTGCGGGCGGCGTGGAGGAACGTCAGGACGGGCACGCTGTTGGGACCGCACCACACCGCCCGGTCGCCCGGCTGCACGCCGAGCGCCAGCAGCCCGTTGGCCAGGCGATTGACCGTGCCGTTGAGCTCGCCGTAGGTGATCGACGCGTCGCCGTCGATGATGGCGACACGATCGGGCGCGTTCTGGGCGTGGCCGGCAAGGAGGTCGGTGGGCACGGCCGCAGGTTAGTGACGCAGCGCCTGAGTCAGAGCGGCATCGCGAACGTGACGGTCACCCCGTCGTCGTCCAGTTCGGTGAAGCCGACGACGCAATAGAACGCCTGGGCCCTGGTGTTGGCGGTGGCGACCCCCAGGTGAAGGCCGCGAGACCCCGCGGCGCGCAGCCGGTCGACCAGGGTGTCGATCAGCCGCCGGCCCCAGCCCTGTCCCTGCAACCGGGGGAGCAGGTCGATGTGGAGGTGGGAGGGGTACGTCGCCACCAGGTCTGCCCGGGTGCGGGCAGGCGAGTGCATGAGGGCGATCAGCAGATCGTCGAGGACGGCGTCGCCGTCGGTTCTGTACGCCGGGTAACTCAGTCGAAGCTCGGGCCACCACTCGCGTTCGAGGCGGTCCTCGAACTCGGTCGTGTCGGCGGCGCCCAGGATGTAGCCCGCCACCCCGTCGTCGTCCTCGACCACGAACGCCAGCTCGGGTGCGAGCGCCAGGTAGGGGCCGGCGTAGACGTGGCCCAGGAGGGCGGGATCCCGGAGCAGCTGAGTGGCGTCCCCCCCGGCTGCTCCGGTGCGGACGCAGATGTCGTAGACGGCATCGTGGTCGCCGGTTCGGTAGGGGCGGAGTTGGGACACGGGTACCAATTTTGCCGGGTAGCAAGCCCGACTCGCGAGGTTGCTAACCTGCCGCGCCGTCCCCTGCCGATCGTTGATTTGCCCGGGGATAGAACGTGTCTGGTAGATTGCGAAAGAATTCACAAGGTCCCCGAGCGGAACTTGCGAGGGGGCCCAGGGTGCAAGGAGCGAGGGGTGGCCGATCTGTCCGCCAGGCGTGAGTTGAATCGAAGCGCTGGCGACGCCTTGTCGACGGCGTGCGAGCTGGCCGTGACCCCGGCCTTGTTGGCCCTCATCGGCTGGAGGCTGGACGCCTGGCTCGGAACCTCGCCGTTGTTGCTGCTGGTGCTGTTCCTCTTCACCATGGGTTACGAGATCTGGAAGCACTTCGCCCGGTACGACGCCCGGATGCGCGAGCAGGAGGCGCTGGTCCCGGGGTTGGCCAAGCGAGCGGAGCCTGAGGAGCCGCCGTCATGAGGGCCATGAGGGTCAGCGCCGCCGACCTACGTGCACCTGCGCCCGACGCTTCGGGGGACCCCGAGCGGGAGCTGGCGTTCGACATGCTCAAGCGAGGCGTGTGGTTCGCCCCCCTGGTCGTCATCGCCGCCACCGCCATCTGGGGAACAGCCGGAGCGTCCTCGGCCGGCGTGGCTATCGGGCTCGTGGTGGTCAACCTCCTGCTGGCCGCCCTGGCCCTGTCCTGGGCCGCCCGCCGGTCGCTGAACCTGCTCATGGTCGTCGCCCTCGGCGGTTTCGCCGTGCGGATGGGGTTGGTCACCGTCGTGCTGCTGCTGGTCAAGGACGAGCCCTGGATCGACCTCGTCGCGCTCGGCGTCACCGTGCTGGTCACCCACCTCGGACTCTTGTTCTGGGAGCTGCGCTACGTGTCCGCGTCCCTCGCCTTTCCGGCTCTCAAGCCGGGACCCAAGGAGGCAGTGCACCGGTGATCCTCGGGTTGGAGTTCCCGCCGATCAGCCACGTCATCGAGTGGCCCACACTCTTCGGCGGCGACGTCTTCGGCGTCAACAAGGTCGTGCTTCTCATGTGGCTCTCGGTGGCGCTCGTGTTCGGGCTCTTCTACGTCGCCACGCGTGAACCCAAGCTGGTGCCCACCGGCGCCCAGAACGTGGCCGAGAGCACGGTCGAGTTCGTGGACGAACAGATCATCTTGCAGACGATCGGGCCCGACGGCCGCGGCTACCTGCCGTTCCTGCTCACCCTGTTCACCTTCATCTTCGTCTGCAACATCTGGGAGCTGATCCCGGCGGTGCAGATGCCGGTGAACGCCCGGATGGCCCTGCCGATGTTCATGGCGATCGTCGTGTGGTTCGTCTACATCATCACCGGCATCAGGCATCAGGGGTTCTTCGGCTACTTCAAGAACTCCGCCATCCCCCCAGGCGTCCCCAAGGCGATCCTGCCGCTGGTGGCGTTCATCGAGCTGCTGGGGATCCTCATCACGAGGCCCTTCGCGCTGGCGGTCCGGCTCTTCGCCAACATGCTCGCCGGGCACCTGCTGCTGGTGACCTTCGCCGTCATCACCCAGGCCCTGTTCGCATCGACGATCCTCGGCGGGGCCCTGCCGCTGGCGCTGCTCATCTTCCTGATGGGATTCGAGCTCCTGGTGGCGTTCCTGCAGGCCTACATCTTCACCATCCTCGCTGCCGTGTACATCGACAGCTCCATGCACCCCGAGCACTGAGCACAACCCAAGGAGACGAACCCGTGCTTCACGTCCTAGCCCAGCAGGCCGAAGGCGAGCTCGAGGCGGGCCTCACCGCCGTCGGCCGAGGCATCGTCTACGGCGGCGCCGCCATCGGCCCCGGCATCGGCATCGGCCTGGTGGTGGGCAACGCCATCACCGCGATGGCCCGCCAGCCCGAGGCCGCGGGCATGGTGCGCACCACCATGTTCCTCGGCATCGCCTTCACCGAAGCCCTGGCCCTGTTCGGCTTCGTCCTCTCGTTCATCATCTCCGGCTGAGGAGGCCGTCGTGCGCATCCGCACACTCTTGCCGACCCTGCTGCTCGCGGTCGGCGGGCTCCTCGTCCTGGCCTCTCCCGCCAGCGCGCAGGAGGGGCAGGGCGAGCCACAGCTCTCCGAGGATACGGAGGAGTGCATCGAGCTGGCCGAGGAGGCGGACGACCCCGACGCCTGCCAGGAGGCGCCGAACCCGATCCTGCCGGCGACCGACGAACTGGTGTGGGGCTCCATCAGCTTCGCGGTCCTGCTGTTCCTCCTCTACAAGTTCGCCTACCCGCAGATCAGTCAGATGCTGGAGAACCGCACCGAGCGCATCCGCTCCGACCTGCAGGCCGCCGAGACGGCCAAGGGCGATGCCGAGCAGATCCTGGCCGAGTACCGCGCCCAGCTCAACGACGCCCGGGCCGAGGCCGGACGGATCATCGAGGAGGCCCGCCAGGCGGCCGACCGCCTCAAGCGCGACCAGGAGACCCGCCTCCAGACCGAGCTGGGCGAGGTGCGGGCCCGCGCCGTGGCCGACATCGAATCGGCCAAGGCCCAAGCGGTGTCCGACCTGCGAGGCGAGCTGGCACAGCTCGCCATCGGCGCCGCCGAGACCGTGGTCCAGCACAACCTCGACGAGGCCACCCAGACCCAGCTGATCGAGGACTACATCAACCAGGTGGCGGCTCAGCGCTCATGACGGCAGACGACCGTACGCTCGCCTACGCCGAGGCCCTCTTCGGGGTGGCCCGCGCCGAGGGCACCCTCGGCGCGGTGGAGGACGAGCTGTTCCGCGTCTCGCAAACCCTGCAGGGCAACGACGAGCTGCGGAACGCGCTCACCGACGCCAGCATCCCCGCGGCCCGGCGCCAGCAGATCGTCGAGGACCTGCTGGGCGGGAAGGCGTCGCCGACCACGGTGGCGCTGGTGTCGATGGTGGTCGGCACCGGCCGGGCCCGGGACCTGCCCACGATCATCAAGCGCCTGGTGGAGATGAGCGCGGCCGAGGCCAACAAGGAGGTCGCGGAGGTGCGCTCGGCGGTCCCGCTCACCGACGACCAGCGCGAGCGGGTGGCCAAGGCCCTCGCCGACGCCACCGGCAAGCAGGTCGAGGTCAAGGTGGTGGTGGACCCGTCGGTGCTGGGCGGCATCGTGGCCCAGGTGGGTGACACCGTCATCGACGGGTCGGTGCGACGCCGCCTCGACCAGCTGAAGAACGCACTCTGAGAGGCCGAGCGATGAGGCATGCAAGTGGGCACGGAACCGTACGGGATTTGCAGCGGGAGCCCGGGCCACACGGCAATGCCTCTCGGCAACACAGCACCGAACGCCAAGTGCCACTTGAGTACCCACAGGACGTCTAGGACACGCGAGGACGACACCGATGGCAGAGCTGACCATCAACACCGCCGACATCGCCGCAGCGCTCCGCAAGAACCTCGAGGACTTCAAGCCCGGCGTCGAGACCGCCCAGGTCGGGCGCATCACCGAGGTCGGCGACGGCATCGCCACCGTGGGGGGACTGCCCAACGCCGCGGTGAACGAGCTGCTCGAGTTCGAGAGCGGCGCCCTGGGCCTCGCGCTCAACCTCGACGAGGAGTCGATCGGCTGCGTGGTGCTCGGCGACGCCGCCGAGGTCAGGGAGGGCGAGACGGTCAAGGCCACCGGCCGCATCCTGTCGGTGCCGGTGGGCGACGGGCTGTTGGGCCGCGTGGTCGGTGCCCTCGGCAACCCGATCGACGGCAAGGGTGCGCTGGTGGGCGTCGAGGACCGCCGCATGGAGATCCAGGCCCCCGGCATCATAGGCCGCCAACCGGTGCACGAGCCGCTCCAGACCGGCATCAAGGCCATCGACGCCATGACGCCCATCGGACGGGGTCAGCGTGAGCTGATCATCGGTGACCGCAAGACCGGCAAGACCACCATCGCCGTCGACACGATCATCAACCAGCGCGGCCTGGGCGTGAAGTGCATCTATGTCGCGATCGGGCAAAAGGAGTCGACGGTGGCCAACACCGTGTCGACCCTCGAGGACCACGGTGCCCTGGACTACACGGTCGTGGTGGTGGCCGGCGCCTCGGACCCGTCGCCGTTCAAGTACCTGGCGCCCTACGGGGGCTGCGCCATGGGCCAGCACTGGATGGAGAACCGCGAGCACGCCCTCGTGGTGTACGACGACCTGTCCAAGCAGGCCGAGGCCTACCGGCAGATCTCGCTGCTGCTGCGCCGGCCGCCGGGCCGCGAGGCCTACCCCGGCGACGTGTTCTACCTGCACAGCCGCCTGCTCGAGCGCGCCGCCAAGCTCTCGGAGGACAAGGGCGCCGGCTCGCTGACCGCGCTGCCGGTCATCGAGACCAAGGCCGGCGACATCTCGGCGTACATCCCCACCAACGTGATCTCGATCACCGATGGCCAGATCTACCTGCAGGACGACCTGTTCAAGTCCGGTGTCCGCCCCGCCTTCGACACCGGCCTGTCGGTGTCCCGGGTGGGCGGCAACGCCCAGATCAAGGCCATGAAGACGGCGGTGGGGACGCTCAAGGGCGACCTGTCCCAGTTCCGCGAGCTCGAGTCGTTCTCGGCGTTCGGGTCCGAGCTGGACAAGGTGTCACAGGCCCAGCTCGACCGCGGCTACCGGCTGGTCGAGCTGCTCAAGCAGCCGCTCAACAGCCCGATGCCGGTCGAGGAGCAGGTGCTGTCGCTCTATGCCGCCACCCACGGCTACCTCGATCCCGTGCCGGTCGGTGAGGTCCGCCGGTTCGAGGCGGAGCTGATCGAGTGGTTCCGCAGCCGCCACGGCGACATCCTCGATGCCATCCGCACCGATGGCGACATCCCCGACGTCGAAGCCCTCGAGGCCGGGATCAAGGAGTTCGCCGAGCAGTTCTCGTGGGAGCAGGCCGCCGAAGCGGCCGGTGCTTCCGGTGCCGGATCGTCGGCGGCCGAGGCGGCCGGGGAGGAGGCCGGGGCGGCCGGGGAGGAGGCCGGGCCCACTGCCAGCGCTGCCTCGGGGGACGGTGCAGGCGGGTCCGCCGAGTCCGCCGAGAAGGAGGGCGACCGCTAGCCATGCCCGGCGGTCAGGAACGGGCGCTGCGCCGGCGGATCCGCTCGGTGCAGGCGACCATGAAGATCACCAAGGCCATGGAGCTCATCGCCACCAGCCGCATCGCCAAGGCCCAGCAGCGCGTGGCCGCCGCCCGGCCCTACAGCGAGCAGATCACCGAGGTCCTGCGCAACCTGGCCGCGGCCGGCGCCGCCGGTGATTCGCCGCTCCTGACCGAGCGCGACCAGGTGCGCACCGTGGCCTACGTGGTCGTGGCCGCCGACCGGGGCCTGTGCGGGGCCTACAACAGCACGGTGATCAGGGCCGCCGAGCGGTCGATGCAGCGCCAGCGGGGCGAGGGCCGCCAGACCCGACTCGTCACCGTGGGCAAGAAGGCCACCTCGTACTTCCGCTTCCGGGGCTGGGACATCGACGCCAGCTTCGAGGGGTTTGCCGACCAGCCCGCCTACGAGGACGCCCGGCGGATCGCCGAGCACGTGGCCACCCGGTTCGAATCGGGCGAGTACGACCTGGTCGAGCTGGCGTACACGCAGTTCCTGTCGGTGGCCTCGCAACGGGTGATCATCCGCCGGTTCATGCCGCTCGATCGGTCGATGATCGAGCAGGCGGCCGAGGGCCCGCATGCCGACTACGAGTTCGAGCCCGAACCCCAGGAGATCCTCGACCGGCTGCTGCCCCGCTACGCCGAGGCCCGGCTCTACGCCGCGCTGCTGGACGGGGCGGCGTCGTTCTTCGCCGCGCAGCAGCGGGCCATGAAGTCGGCCACCGACAACGCCGACGACCTGATCACCCGCTACATCCGGGCCATGAACCGGGCCCGCCAGGACGCCATCACCACCGAGATCATGGAGATCGTCGGCGGCGCCGAGGCCATGCGTGCCGCCAAGGCGGACGGGGGCGATCTGTTGGTCGACCACGCGCTCATGTCCGCCGACGTCTTGTCCGACCGCCTCGAATCCTCCCGCCAGTAGGGCACTTAGGAGCACAGGAAATGACCGTCACCGACACCACCACCGACACCGGGGCGACGCTCAAGGACGGCCGTGTCGTCGCCATCGCCGGCCCGGTCGTCGACGTCGAGTTCCCGCCCGACGCCGTGCCCGCCATCAACACCGCCCTGGAGATGACCGTCACCGTCGACGGCCAGGACATACCGGTACGGTCCGAGGTGGCCCAGCAGATCGGCGAGTCGCGGGTGCGGGCCATCTGCCTGCGTCCCACCGACGGGCTCACCCGCGGCACGCCGGTCCGCAACCTGGGCTCCGGCCTGACCATGCCGGTGGGGGACGGTGTGCTCGGCCACGTGACCAATGTGATCGGCGAGCCGCTCGACGTCCCCGAGCTCGACGCCTCCATGATCGAGGACCACTGGGAGATCCACCGGGAGGCACCGGAGTTCGACGCGCTCGAGCCCAAGAGAGAGGTCTTCGAGACCGGCATCAAGGTCATCGACCTGCTGACCCCGTATCTGCGGGGCGGCAAGATCGGGCTGTTCGGCGGAGCCGGCGTGGGCAAGACCGTGCTCATCCAGGAGATGATCCGGCGCGTCGCCGAGCAGTTCGGCGGTGTTTCGGTGTTCGGCGGGGTGGGCGAGCGCACCCGCGAGGGCAATGACCTCTACCTGGAGATGAAGGAGACCGGCGTCCTCGAGAAGGCGGCGCTGGTGTTCGGCCAGATGGACGAGCCGCCGGGTGTACGCCTGCGCGTCGGCCTGTCGGCGCTGACCATCGCCGAATACTTCCGCGACGTGAAGGGCCAGGACGTCCTGCTGTTCATCGACAACATCTTCCGCTTCGTGCAGGCGGGGTCCGAGGTGTCGACGCTGCTCGGTCGCATGCCCTCGGCCGTGGGCTACCAGCCCACGCTGGCCGACGAGATGGGCGAGCTCCAGGAGCGCATCACGTCCACCCGGGGCCGCTCGATCACCTCGCTCCAGGCCGTCTACGTGCCCGCCGACGACTACACCGACCCGGCGCCGTTCACCACGTTCACGCACCTCGACGCCACCACCGAGCTGTCCCGCGACATCGCCGCGCTCGGCATCTACCCGGCCGTGGACCCGTTGGCCTCGACTTCGACCATCCTCCAGCCCGATGTGGTGGGTGAGCGTCACTACGCCGTGGCCCGGCGGGTGCAGGAGATCCTGCAGCGCTACAAGGAGCTGCAGGACATCATCGCCATCCTCGGCCTCGACGAGCTGTCCGAGGAGGACAAGGTGACGGTGTCCCGGGCCCGCAAGATCCAACGGTTCCTGTCACAGCCCATGTTCGTGGCCCAGAACTTCACCGGGCTGGAGGGCATCTTCACCCCCGTGGACGAGACTGTGGCGTCGTTCGAGGCGCTGGTCAACGGCGACCTCGACGAGCTGCCCGAGCAGGCGTTCCTCAACGTCGGCGGCGCCGACGACGCCCGCCGCAAGGCCGACCAGCTGCGCCAGCGGACCGGCGGCGAATGATGGTCGGGAGGTTACGTCCGTGACGCTCCACGTCGAGCTGGTGTCGCCCGAGCGCATCCTCTACTCGGGCGAGGCCGACATGGTGATCGCCCGCACGGTGGGAGGCGGCGAGCTGGCCTTCCTCACCGGGCACGCCCCGTTCGTGGGTGCGCTCGACATCGCCACGGTGACCGTCCGGTCGTCGTCGGGCGACGAGGTGGTGGCCGTACACGGTGGGTTCGTGGAGGTGTCCAACGACCGGGTGACGATTCTGTCGAACGTCGCCGAGCTCGGCAGCCAGATCGACGTCGAGCGGGCCCGCCGGTCCGCCGAGGAGGCCGAGCAGCGTATGCGGCAGGCCGACGACGCCGAAGCCGAGGCCACCGCCCGCCGCGCCCACGTCCGGCTGGCCGCCGCCGGCGGCGCCCGCGGCGTCTGAGCTCGGTCTGACTACCGACTCGCCGTTGATGGAAACTGACGGCCGTGGCCAGGAGGATGCGTAGGTCGGTTGCTCTGCTCGTGCTTGCCGGGCTCATCTCGGCGTGCTCCGGGGGCTCGGACGGGTCCGGGGGACCGGATGAGTCGGGCGCAGCCGACGACGAGTCGGCGGCTCCGGCGGAGCGCCGGCCCGAGGAGTTCGACGGGGGCGACTTCTACGCCGCGCCCGATCCGGTGCCCGACGACGAGCACGGCACGCTCGTGCGCTACCAGCCGGTGGACGCCCTCGAGGTCGGCGGCGCGACCGCGTGGCGGATGATGTACGTGTCCGAGTCGCTCGAGGGCGAGCCGATCGTGGTGACCGGGACCGCGCTGGTGCCGTCCGGCGACGCGCCGGCCGGGGGCCGTCCGGTGCTGACGATCGCCCACGGGACCAGCGGCATCGCCGACGAGTGCGCCCCGTCGAAGCGCCCGATGGCCACGGAGCTGTCCCTCATGGCACCGTTCGTCGATGCCGGCTACGTGGTCGTGCTGAGCGACTACGAAGGGCTGGGCACCCCGGGACGGCATCCCTACCTGGTAGGCGAGAGCGAGGGCCGGGGCGTGCTCGACGGTGCCCTCGCCGCCCGCGAGCTCCCCGATGCCGAGACAGGCGAGCAGCTCTCGATCTTCGGGTACTCGCAGGGCGGTCACGGCGCGCTGTGGGCCGGCCAGCTCGCGGCCGACTGGGCGCCGGAATACCAGCTCGTGGGCACCGTGGCTGGCGCACCCGCCACCGAGCTGCCCGTCATCTTCAGTGCAGCCGGGTCGCTGCCGATCGCCGGGTTCCTCTACATGATCATCGCCGGGTTCGCCGAGGCCTATCCCGAGGCCGATCCGGGACTGGTGCTCACCCCGGCGGGCGAGGCAGAGCTGCCGCAAGTGGACGTGGGATGCGTCCGCGAGGTGATCGAGCACTTCGCAGGCACTCCCAACGCCGAGCTCCTGAAGCCCGGGCTCGCCGATGTGGAGCCCTGGGCCGGCCTGGAGGCCGCCAACGACCCCGGTCGCGTGGCGACGGACAGCCCGATCCTGATCGTGCACAGCGCCGCCGACGACGTGGTGCCCGCCACTCTCAGCCAGCTGCTGGTGCAGCGCATGTGCGACGAGGGCCAGGTCGTCGAGCGCCGGGTCTACGACAAGGGTCAGGGTCACGTCGAGGCGGTGCCCGACGCCGTCAACGACGGTTTCGAGTGGCTGCAGCAGCAGGCCACCGGCGATGAGCCTATGTCAACCTGCGTTGCTGGCTGAGGAAGGAGCGCCGATGCCCCGACGCCGGTTGGGGGTCGTGCTGTTGTTACCGGAACCGGCGGCGACCGAGGTGGACGGCCTCCGGCGGGCCCTGGGCGACGGCACGCTCGGGCGCATCCCGGCCCACCTCACGCTGGTGCCGCCGGTGAACGTCCGGGAGGACGACATGTCCGCGGCCCTGGACGTCCTCCGCCAGGCGGCGACGCAGACCGGCCCGCTCGACCTGCGGCTCGGTCCGGCCACGACGTTCCACCCGGTGACACCGGTGGTCTACCTGGGCGTCGATGGTGATGTCGCCGCGCTCCACGCGCTACGGGGCCGCGTCTTCCACCCCCCGTTGGAGCGCCCGCTGACACGGCTGTTCGTCCCCCACGTGACGCTCGCCGACGAGTTCGATCCGGACCGCATCCCGGCGGCGATCTCGGCACTGGCCGACTATGTGGTCGATGTGCGGTTCGACGCGGTCCACCTGCTCGAGGAGGGACGCGCGCGGGCGTGGCGGCCGATCGCCGACGCGAGGTTCAGCCGCCGCTGGCTGCCCGGGTGAGGTTTCGTTTCGCAACCAGAGGTTGCGAAAAACGAGGCTTTGGCCGCCGCCTGTCGGCGGCGTCGAACGTCGGTCACTCGACCGGCGGAGCCGGATCGAGCGACGGCGGGGGGCTCCGGCTGGAGCCTCTGCCCCCCGCACCCCCCGCCCGCGGCGCACCCGAGCGTTAGGCGAAATCTATGGAGGAGAAGCGGGCCAGCTTGGACAGCTTGTGCTGGGCGCTTATGAGGCGGACCGTTCCCGACTTGGAGCGCATGACCAGCGACTGGGTCGAGGCGCCCTGGCTGTTGTAGTGGACGCCCCTCAGCACCTCGCCATCGGTGATGCCGGTCACCGCGAAGAAGCAGTTGTCGCCGCCGACCAGATCGTCGGTGGTCAGGACCTGGTCGAGGTCGTAGCCCTGGGCGACGGCGGCCTGGCGTTCCTCGTCGTTGCGGGGCCAGAGGCGTCCCTGGATCTCGCCGCCCATGCACTTCATCGCCGTGGCGGCGATGACGCCTTCGGGGGTGCCACCGATGCCGAACAGGACGTCCGCCCCCGACTCGGGCCACGCTGTCGACACTGCGCCGATCACGTCGCCGTCCTGGATCAGGCGGATGCGGGCGCCGGCGGCCCGCACCTCGGCGATGAGATCGCGATGCCGCTCCCGATCGAGGATGACGGCCGTTACGTCCCGCACCGACTCGCCCTTCGCCCGCGCCACCGCCTGGAGGTTCTCGGTTGGTGACTTGGTGATGTCGATGGCGCCAACCGACTCCTGGCCGACCGCGATCTTCTCCATGTAGACGCAGGGGCCGGGGTTGAACATCGTCCCCCGCTCCGACACGGCGATCACCGAGATGGCGTTGCCCCGCCCCAGCGCGGTGAGCGTCGTGCCCTCGACCGGGTCCACGGCGATGTCGGTGAGCGGCCCGGTGCCGTCACCGATCTTCTCGCCGTTGTAGAGCATCGGTGCTTCGTCCTTCTCGCCCTCACCGATCACGACGATCCCGTCCATGGGGACGCCGTCGAGGACGATGCGCATGGCGTCGACCGCCGCGCCGTCGGCGCCGTTCTTGTCGCCTCGGCCCATCCAACGGGAGGCAGCCAGCGCCGCCGCCTCGGTGACCCGCACCAGCTCTAGGGCGAGGTTGCGGTCGGGCGGCTGCCTGGTGGCCATGCGGGGAAGATAGCCGGCTGATTGAATGGGCTCGTGGGCCAGCTTTCCGACCCTTATGAGGAGGCCGAGGACGAGGGCCTCGGCATCACGATCTCCGGGCTCCCGGGCGAGCTCGACGAGCCGGAGCCCGATGCAGGGGCGGTACCGGGTGGCGAGCCCGGCCCCGATGCCACCGCCGGCATCGAGGTCGTCTACGAGCTGGACGACTGGAGTGAGATCGAGCGCAGCGCCGTAACCGACCGCTTGCGCGAGGCCGGGATCCCCCACGGGTGGGACGCCACGTCGCTGCACGTGGCCGACGCCGACGAGGCCGCGGTCGAGAACATCCTCGACATCGTCGAGGGCGACAACGAGGCGGCGCTGACCCTCGACGGCGAGCAGGACCAGGTCGCCTACGACCTGTCCGACTGGGATGACGATCGTCTCACCGCGTTGGTCGACGAGCTCGACGCCGCCCGCATCGCCCACGGCTGGGACGAGGACGAGCTGTTCGTCTATGCCGCCGACGAGCAGGCAGCCGACGAGCTGCTCGATCGGGTCGCCCATCCCCATGAGCTGCCGCCGGAGACCGACGACGGGCCGCCCGGGGCCGAGCTGCTGGGCGAGGTCTTCGTCGCCGCCGACCGGTTGCAGCACGACCCGGACGACCACGAGGGCACCGTGTCGATGCTCGACCTGGGCCACGCCGTCGAGGGAGCCGACCCGCCCTACGGGCTGGGGCCCAAGGAATGGGACCACCTCCGGGGCAGGGTCGGCGCGCTGTGCTCGCAGCTGCGGGCGTCGAAGGTCGACGAGGACGCCGTCATCGACGCCGCCCGAGACCTCCGCAACGCCCTGCGCTCTTACGTGTGAGGTTCCCGAGGCAATAGCTGACGGTGACGGGGAGTCGAGGCGATAGCCAACGGGTTCCGTTCGTCAATGCCTCGGGCTCGTCGCGACGTTCGTCATTGCCTCGGGTGGGCCCCCGTTCGGCCGCCTGCAGGGTCGCCTCGGTGCCCCGTTAGCATGCGCGAGTGATCCTGGCTGAGCTGGAGGTGTTCCACTCGCGGCCCATTGCACCTACCCGACGGGTGGCGCTGGGGCACCGCGACCTCCCCTGCAGCCCGGCGCCCGGGTTCGGCGGCATCCTCCTCGGCGGCATCGTGGCCGCCTACATTCCCGCCCTCGACCCCGAGTTGTTCGACGACCTCCATCGGCTGACGCTGCACCTCGAGGCCGGCCGCCGCATCCCTCAGCCCCGGCTGCGCCATCGCCTCCAGACCGATCGGATCGGTTTGCAGCGGAGCGTCCACCGGTTGCGGGGGGAGGGCGAGGACCTGGCCTTCGAGCTCGACGACAAGGGCTCGCCGGCGCACCACATCCTGGCCGCGGTCTACGCCGCCGGTGAGCTCCCGCTCGGTCCCCGGACCCGGGTCATGGAGGCGATCCGCAGGGCGATGCGCTGGACCGGCGCCATCGACGGCTCCCTGGTGGCGTACCTCTCGGGTTTGAGCCGCCGCCAGGACTGGTCGGCCGACGCCTTTCGCGACCCTGTGGGCTGGGCCATCGGCGTGCTCGACCTCCGCAACGGCAACGGCAACGGCAGCCGGCCGGACCGCAAAGCCGTCCAGGGCCGGTTCCGCGACCTGGTCCGCCGGGCCCATCCCGACCACGGCGGCGACACCGCCGCCGCCGCCGCCCGCCTGGCGGAGCTGGCCGAGGCCCGGCGGATCCTCCTCGCCGGTGGCTAGGGCGTGTCCTAGCGGGGTGCCGGCGCCGTGAGCGGCGGAGCGGGGGCGGTTCTGCTGTTCCCTGGGGCCGGCAGCGGTCGGGACCATCCGGCACTGCTGGCGATCGAGCGGGCGCTGGCGCCCCTTCCGGTCGTGCGCGCCGACTTTCCCTATCGACGCGAGGGGCGCAAGGCGCCCGATCGGCCACCCAAGTTGATCGCCTGCGTGCGCGACGAGGCGGCGGACCTGGCGGACAAGGCCGGGATCGATCCAGGGGGCGTCGTGCTGGGTGGGCGGTCCATGGGCGGGCGCATGTGCTCGCTGGCGGTGGCCGAGGGGCTGCCCGCCGCCGGCCTCGTGCTGATCGCCTACCCGCTGCACCCGCCGGGACGCGCCGACAAGCTGCGCGTCGACCACTTCCCGGACATCACGGTGCCCTGCCTGTTCGTCTCCGGCACTCGCGATCCCTTTGGCGCCCGCGACGAGATGGAAGCTCGCACCGCCGCCATCACCCGCGACGTCACCCACGTCTGGATCGAAGGTGGGCGTCACGAGCTGAAGGGCACAGACCAGCAGGTCGCCGAGACCGTGTCTGCCTGGGTTGCCGGCCTCTGAACGCTACTCAACGACGTCGACCGGCGTGCCCAGTGGGAGCCCGTACGTCTCCACCATCCGGGTCATGACGGCGGGATCGACGGCGATCGATCCGGCGGGCACGTCGCGGCCGAGCGTCGACGGATCGGCCACGCCATGGATCGCGACCACGCCCCTACCGGCGTGGAAGGCGGCCTGGTCGTTGGCCGATCCGGACAGGCCATAGGCGTAGCGGGCGTAGGGGCCGGCAGGGTTGGGCGGCCTGACGAGGTCCTTGATGAACAACGTCGTTCCGGCCTCAGGACTGTCCGCCGTGCCGATGGCCACTTGCGCGCTGAGCGCCTCGGTGTCGCCGGCGTGCAGGGTGAGCGTGTGGTCGGAGCGCGAGACCTCGATCCGGAAGCGGTGACGGCTGAGCGTGACGTCGGCTCGCTTGACCCAGCCGGTGTGACCCGCGGGCGCCGTCGGCAACGCGACCTCCAGCCAGCCGTCGCCTCGCTCCCGCACCACCACGCAGACGACCTGGCCGCTGGTCTGCCGGGCTGCCAGCAGCGTCTCGACCGCCGGGGCGCTGTCCTCGGGCGAATCCCGCACCTGCAGGTCCTCCGCGCTCGCGGCCACGAGCACGGCGTCGCGGTTGGAGTCTTCGCCCCTGTCGTCCGCATCATTCGACGAGGCGTTGTTGTCGCTCGGCGGCACCCCGATCTCGGGCTCGTCCGCTGAGCACCCCAGCTCGGCCACCAGCAGCGCCGCCACCGCGGCCGAGAGCGCCGTCCGCCAGTGGGACATGGTCTGGCATCGTAGTTGTCGCCGTCCGATCCTCCGGATTGAGGTCCTCGAGCTCGCGCCACGCGGTCTCGGGGAAGAACGCCAGCACCACGGCCGCCATGGCCAGCGGACCGATGGCGAGGAGGCCGAGCGCGAGACCGAACGAGTCGAGCCGATCGATCAGGAAGCCCGCCAGCACCAGGCCGATGACGCTGCCGACGGTGGCCACCGTGTTGATGATCCCGTTGGCCCTGCCTCGCAAGGACGTAGGGAACAGCTCGGGACCGTACACGCTGAGGGCCGGCACCAGGGCGGCGGCGAAGATGGATCCGACGGTCGCTGTCAGCCACATGGCCGGGCCGTCGAACGTGAATGACAGGGCCAGGAGGACGGCACCGACGACCGTGCCCACTGCGCCGACCACCCGCCGTCCCCGGGTGTCGGCCAGGCGCCCGCCGACCACGATGCCGATGCTCGCCGGCGTGGACGTGGCCAGGATGAACAGCGACACCGCCGCCGCCGACATCCCCCGCTCGTCCCGCAGGAACTCGGTGCGGAACTGAGATTGCGGGGTGGTGAACAGGAGCAGCAGGAACGACGCGCCCGCCAGGAGCGCCAGCCGGTGGTAGTGACCGGCCAATCCCACGGTGCGGTGCGGGCGAACATAGCGTCGGCTCTCGGGGATGAGCCGGCCGAACCGCAGCACCAGCGGGACGAAGACGAGCGGGATCACGTACAGGATCCGCCAGGCCTGCAGGCCGACGTCGGCGACGGGCAGCACCCACAGCACCATCCCCGCGCCCAGGGCCCCGGTCATCGCCAGCAGGCTGAGGGCGTAGGCCCGGGCACCGGCCGGCATCTCCTCCGCGGCGATCACCACCAGGAGCACACTGGCGGCCGACACCGAGCCCCGGTTCACGACCTGGGTGGCCGCCAGGATGGGCAAGTTGGGTACCACGGCCCCGAGGACGGTCGCCCCGATGGCGCCCAGCAGCGACACCACCAGCAGCCGCCGCCGGCCCCGGCGGTCCGCCATGGCGGCGAGCAGGATGGCCAGCAGCGCACCGGCCCGCACCGCGGCGAACGCCCCGCCCTGGGCGGTCGTGCCGGCCCCGAACTCGTCGGCGGCGAAGCTCATCGTCTGGGTGAGCAACGTCCCGTGGTAGCCGACCACCAACGACAGCGTGGCCAGCATGCCCAGCACCGACGCTGCCCGGGCGTCCGGCCGCTGCGGCGGGTACCACCAGGGAAGTCGCCCGGAGCGGGGTGGCCGCCGCAGCGCCCGCCGCACCGGGTGGTTCATGAGGAAACGCCACGTCCCGGCCGGCAGGCGGTAGTCGAACTGCTGCGTCACCGAGTAGCGACCGTTGTCCGGCGTCACGCTGACGCTGCGGGCGTAACGGTCGAACGGACCGTGGTCGAGCACGTACCGGTCGTCGCCGGTGGCGCGCTCGGCGACGACATCGTGGCGAGGGGAGCGGATCCGATCCAGCGTGGCCTGGTCGACCGACTCGCTGACGATGAGTCGCGGCACGGCCGTTACCGCGGGTCGTCGCCTCGGGGCCCGTCGCCGCTCGGTGGCTGTTGCCGCTCGATGCGTGATGCCCGCCGGTTGGCGACTGCGAGGAGGCCGCCGAAGATGACGATGGGCACGGCGACGAACAGCATCTCGTCCCAACCACCCTGGTGTGCGAGCAGCAGCGCCGTCACCGCTTCAGGTTCCCAGACGGGGGGCTCATCCGCTAACCGGGGCCGTGCCGGCCGCCGAGGGAACAGGACGACCAGGCGGGGCGTTGTTTGATCCTGCCGGTGATGTTTCGCGACGATGCGTCGCGCATCGCAGTCCGAGGAGTTTCGTGGTCGATACCGACAAGGTGTCCGAGGTCATCGAGGTGATCCGCCCCGCCATCCAGGCCGATGGGGGAGATATCTTCCTGCGCAGCGTCGACCCCGACGCCGGCGTGGTGACCGTGGAGCTGGTGGGAGCGTGTGTCTCGTGCCCCGCGTCGACCGTCACCCTCAAGGCCGGGATCGAGCGCATCCTCAAGGATCGGGTGCCGGGTGTGACCGAGGTCGTCGACGTGGGCGCGCCCACCGAGACGTCGGTCGGCCTCGGTCTCTAGTGGGACGTCCGTGCCTGCCGCCCCTCCCGATGATCTGCTCGCCGCGGCGCGTGGTGGTGACCGCGGAGCGCTGGCCCGCCTGATCTCGATCATCGAGCGCGGCGGTGAGGAGGCCCGGCAGGTCGGTCGGGCCGCCCACGGGCTGGGCATCGACGCCACCACCGTCGGCATCACCGGTGCGCCCGGGGCCGGCAAGTCCACCCTCACCAGCGCGCTGCTCGAGGCGGTTCGGGCCGGTGGCGATCCGATCGCCGTGCTGGCGATCGATCCGTCGTCCCCCTTCTCCGGGGGCGCCCTCCTCGGCGATCGGGTGCGCATGGGCGAACACGCCCTGGACGACGGCGTGTTCATACGGTCCATGGCCACGCGGGGCCACCTGGGCGGGCTGGCGGTCGCCGCTCCCGAGGCGGTGCGGGTCCTCGCCGCCGCCGGCTACCCGTGGGTGATCCTCGAGACGGTCGGGGTGGGGCAGGTGGAGATCGATGTCGTGGCCCAGGCCGACACGACTGTGGTGGTTGTCACGCCCGGCTGGGGCGATGCCGTGCAGGCCAACAAGGCGGGCCTCATGGAGATCGCCGACGTGTTCGTGGTCAACAAGGCCGACAGGCCCGGCGCCGGGGACACGGCACGCGACCTCGAGCGCATGCTGGACATGTCGCCGGCGCCCGGATGGCGTCCCCCGGTGCTGTCCACGACGGCGACGACCGGCGCGGGCGTGGGCGAGGTGTGGCACGCCGTGGTCGACCATCGGGCGCACCTCGCGGCCTGCGGCGAGCTGCAAGCCCGCCGCCGCCGGCGTGCGGCGGAGGAGGTCACCCGCCTGGTCGCGGCCCGGCTGCTGGACAAGGCCCGTGCCGTCACCGCCGGGCCGCGTGCCGCCGAACTGGCGGAGGCGGTCGCCAGTGGCGACGTCGACCCGTGGACGGCCGCCGAGGAGCTGCTGGGCGAGTAGCCGCCGATTCCGGGGTCCTCGACCTGCAGATCCCCGGTGCGAGACGCCAGAAGTAGGGTCACGGCCCATGCCCACCGACACCCCGCTCGTCCACGTCGAGCGTCGCGACGACGGCGTCGCGCTCGTCACGCTCGACAATCCCAAGGTGAATGCGCTGTCCCGTGAGCTGCTGCGACAGCTGGAGGCGGCGGCGAGGGATCTGACCGGCGACCCGCCCGCGGCCGTCGTCGTCACCGGGGGCGACCGCATCTTCGCCGCCGGTGCCGACATCGCCGAGTTCGGTGGCCCCCACGAGGCCCGGGAGGTAGGTGGCGGCTTCCGGCGGGCGCTCGACGCGGTGGCCGCCATCCCCCGGTGTGTGATCGCCGCCATCTCCGGGTTCGCCCTGGGCGGTGGCTGCGAGCTGGCACTGGCGTGCGACCTGCGGATCGCCTCTGAGCGAGCCAAGCTGGGCCAGCCCGAGATCCTGCTCGGGATCATCCCCGGCGGCGGCGGCACGCAGCGACTGGCGCGCCTCGTCGGCCCCGCCAAGGCCAAGGGACTCATCCTCACGGGCCGCCAGGTCGCCGCCGACGAGGCGCTGCGCATCGGGCTGGTCGACGAGGTGGTGCCGCCCGACGAGTTGCACGCCCGGGCGCTGGGGCTGGCGGCCGAGCTGGCGCGTGGCGCCGTGGTCGCCCAGGGCCTGTCCAAGAGGGCGATCGACCGGGGGCTGGAAGGCCCGCTGGACGCCGGCCTCGCCCTCGAACAGGACCTGTTCGCGGAGGTGTTCGGCACCGAGGACGCGCGGATCGGCGTCGCCTCGTTCCTCGAGCATGGCCCCGGCAAGGCCGCGTTCGTCGGCCGGTAGCAGCGGTAGGCACCGATGGCTCGGGTTTGAACTATGGCGCTAGCCGGGGGACCATCAGACAGTGAACCCTCGTCCCGGTTTCATCTGCGTGGTGGTCGACGACATGGCTCGGTCGCTCACCTTCTACGAGCATCTGGGGTTCAAGTTCCCGCCCGAGGCGTACGCCGAGATCCACGTCGAACTGGAGCTGCCCGGCGGACTGCAGATCTACTGGGACCTTACGCAGTGGGCCAATCGGTATGCGCCGGACTATCAGCCGGCGCCCCATGGCAGGGTGGCACTTGGGTTCCAGGTCGACTCCGCCGGGGACGTCGATGCGCTGTTCACCAAGCTCAAGGGGCTCGGCCACAAGGTTGATCGCACGCCGTGGGATGCCCCCTGGGGCGTCCGCTACGCGATCGTCTACGACCCCGACGGCAACCTCGTCGAGATCTACAGCCCCCGGCCTTTGAGAGCACCAACGCCCTGAGCGGACGTCCCGGTGCCGGGTCCGATAATCGGGGGATATCGGTCGCGTGGCGCCCGGTCCCGCTCGGTCGCCGCGAGGGAGGCGGGTCAGCGGGTGGCGCTGAGGATGCGGCACCGCTGTCGGCGCCTATCGGCGCCGGCGGCGGTAGGTGCCGCACCGGAGGCGACAGGACCCGCAGGCCCGCCGGAAGGGCTCCTAGGCCCAGGCCGCCAGGCCGAGCTCGGAGTTGTCGACCAGGTCGGGGTGGCGGGGGACGATGCGCACCGTGAACCCGTAGCGACCGGCGCGCTCGCAATGGAACGAGCCGACATAGCGGGCGTGGTCCTCGTCGGCGGCGCCGGCGGGGTGCATCGACGCCGACGTGCGCTCGGTCAGCTCGTCGCCCTGGCCAACAGGGCCGTGCACGAGCTGCACGTCGACGTCGTCGGCCGACAGCGTCCCCAGCGACACCACCGCCTCGACGGTCCGGGATCCGCCCAGCTCGGCGGCAGCGCCATCGCCCTCGACCCGGTCGACGTGCACGCCGTGCCACCCCTCCGCGATCCGCTGCTTCCACGCCGCCAGCGACCGCGCCCGGGCCAGCCCGGCGGCGGACAGTGTGTTGGCGCGGGCGGCGGTGGGCTCGTACAGGCGCTCCACGTACTCCGCCACCATGCGCGAGGCCGTGACCCTGGGCCCCAGCGATGTCAGCGACTTGCGCACCTTCTTGAGCCAACGCCGGGGCACCGGTCCCCCGTAGGTCTCGTAGAAGAGCGGCACCACCTGGCGTTCGAGCAGATCGAACAGGGCGCCGGCCTCGAGCTGGTCCCGCCGCTCGACGTCGTCGACGTCCTCCGCCGACGAGATGGCCCAGCCGTTCTCGCCGTCGAACATCTCGTGCCACCAGCCGTCGAGGATCGACAGGTTGAGCCCGCCGTTGAGCGCAGACTTCATGCCGGACGTCCCACACGCCTCCTGCGGCCGCCTCGGGTTGTTGAGCCACACGTCCGCCCCCTGGTACAGGGCGCGGGCTACGGCGATGTCGTAGTCGTCCACGAAGACGAAGCGGTGCCGCACCTCGGGGTTGGACGAGAACGCCACGATCTGGCGGATCATCTCCTTGCCGCCCTCGTCGGCCGGATGGGCCTTGCCGGCGAACACGAGCTGGATGGGTCGGTCGGGCGACAGCAGCAGCGCCTTCAGGCGCTCGGGCTGCGACAGCAGCAGCGTGGCCCGCTTATAGGTGGCGAAGCGGCGCGCGAACCCGACGGTCAGCACCCGGGGGTCGAGCACCTCGTCGGCCCACGCCACGTCCGACCCCGCCAGGCCCCGAGCGCGGGCGCCCTCGCGCAGGCGACGCCGCACGAACGCCACCAGCCGCTCGCGGCCCTGCTCCCGGGCGCGCCACAGCTCGTCGTCGGGCATCTCGAAGATCTGGTCCCACGCGGCCGGACCGGCCTCGTCCCAGTCGGGGAGCACGTGCCGGGTGAAGACGTCGGCCATCTCCGGCGACACCCACGTGTGGGCGTGCACGCCGTTGGTGATCGAGATGATGGGGGTCTCGTCGGCCGGAATGTCGGGCCAGAGGTCGGCGAACATCTTCCGGCTGACCTCGCCGTGCAGCTGGGCCACGCCGTTCGACCTACCCGCCAGCCGCAGGCCCATCACGGCCATGTTGAAGCGCTCGTCCGGTGCCTCGCCGGGCCGGTGGCCGAGTGCCATCAGGTCGTCGACCCCCACGCCAACCTCGGCGCACCAGGCGCTGAAGTACTTGTCCATCAGCTCGCGGGGGAACCGGTCGATGCCGGCGGGCACGGGCGTGTGGGTGGTGAAGATGCAGCCGGCCCGCACGGCCTCGATGGCCTCCGGGTAGCTCAATCCCTGGTCGCTCACCAGCTGGCGGATCCGTTCGAGCCCGAGGAAGCCGGCGTGACCCTCGTTGGTGTGGAACACCTGCGCCTCGACCCCCACCGCCTGCAGGGCCCGCACCCCGCCGACCCCCAGCAGGATCTCCTGGCGGAGGCGGTGCTCGACGTCGCCGCCGTAGAGCCGGTCGGTGACGGCCCGGACGTCGTCGGGGTTGTCGTCGACGTCGGCATCGAGGAAGTACAGCGGCACCCGACCCACGTTCGCCTGCCACACCTGCGCCACCAGCGGCACCCCGGCGATGTCGACGCTGATGCGGATGTCGGTGCACGGGCGGAGCGCCATCACGTGGGGGTCGAGCAGCGGGTAGCGCTCCTGCTGCCAGCCGTCGGCGTCGAGGCTCTGGCGGAAGTAGCCATGCCGGTAGAGCAGCCCCACGCCCACCAGAGGCACGCCTAGGTCGCTCGACGACTTGAGGTGGTCGCCGGCCAGGACGCCCAGGCCCCCCGAATACTGGGGCACGGCCTCGGCGATGCCGAACTCGGGAGAGAAGTAGGCGACCAGCTGCAGCGGGCTCTCGCCGCGCGACTGGAACCAGCGCTCGCCGTCGAGGTACCGCTGCAGCTCGTCACGCACCTCGCCCAGGTAGCGCTTGAAGGCGGCGTCATGGGCCAGCGCATCCAGCCGCTCGCGGTCCACCAGGCCCAGCATGCGCACGGGGTCGTGGACGCTCGCGTCCCACAGGTGCGGGTCCACCCAGCGGAACAGGTCGCGGGTCTGGTCGTCCCACGACCAGCGGAGGTTGAACGCCAGCTCCTCGAGCGCGGCCAGCTCCGGGGGGAGGGACGGGCGGACCGTGAAGCTGCGCAGCGCCTTCATCGACGCGCACCGTAGCGGGCCTATTCGGTCACCCCAGGATCGCCGAGCGCCAGCTTTCCGGCGTACGCCAGCGTGGCTTCGGGGGTGAGCGGATGGAACGTGCCCGCCCGCACGTCGCGGTAGGCGCGCTCCAGCGTCGCGCTCCGGAAGTAGGCGCGCCCGCCGAGCACGTCCATGGCGAGGTCCACCACCTCGATGGCGTTGGTGACAGCCTGTCGCTTGGCCACCATCACCGTTGCCAGGTCCGGCGGGTCGACGGCGTAGTCATCGCCGAGCTCGTCGATGGCGCCCAGCAACGCCCACCAGGCGACGCGCAGCTTGGCGTCCATCAACCCGACCTGGCGCTGCACTCGGGGCAGGCGGGCCAGCGGGTTGGGGCCCCGCGACGCGGCCGCGGCCTTGCCGACCGCCGTGTCGCGGGCGCCCATCGCGATTCCGAGGTACGTGGCGCCCGCCACCGGGGCGAAGTGGACGGCGGCCGCCGCCAGCGGCACGCCGAACTCGCCCCAGGGACGCCGGCCCATCACCTTGTCGGCGGGGACGAACACGTCCTCCAGCACCAGGTCATGGCTGGCGGTGCCCCGCATGCCGAGCGTGTTCCAAGTCTCGTCCAGCCGCACACCGTGGGCGGCGAGCGGCACGGCGAAGTGGATCACCTCGGCGCCGTCCCCAGGCTCGCCCACCACGGCGGTGGTGGCGACGACCGTCGCACCCGGTGACTGGCTGCAGAAGCCCTTGCGGCCGCTGACCAGGAAGCCGTCGGGCCGCTCGCCGTCGCCGTCCCCGTCGACGGGCACCGCGACGGTGCTCGGCCACAGCCAGTCGGATCCACCGCTGGTGGCGATGACCAGCCCCTCCTCGGCCACTCGGCGGAGGACGGCCTCGGCATCGGCCGCGCCCTTGCGGCGGCGAAACCCCTGCATGAGCGTGAGGTACAGGTGCATCGTCACCGCCAGCGCCGTCGCCCCGTCGTGGCGGGCCAGCTCGGCTTGGGCATAGCAGACCTGGCGGATCGAGGCGCCGAGGCCGCCCAGCTCCTCGGGGACCGCCAGCCGCAGGTAGCCGTTGGCCCGCATGGTGTCGTACGCCTCGCTGACGAACGTGGCGTCACGGTCGTGCTCGTCGGCGTGGGCCGCAGCCACGGCGCCGACCTCGGCCGCCAGCGACACGAACCGATCGTCGCCGAACCGCACCGGTGTGGGGTAGGTGGCTCCAGGGGCGCGCGCGGCCGGTGCGGTCTTGGTCGTGATCATGAATCCCGCCTTTCATTCGTTTCGGAGGACCGTACGACGGGCCGTCGCGCGCGGGTAGTTCAAGAACTGAACCCGAGACATGCGCGTGGGAGACTGGCCGCGTGCGGACATATGCCCAGTACTGCCCCATCGTCCGGGCGGTCGAGGTGCTCGGCGAGCGGTGGACCCTGCTGATCGTGCGCGAGATGCTCACCGGCGTCGGGCGGTTCAACGAGCTGTCGCGGGGGCTGCCTGGCCTGTCGCGGGCGCTGCTCTCCCGCCGGCTGCGTCAGCTGGTCGCCGCCGGACTCGTGCGACGCACCGACGACGGCTACGAGCTGACCCCCGCCGGCGAGGACCTGCGGCCGCTCGTATTCGGGCTGGCGGAATGGGGTGCGCGGTACGCCTTCGGCGACCCCCGACCCGAGGAGCTCGACCCCGAGGTGCTCATGTGGTGGTTCCACGGGCGGATCGACACCAGCGCCCTCGACCGCCGGGCGGTGATCGAGATCCAGGTCGCCGACCGTGGCCGGCACTTCTGGCTCGTCATGGAGCCGGGAGACGTCTCGGTCTGCTACGCCGATCCGGGCTTCGAGGTCGATGCGCTGTTGCGGTCGGACCTGGCGACGCTCTACCGGATGTGGGAGGGCGAGATCGAGCTGCTCGACGCCGTGAAAGGCGGCTCGATCGAGCTGACGGGTCCCCGCTGGATCACCCGGGGCCTGCCCCGCTGGCTCCAGCTCAGCCCGGTCGCACCTTACGTGCGCGCCGCCCGGGCGTGATCCGGCCTGGGGAGATCAGCGGTCCTCCCCGTTGCCTACGCTGGGTAGGTGCTCGGACGCATCACGATCGACTCGATCAGCCCGGCGACACCGTCGCGGGAGTTCCCGACCAAGGCGATCGTGGGCGAACGGGTGACCGTCTCGGCCGACGTCTTCCGCGACGGCCACGACCTGCTCGCGGCCCGGGTCCGTTGGCGCCGCATCGGCAAGGACGGCAAGGGCCGCTGGAACGCGGCGCCCATGGCGGACCGCGGCAACGACCGCTGGGACACCGTCATATCGCCGACCCAGATCGGTCGCCACGAGATCGTGGTCGAGGCCTGGCGGGACCGGTTCGCCACCTGGCGCCACGACATCGAGATCAAGGCCGCGGCAGGCGACGATGTGGAGATCGAGCTCGAGGAGGGCGCCCGCATCCTCGAGGCGCTGGCGAACGGCGTCGCTGCCCGCCACCAACGGCGCGTGCTCGACGCCACCGCCGGCCTGCGGCGCGCCTCGTGCAGCGTGCACGTGCGCCTCAACTCCGGCCTCGACGACCAGGTGGCCCGGCTGGTGGCCGGCGTCCCCGACGCCGACCTGACCGAGGCGCCGCCGGTGCCGCTGTGGGTCGATCGCCCGCGCGCCCTGTTCGGGGCCTGGTACGAGCTGTTCCCCCGCAGCGAGGGCGGCTTCGACGGCGCGGTGAAACGCCTGCCGGCCGTTGCCGACATGGGATTCGACATCGTCTACCTGCCGCCGATCCACCCCATCGGCGTCACCGAGCGCAAGGGCCCGAATAACACACTCGGCGCCGGACCCGACGACCCCGGCAGCCCCTGGGCCATCGGCTCGGACGAGGGTGGGCATACGGCCATCGCCCCCGAGCTGGGCACCATCGAGGATTTCCGCCGCTTCTGTGGTGAGGCGCGGGACCTGGGGCTGGAGGTGGCGCTCGACTACGCGCTCCAGTGCTCGCCCGACCATCCCTGGGTACACGACCACCCGGAGTGGTTCTGGCGCCGGCCCGACGGGTCGATCCGGTACGCCGAGAACCCACCCAAGAAGTACCAGGACATCTACCCGATCAACTTCTGGCCCGAGCGCGATGCCGACCGGGAGGCGCTGTGGGGGGCGTGCCGGGACGTCCTCGGCTACTGGATCGACCAGGGCATCCGCATCTTCCGGGTCGACAACCCACACACCAAGCCCATGGCGTTCTGGGCGTGGCTGATCGAACGCATCCAGCGTGATCACCCCGACGTCATCCTGCTGTCGGAGGCCTTCACCCGCCCCAAGCTGATGGCCAAGCTGGCCGAGGTCGGGTTCACGCAGAGCTACACGTACTTCACGTGGCGGAACGAGCCCTGGGAGCTGCGTGACTACGTCAACGAGCTCGCCTACGGGCCGACGGCCGACTACATGCGCCCCAACTTCTGGCCCAACACGCCCGACATCCTCTCGGGACCGCTGCGCCATGGGCCCCCGGTGGCGTTCCGCATACGCTTCGTGCTCGCCGCCACCCTCGTGCCGAGCTACGGGATCTACAGCGGCTACGAGCTGTACGAGAACGAGCCGGCTAGCGACACCAACGAGGAGTACCTCCACTCCGAGAAGTACGAGATCCGCCGCCGCAACTGGGGCCGCCCCGACTCGCTGGCGCCGTTCATCGCCACGGTCAACGACATCCGGCGGCGGCACCCGGCGCTGCAGTGGCTCAAGAACGTGCGCTTCCACGGCTCCAGCAACGACCGGTTCCTTGTGTGGACGAGAGGGCACCGCGACGAGGGGGACCTGGTGCTCATGGTGGTCAACCTCGACCCCCAGAGCGCCCAGGAGACGGTCCTCGGGCTCGACCTGGGCGCCGTCGGCCTGCCCTGGCAGGGCCCCTACACCGCCATCGACGAGCTGACGGGCGACGTCTACACGTGGGACGGGCCCAACCCCTACGTGAGGCTCGACCCGTGGCAGGGCCAGGTGGCCCACGTGCTCGCGCTCAGCTGACCAGGCGCACCCGCCCGCTACGACGCCGTTAATGCGGCCAGGTGACACTGCCCGAGCTTCCGCCACCCCGCGCGGGAGCGGTGGGCTGGGTCGGCGGCGGGCGGCGACCTTCCCACCTGTCTGGTGGGCCCCCGCACGGCGGTTGCCGGTTATCGCATCGACTCGCCCGGCGGCGGCGGTCTCCCCTGCCACCGCCCGGGCGAAGCCGAATCCTGCCGCGGGATTGGTGGCGGGAACCACCAATCCCGCGGCAGGTTTGTGCCATGTTCACGATCGCCGAGTCGACGCCACAGTTCGCGCCCCGTCCCCACCCCCCACAGGGGGCGCCCCACGTGCTGGTGGTCGTGCTCGACGACCTGGGGTTCGCACAGCTCGGATGCTTCGGCAGCGACATCGACACCCCGGCCATCGACGGGCTTGCCGCGGGCGGGCTGCGCTACAACCGCTTCCACGTCACATCACTGTGCTCGCCGACGCGGGCGTGCCTGCTCACCGGCCGCAACCACCACGCCGTGGGCATGGGCTTCCTCACCGACCTGCCCACCGGCTTCCCCGGCTACAGCGGGCGGATCCCGCCGTCGGCGGCCACGCTCCCCCGCATCCTGCGCGAGGTGGGCTACAGCACGTTCGCCGTCGGGAAGTGGCACCTCACGCCCCGCTGGGAGGAGAGCGCCTCGGGACCGTTCGACCGCTGGCCCCTGGGGCTCGGCTTCGAGCGGTACTACGGGTTCCTGGGGGGCGACACCAATCAGTGGACGCCCGACCTGGTTGCCGACAACGGCTTCGTCGAGGCGCCCCGAACCCACGCGGAGGGCTACCACCTCACCGAGGACCTGGTCGACCGGGCGATCCGCTTCATCCAGGACCAGCAGCAGGCCACGCCCGATCGCCGCTTCTTCTGCTACTTCGCGCCCGGCGCCATGCACGCCCCCCACCAGGCACCCCGCGCGTTCATCGACGCCTACCGGGGACGGTTCGACGCCGGCTGGGAGGCGTGGCGCGAGGCGACGTTCGCGCGCCAGCTGGCCGCCGGCGTCGTGCCCGAGGGGACGCGGCTCAGCGAGCCTCCCTCCTGGGTGCCGGCATGGGACGAGCTGCCGGCCGACGAGCGCGGGCTGTACGCGCGGATGATGGAGGTCTTCGCTGGGTTCCTCACGCACACCGACGCCCAAATCGAGCGGCTGCTCGACTTCCTGCGCACCGCCGGGCTGCTCGACGACACGCTGGTCCTGCTGATCAGCGACAACGGCGCCAGCGCCGAGGGCGGCCCCACCGGGTCGCTCAACGAGCACCGCTTCACCCACGACCGCCTCGACGACCTGGCCGACACGCTGGGGCACATCGACGACCTCGGCGGCTTCAAGGCCTATAACCACTATCCCTGGGGCTGGGCCTGGGCCGGCAACACGCCGCTGCGGCTGTGGAAGCGCTATGCGTGGCTGGGCGGTGTGCGGACGCCCCTCATCGCCCACTGGCCGGCCGGCATCCCCACGGCGGCGGCCGGCATGGTGCGAGACCAGTTCTGTCACGCCGTCGACCTGCTGCCTACGGTGCTCGACGCCGTGGGCATCGACGCCCCGGCCGTGGTCGACGGCGTCGATCAGCAGCCGATCGATGGCGCCAGCCTGCGGTCCACGTTCGACGATCCCGGGGCCCCGAGCCCGCGCCAGACGCAGTACTTCGAGATGCTCGGCTCCCGCTCGATCGTCCACGGCGGCTGGAAGGCCACGACCGACCACATCGGCCAGCAGCTTTCGGTCGAGCGCGACCGGGTCCCCGGCAGCCACGACTTCGCCACCGATCGGTGGTCGCTGTTCGACCTGTCCTCCGACTTTGCCGAGGCCGTCGACGTGGCCGACGAGCACCCCGAGCAGGTGACCGAGCTCGAAGCCCTGTGGTGGCACGAGGCGGGCCGCAACCAGGTCCTGCCGCTCGACGACAGCCTCATCGGTCGCGCGGTGGCGATGGAGCCGTCGCCCAACCTGCCCCGCCATCGGAGCGTCTTCCGGCCGGGCGGCGGCCGGGTGGCCGAGGACCTGATGCCGCCGATGGCCGGTGGCTTCGAGCTGACCGCCCACCTCGATGTCCCCGCCGCCGACGGATCCGGCGCCTGCGCGGGCGTCGTTTGCGCGCTGGGGGACTGGAACAACGGCTGGGCGCTGTACGTCGTCGACGGCCGCCCTGCGGTGGCGTTCAGCCTCTTCGGGGCGCTCCACCGCGCCGTCTCATCGGTGGTCCTGTCGCCCGGCCGCCGGCTCGTCCGGATCGCCTACGAGCGGGCGCGGGATCGGCGGGAGGGGGGTGGCGCTGTCCACCTCGGCGTCGAGGGTGACTGCGTCGCGGAGCTCGAGCTCCCCCACGACCTGCCCTTCCGTTGGCAGATCGGCGGCGCCGGGTTGCACATCGGCGTCGACCGGGGCTTCCCGGTGTGCGACGACTACGAGCCGCCGTTCCCGTTCACGGGCGCCGTCGAGCGGGTCGAGATCGTCATACCCCACTTCGCCCCCCGCCCCGACGACGCCGCCCGCTCGGCCGCCGACGTGGCCCAGGCCCTGCGTCACGAGTGAGGGGCGGCCAACGTGGTCGGCCGCCCGGCGTAGCATCCGGGGCCATGAACGAGCGGCCCGAAGACGATCCCGGCGCGGACACCGCGATGTTCCGTGCCTACGTCGAGCACGACGACGGCGCCGACGCCCCCACCTCGCCCGGGGTCCGGCCAGGAGCCCTGGTCGGCGTCGCGGTCGTGCTGGTGATCGTCGTGCTGGTGGTGATCCTCCTCCTCATTTAGGACTTGCGCGGACCGGGGCGCGCCCCAGCCCCCCGGTGATGTGCCAGCCTGGGCGGGATGGCGACGCCGATCGACACCGGAGAGGCCCGTTGGTACCAACGTGCCGTCTTCTACGAGGTGGCGGTGCGGGGTTTCGCCGACTCCGACGGCGACGGTTTCGGCGACTTCCGGGGGATGCAGCAGAGGCTCGACTACCTCGAGTGGCTCGGCATCGACTGCCTGTGGCTGCTGCCCTTCTACCGGTCGCCCCTGCGTGACGGGGGCTACGACATCAGCGACTTCTACACCGTGCTGCCGGAGTCGGGCACGGTCGACGACGTCGACATGTTCCTCGACGAGGCCCATCGCCGAGGGATCCGGGTCATCGCTGATCTCGTGATGAACCACACGTCCGACCAGCACCCGTGGTTCCAGGAGTCGCGCGACGGCCGGACCAACCCGAAGGCCGATTGGTACGTGTGGAGCGACGACAGCGAACGCTGGAGCGACGCCCGCGTGATCTTCGTCGACTCCGAGCCCTCCAACTGGACCTGGGACCCGCAGCGGGAGCAGTTCTACTGGCACCGGTTCTTCCACCATCAGCCCGACCTCAACTACGAGAACCCCGAGGTGGCCGAGGCCATGCTCGACGCGGTGCGGTTCTGGCTGAGCCTGGGTCTGGACGGGTTCCGGCTCGACGCCGTCCCCTACCTGTTCGAGCGGGACGCCACCAACGGGGAGAACCTGCCGGAGACCCACGAGTACCTGCGGCGCATTCGCAAGACCGTCGACGCGGAGTACCCCGGCCGGGTGCTGCTGGCAGAGGCGAACCAGTGGCCGTCCGACGTCGTCGACTACTTCGGCAATGGCGACGAGTGCCACATGTGCTTCCACTTCCCGCTCATGCCGCGCATGTTCATGGCCGTCCGCAAGGAGCAGCGCCATCCGATCACCGAGATCCTGGCGCAAACGCCCGAGATCCCCGAGGGCTGCCAGTGGGGGATCTTCCTGCGCAACCACGACGAGCTGACCCTGGAGATGGTCACCGACGAGGACCGCGACTACATGTACAGCGAGTACGCCACCGATCCCCGCATGAAGCTCAACCTGGGCATCCGGCGACGCCTGTTCCCGTTGCTCGACAACGACGAGAGCATGGCCGAGCTGTTCCACGCCATGTTGTTCTCGATGCCGGGCAGCCCGGTCATGTACTACGGCGACGAGATCGGCATGGGCGACAACATCTACCTGGGCGACCGCGACGGGGTGCGTACGCCCATGCAGTGGACGCCAGACCGGAACGCGGGCTTCTCGACCGCCGACTTCGCTCAGCTTTTTCTCCCCCCGCTCATGGACCCGGTGTACGGCTACCAGGCGGTCAACGTCGAGCAGCAGCAGCGGGACTCGTCGAGCTTCCTGCATTGGCTGCGGCGGATGATCTCGGTGCGCCGCCAGCATCCGGTGCTGGCCGTGGGCCAGTTCGAGATGCTGCACGCGCAGAACCCGTCGGTGCTTGCCTACCTGCGCCGGGGTATCGGCGACGATGGCGAGGAAGACATCGTGCTGTGCGTCAACAACCTGTCCCGGTTCCCCCAACCGTGCGAACTCATGCTCGAGCAGCTCGCCGGCAAGGTCCCGATCGAATTGACCGGCCGCGTGCCGTTCCCGCCCATCGGCGAGCTGCCCTACTTCGTGACGCTCGCCGGTCACGGCTTCTACTGGTTCGAGCTGCTCGACCAGCACCACGACGACGGACCGGGCTGATCATCGGGCGTTGTGCCGTCCGCCGGGCCGAGACGCTGGCGCAATCGGCCACCAGAACGGAAAACTGGCGCCTGTTCACGTACGGCGGCGGGTGGGGGTCGGGCTGGAGGGTCTCCCTCCCCCCTGTAAAGAGCGGGCGTGCTAGGCAGGTGGTGTGCCCAGGCTCGACGAGTTAGGCGAGGCGCTGGCACCGCTGCTGGGAGGCTTTCTGCCCCGGCAACGGTGGTACGCCGGCAACGAGCAGCCGGCCGACGTGGCGGTCACCACCCTCGACGCTCGCGAGGGCGATCCCTTGCTGGTGTGGCTCCTGGTCGACGCCCTCGACGCCGATGGTGGCCGCGCCACCTACCAGATCGTGCTGGGTGGGCGGCCGGCGCCATCCGACAGCGAGTTCCTCCAGGGCAAGGCGCGGGTGACCCTCGGTGAGGTCGACGGCTGGATCTACTACGACGCCCTCGTCGACCCCGATCTGGCGCTGTTGGTGCTCGAGAAGGTGGCACCCGACGAGTCGGCGGAGGTCGCCCGACCGCTCGTGGTCGAGCAGTCGAACACGTCGGTGGTCTACGACGAGCGGCTCATCCTCAAGCTGTTCCGCCGGGTATACCAGGAGCCCAACCCCGACGTGGAGATCACCAGGCTGCTCGGCGAGCGGGGCTTTCCCCACGTCGTGCCCCAGCTGGCCGAGCTGCGACTCGAGGCTGGGCGTCTAGCGCAGCCGTGGCCCGAGCGGCCCGGCGCCGAAGGCGCCAAGAGCGGGGAGCACAGATACCCATCCCTAGATCATGTGACGAGCCCACATGCGTCATTCGAGGGGTCCGACCTGGCCGTCGTGCGGCAGTACCTACTGGGGTCCACCGACGCTTGGGAGCTGGCGCACACCTCGCTGCGCGACCTGCTCAACACCCGAATGCCGCCCGACGAGGCGGGCGGCGACTTCGGTCCGGAGGCCCTGACGCTCGGCGACGTGACCGCGCGCCTCCACCTGGCGATGGCTGAGGTGTTCGGCACAGAGCCCGGGTCGCCCAAGGACTGGCTCGACGGCTTCCGGGCCCAGCTTGAACGGCTGCCCGACGTTGCGGCCACGACAGGGACGCCGGTGACCGAGGTCGTCGACGCCGCCGCGGTGGATGCCGCGCTGGCCGCGCTGGCCGACGTCGCCGACCCGGGGCAGGCCACCCGGATCCACGGCGATCTCCACCTGGCGCAGATGCTGCTGGCCGACCCCGGCTGGTTCGTGCTCGACTTCGAGGGCGAACCGGTCCGGCCGGTGGCCGAACGGGTGCGGGCCTCGTCACCGCTACGGGACGTCGCCGGCATGGTCCGGTCGTTCCACTACGCCGCCCGCACCGGCCTTGCGGAGCGGGGTCGGGACGTCGACCCCGAGCTGGTGGACCTGGCCGGCCAGTGGGAGTCCAGGGCCGCAGGCGAGTTCTGGCGGGGCTACCAATCCGTCAGCGGCATCGACCAGTTGCTGCCGGACCCGGCCGCCGACCGCGAGTCGTTGCTTCGGGCCTTCGAGCTCGACAAGGCGATCTACGAGATCATCTACGAGCTATCGCACCGGCCCGACTGGGTAGACATTCCGGCATCCGCCGTGAGGCGCACGCTCGCACTCGTCGCCTAGTCAGGACCGCAAATCGTTAGGACGCCGATGGCCTCGGTCCCCCGAACCGCCGAGATCGAGTCGCTGGTGACCGGGACGTGCCGCGATCCCCATCGGTTCCTGGGCGTCCACCATGACGACGGGCAGGTGGTCGTCCGGGCTTGGCGGCCGGAGGCGACGGCGGCCACGCTCGAGGGCCGGCCGATGCGCCGGATCCACGATGGCGGAGTGTTCGAGGCGGTGCTGGACACGGCACCGGCCCCCGGCTACCGGGTCACCTACCGCTGGGGGGATGACGGCGGGGAGCACACGGTCGTCGAGCCCTGGAGCCTGTGGCCCACCCTGGGCGAGCTCGACATCCATCTCGTGGCCGAGGGCCGCCACGAACGCCTCTGGTCGGTGCTCGGGGCCCATCCCGGGATGCACCAGGGCGTGGAGGGCACGGCCTTCGCCGTGTGGGCGCCCTCGGCCCGGGCGGTGCGGGTGGTGGGCGACTGGAACGGCTGGGACGGCCGGGTCCACCCGATGCGCACTGTCGGAGCCTCGGGTGTGTGGGAGATCTTCGTGCCCGAAGCGCGCGCTGGCCACAGGTACAAGTACGAGGTCCTGGGCGCGGACGGATCGTTGCGTCTGAAGGCGGATCCCGTCGCCTTTGCCAGCGAGGCGCCACCCGACACGGCCAGCGTGATCTTCCAATCCAGCTTCGAGTGGGGCGACGGCGAGTGGATGGCCCGCCGCGCAGCCGCGCGTCCCTGGGACGAGCGGACGGCCGTCTACGAGGTGCACCTCGGTTCGTGGCGCCGGCACCCCGACGGCAGCTACCACGGCTACCGCGAGCTCGCCGAGGGCCTCGCCGACCACGTGGCGGACCTCGGCTTCACACACGTGGAGCTGCTGCCACCCACCGAGCATCCCTACGACCCGTCGTGGGGCTACCAGGTTTCGAGCTACTTCGCGCCCACCGCCCGCTTCGGCGATCCCGACGGCTTCCGGTTCCTGGTCGACAACCTGCACCGCCGGGGTATCGGCGTGCTCATCGACTGGGTGCCGGCCCACTTTCCCCGGGACGATTGGGCGTTGGCGCGCTTCGACGGCACCGCGCTCTACGAGCACGCCGACCCCCGCCAGGGCGAGCACCCGGACTGGGGCACCCTCGTGTTCAACTTCGGCCGCAACGAGGTGCGCAACTTCCTGATCGCCAGCGCCCGCTACTGGCTGGAGGAGATGCACGTCGACGGCCTGCGGGTCGACGCGGTCGCGTCGATGCTCTACCTCGACTACTCCCGCCGCGACGGCGAGTGGGTGCCCAACCGCCACGGCGGGAGAGAGAACCTCGACGCCATCTCGTTCCTGCAGGAGATGAACGTGCTGGTCCACCGTGACTTCCCGGGCGTGGTCACGGTGGCCGAGGAGTCGACGGCGTGGGGCGGGGTGTCCCGGCCGGTGGACGCGGGCGGCCTGGGATTCAGCCAGAAGTGGAACATGGGCTGGATGCACGACACGCTCGAGTACTTCGGACACGAGGCCGTACATCGCCGCTGGCACCACGACCTGCTCACATTCGGGCTCACCTACGCCTGGAGCGAGAACTACGTGTTGCCGCTGAGCCACGACGAGGTCGTGCACCTGAAGGGCTCCCTGCTCAACAAGATGCCGGGCGATCCGTGGCAGCGCTTTGCCAACCTGCGGGCGCTGTACGCCTGGATGTGGTCCCATCCCGGCAAGCAGCTGCTGTTCATGGGCGCCGAACTGGCGCAGGAACGGGAGTGGAGCCAGGACCGCGAGATCGACTGGTACCTGCTGGCCGATCCGCTGCACCGGGGCGTGCGCGACATGCTCCGCGAGCTCAACACGGTGGAGGCCGCCCACCCGGCGCTGTGGTCCGGTGACACGACGCCTGCGGGTTTCGCCTGGCTCGACGCCAATGACCGCGACGCTTCGGTGTACGCATTCCTGCGGTTGGGCTCGGCGGGCGGTGACGGGGTGGTGGCCTGCGTCGCCAACCTCACCCCGGTGCCTCGCCACGGCTATCGGATCGGCCTGCCGATGGCGGGCCGTTGGGTCGACGTGCTCAACACCGACGAGGAGCGTTGGGGCGGCAGCGGCGTGGTGCAGCCGGAGGTGCACACCGACGCCACGCCATGGCAGGGCCAGCCAGATTCGGCGGTGCTGACGCTGCCGCCGCTGGCCGCCCGTTGGCTCGTTCCGCGGGACTAACGGGGTGGAGACCGCTCGAGCCCAGGTGGGAGACTGGATGTTCCTGTGCCCCCGGACGTCCCCCCGGCTCCACTAGACGACGATGAAAAAAGCCTGCTCACACCGCAGTTCGCGGTGGTGATGCTGGCGGCGTTCGCGTACTTCATCGCCCTCGGTGCGCTGATCCCCACCGTGCCCCGGTTCGTCGAGGGCGAACTGGGCGGGGGCGGCGTGCAGGTGGGCGTCGGTGTCGGCTCGCTGGCGGTGACGGCGGCCCTGTTGCGCCCCTGGACCGGGCGCATCGGAGACACGCGGGGCCGGCGCGTGCTGGCGGTGTCCGGCGCCTCCGTGGTCGCGGTCTCGATCCTGCTGTATGCGGTCGCCACCGAGCTGTGGATGCTTGTGCTCGCCCGCCTGCTCACCGGCGCCGGCGAGGCAGCCATGTTCGTGGGCGTGGCCACCGCCGCCCAGGACCTGGCGCCCGACCAGCGCCGCGGCGAGGCGGCGTCCTACTTCTCGGTCGCGCTCTACGGCGGCCTGGCGGTCGGACCACCCATCGGCGAGTCGCTGGTCACGCACGGCTTCACCACGCTGTGGATCTCGCTCGCGGCCTGCTGTGCGGGTGCTGCGGTCATAAGCCTGTGGATCCCCAAGGGGCCCACGGTGGCGGTGGCGCCCCACCGCAGCTTCCTGCAGCGCGACGCGTTGTGGCCGGGCGTGATCCTGTTCCTCGGGCTCGTCCCGTTCATCGCGTTCTCGTCGTTCGTCCCGCTGTTCGCCGAGGACCTCGGCCAGGAGAGCGTGGGAGCGGTGTTCGGCCTGTATGCCGGGCTGGTCCTCGTCGTGCGGATCGTCGGAGCCCGCCTGCCCGATCGCCTCGGCTGGCGCCGGGGCTCGACCCTCGCGCTCTGCGGCGTGGGCATCGGCGTGGGGCTGGTGGCGGTGTGGGCGTCGGTACCCGCCATCTGGCTGGCGGCGGTCCCGCTGGGGATCGGCATGTCGCTCCTGTACCCGTCGCTGTTCACCGCCGTCATGGCGGCGGCGCCCGAGAGCGAGCGCAGCCACGCGGTCGGCACGTTCTCGGTGTTCTTCGACCTGTCCGCCGGGTTCGGCGCCACCCTCATCGGTGTCGCGGTGTCGTTGACCAGCTACCGCGGCGGGTTCGCGGTCGCCGCCGCCGTCGCGGGTGCCGGGCTCGGCGCCCAGTGGCTGCTGCGCGACCGCATCGGCGGCCGCCGCCTGGCCTGCGTCCCCGACGTCGCCGGCAGGGGCGCCGGTTCGGCCGATCCGTCGGCGGCCTGACCGGCCAGATCACACCCCGCGCCGGTAGCCTCCAGCACCATGAGCGAGCGCCCCGAAGGGCGGGAGAGCGAGCCCGGCCCGAGCGGCCGTGGGAGCGGGGAGCAACGCGTCGACAGCCCGAGCGGCCCGCCGCCGTCGGCGGCAGGAGCGGGAAGCATGTCCACGAGCGTGCAGACCTGTTATCGACACGGCGACCGACGCGCCGGTGTCCGCTGCCAGCGCTGCGACCGGCCCATCTGCCCGTCGTGCATGAACCAGGCCTCGGTGGGGTTCCACTGCCCCGAATGTGCTCGTGCCGGCCGACAGCGCACGATGCCCCTGCGGTCGCTGGCCACCCGCCCCGTCGTCACGATGGCCTTGGTGGCGGCCAACCTGGCCATCTTCATCGGCGACATGGTGTCGGGCTCGAACCAGTTCGGCGACTCCAACTGGACGGCCGATGGCGCGCTCTACGGCCCGGCGGTGGCGGCCGGCGACTGGTGGCGGCCGATCACGGCCGGGTTCCTGCACGCCAACTTGCTGCATGTCGGGTTCAACATGTTCCTGCTGTGGCAGCTGGGCAACCTGCTGGAGCCGGCGATCAAGCGCTGGGCCTTCGCGGTGCTCTACTTCATGTCGCTGCTCGGCGGGTCGTTCCTCACGCTGATCCTCGATCCCAACGCCCTGACACTCGGCGCCTCCGGCGCGGTCTTCGGGCTCATGGGCGCCACCTTCATCGCCCTGCGCTCACGCGGCGTCGACCCCTTCAGCACCGGCATCGGGCCGCTGCTGGTGATCAACCTGATCTTCACCTTTGCAATACCGGGCATCTCCATCGGCGGCCACATCGGCGGTCTGGTCGCCGGGGCGTTGGGCGGCTGGATCCTGTGGGAGTGGGGCCCGCGCCTGGGCCGCAACACGCCACCGGTGCTGCCGGTGGTGGCGTGCGGGGCCATCGCGGTGGCCCTCTACGCCGGCTGCCTGGTCGTCGCCTGACCCTTCAGCCGAACCGCCACCGGGTCGGAGAGCCGTCGAAGTCGCTCTCCAGCAGCCCGAACGCCCAGGTCGGTGCCACGCGGTAGGTGCCGTTGACGTCGGGGTCGAAGAAGTCGGCGGCGTAGTCGGTCTCGTACTTGGCGCCCAGCCGCTCGGCGAAGCCCCGGATGGCGTCCGCGTCCCGAACTGCGGCGGCCGTGCCCTCCAGCACGACCGGCTCCAGCGGGTTGTCGGTGGTGATCGCACAGCGGGGGTCGGCCGCCAGGTTGCGGGCCTTGCTGGACCGCAGCCCGCTGCTGAACCAGAGCGCGTCGTCCCACCACACCCCCCACACCGGCATGACGTGGGGCCGGCCGTCGGACCGGGTGGTCGCCACCCAGTAGTCGTGCGACCGGGTGAGCCGTTCGGTCGCCCACGACCAGGGGAGCAGGCCGGTGCCCTCGGTCGGCCCGTGCGTGCCATAGCCCGGCATGTACGGCCGGCTGGCCTGCGGTTCGTCAGCCATGGGCCCGATTCTCCACCAACGAGGCCAACCGCCGCAGGTTGCTGCGCCAGACCAGGCGGAGAACCGGGACGGCAACCAGGCCGGCGACGGGCCCGCCCAGCCACCAGGGGAACCGCAGCCGCTCGTCCCACGTGATCCGGGTGGGGCCCCGCCGGCCGCGGCGCAAGACGAAGCGCCCGGCGCCTGAAACGACCCCGGTGTGGCGCACCCCGAGGGACCGGCCCCGGCGCCACTCGGTCACCTCCATGACGTCCGTGGTGCGGAGCGGCCCGATCCGGGTCTCGCACTCGAACGTGGTCCCGACGCCGGTGCGCCGCTCGCTCGTGAACCGGATGGCTCGGGCGTCGGCCATCCAGTGGACGTGGTCGGAGATGTCCGCCAGCCGCGCCCACACCGCGCTGCGGGGAGCTTCGATCGTGGCCCGGACGCGGATGCGGGGCATGGGACGCAGGCGCTCAGGACAGGGTCAGCGCCGCCGCCTCGAGCAGGGCGCCGGTGGCCAGGAGCAGCGACTCGCACCCGCGCGGCCCGACCAGCTGGACGCTGGCCGGCAGCGGCCCGTCGGTGGGGGCGGGCAGGGCCAGGGCCGGCACGCCGGCCAGGTTGACGGGCACGTTGGTCGTCCGGCTGTCGGGCGGCGGTTCGTCGAGGCGGGTGGCCAGCACCGGCAGGGTCGGGAAGGCCAGCAGCTCGACGCCGGCGAACACCCCGGCCAGCTCGTGGCGCCAGCGGCGGGCATGGGCCCGGGCGGCCGCCAGCTCCGCAGCGGGGATGGCTCGCCCCTGCTCGAGCCGCTGCCGCGTTTCCGCGCTCAGGCCGGCGGCGTCGGCCTCGTAGACAGACTGGTCCGTGAGCCAGGCCTCGCCGAAGAGCACCGTGCCGCCCGCCCGCGCCGCGGCAGCCCACCCCGGCAGGACGAGGTCGACCACGTCGAGGCCGCTGGCGGCCAGCAGGTCGTCGACGGCCCGATCGACGACGGGGTCGACCGGGGTCGGCAACCGGACGCGGCCCACGGTGGTCGCGGTCGGCCCCTGCGCCGTGAAGCCCTGCTCGAGGAGCTGCATCCCCAGGGTGACACCGGCGACGTCCCGGGCCATCGGGCCAACGGTGTCCAGCGACGGCGCCAGCGGCCACACGCCGGTGGTGGGGATGCGGCCCCAGGTGGTCTTGAGGCCGACGGTGCCGCAGCAGGCCGATGGGGTGCGGACCGACCCGGCGGTGTCGGTGCCGATGGCGACGTCGGCCTCGCCGGTGGCCACGGCGACCGCCGAGCCACTCGACGATCCGCCGGGGATGCGGGTGGGGTCGAGCGGATTCACCGGCGTGCCGAAGTGGGGATTGATGCCGGTGCCGCCGAACGCCAGCTCGTGGAGGTTGGTCTTGCCGACGATCCGGGCCCCGGCGGCCCGGGCCGCAGCGACGCAGGGGGCGTCGGTGGGGGCCGGCCCGGCGACGGCGGCGACCACGGCGGAACCGGCCGTCGTGGGCGTGCCCGCCACATCGAGCAGGTCCTTGACCGCGAGACGCGGGGCGCCGGGGCCCGCGTCGCCCGGGTCGTCGATGCGGAGGATGAAGGTGGCCATAGGGCGGCCCCAGCATGGCACCCGGTCGCGGCGGTTCCTGTTGCCTCGGGTGGCCTAGCCGGTGGTGCTGGTGGTCGCGTCGCCGCTCTCGTCGTCGGCGGTGGGCGGCTCGGTGCCGGTGGCCTCCAGGACCTCGGGCACGAGCCAGCGGACGGCGGCGTCCGCCCCCGCCTCGGTGAGGTCTCGGCCCTCGAGCCGGTACTCGGCGCCGAAGGCGCCACCCGCGGGCAGGTCCTGGGTCCAGGCGTCGAGGTCGATGACGGAGAAGCCGTCGCGGCCGGCCACCGTGTCGTGGATGATCTCGTTGAGCCGCTCGACCCGCAGCGGATCGTTGTCGGCCACCGTCGTCCAGTCTCCTTCGCCATCGTTGCCCGGGGCGAGCCGCACGTGCGGATACGTCGCCCACAGCACCGGCACGTCGTGCCCCGCCAGGCGATCGGCGAGGTCGTCGTAGCGGTCGCCGAGCCAGTCGTCGAACACCGGGTCGCCGATGTGCCGCCACTTGCGGTCGATCTCGCGCTCCCCGAGATCGGCCAGCCCGCCGACCACGACGATGGCGTCGGCGCCGGAGGCGTCGAGCAGCTCGGGCAAACGGGGCCCGAACCCCACGCAGGCGATGTCGTCACCGATGGTCTCGCCCGCCAACCGCACCGGGCCGGGAGTGCTGATGGGGCAGCCGGGGGCCACGTGAGTGTCGACGCGCACCTGGTGGTCGGTCTGGTCGGCGTTCCAGGTCTCCAGGCCCGATGTCAGCGAGCCGGCGAGCCCGTCGCCAACGAGGGCGATGCGCACGATCTCGTCGGCGCCGGCGGACGGCGCCACGACTTCGAGGTCACCGGGCCCGTCGCCGTTGTCGACGCTGAGGCTCACGTCGGGCGGCGGCTGTTCGGGCAGGACCAGCGCGACTGCGCCCACCAACGCCAGGCTGGTGCCGAGCGCCACGCCTAGCTGACGCCGGGGGACCGCCAGGCGAAACCGGATGGGCCGTTCCACCACCCAGGTCAACAGCGCCGCCACCGCCAGCGTGGCTGCCAGGCGGGCCAGGAACAGCACGTTCGACTCGAGGCCGGTGCGGTCCTCGTCGAGCAGCAGGTAGATCGGCCAGTGGACCAGGTAGGCGGCGTAGCTGATCGTGCCGATGGCACGCAGCGGCCGCCAGCCGAGCGCGGTGGAGGCCGGGCCCGGGATGGTGACCGCCAGCACGACGACCGCCGTGAGCAGGGCGTTGACGGCCGTCACTCCACCGAACAGGTTGGACGAGTACAGGCTGGTCGTGGACCAGAGCCACGCCAGGCCGGCCAGCGCCAAGAGCGGGCCGTAGCGCAGGACGGCCGCGCCGCGCGGCGTCTCCATGTGCCGGCGGAAAGCGGGGCTCAGCACGGCGTAGGCGAGGACGACGCCCACCAGCAGCTCGCCGATCCGGGTGTGGGTGCCGTAGTAGGCGACCCCGTCGTTGCCGGCCCGATCCGCGGTCATGGACGCAGCTACGAACGACCCCACGGCCGCCAGGCCGAACACCGCTCCGGCCGCCCGCCAGCGGGTGCCGACCACCCGCATGAGCCAGACGAAAGCGAGGGGCAGGAGCAGGAAGACCTGCACCGCCAGTGACACCGCCCAGATGTGCTGGACCGGTGACGGGTCGATGAGCACGCTGGCGAAGCCGTCGCCCCCGAAGGCGAAGCGCCAGTTGAGTACCTGGCCGGCGGCCGCCAGCACGTCGCCCCGGAACCCGGGACCGGCGCCGACCCGCAGAGCCGCCTGCAGCACGACGACCGCGGCGAGCACGAGCGCGAGCGCCGGGATCAGGCGCCGGGCCCGCCGCTCCCAGAACCGGGCCAGCGACACCTGACCGTCCTGAGACCACTCCGCCAAGAGCAGGGTCGCGGCGAGGAAGCCCGAGAGGGTGAAGAAGCTGGAGATGCCGAGGAAGCCACCCCTGACCAGGTCGTATCCCTGGTGGAAGGCGAGGATCGCCAGCAGCGCGACAGCGCGGAGCCCGTCGAAGCCGGGGACGTGCGGCAGGCGGGGTCCCCGATCGACAGTGCCCGGCGCCGGGCGTTCGCCGCGTCGGGGCGCCGCCCGGCGTGGCCGCCGGCGGCCGCCGTCACCGTCGAACGCAGGCGGCGCGGGCGACTCGGCCGGCGCGACCTTGAGGCGAACGCCGTCGTCGGCCCAGTCCTCCACCAGATCGACCGGGGGCTCGTCCCAGGCGCGCGGAGCGGAGGGCGACGTAGCCGTGTGGTCGCCTGCCAACGCCTCCGGGGGGCGGAAGCGCGTGCCTTCGTCCCAGTCGTCGGCCGGTGGGGCGACGGTCGGATCGCCCCATTCGGCCGGTTGGCGGGGCTGGCTGCGCGCGGGGTCACTCCAGTCCTGCGGCATTGGACGTGGGTCGTCCCAGGACCGGCGCCGGGCCGCCGGCGCCGTGTCGCGCCGGTCGGGGGGCGTCGCCGCGGGGGCCCGCCTGGTCGTCCGGCGGGCGACCTCCTCGCGCCAGGCGCGCGGCGAAACGGGCGTCACCGGGTCATTCGGCCGGCGGTGCTGGACCGCCGCGCCGCGGGTCGCGGCCGCCGCCGCCGCAGCCTCCTCCCACGGGCGAGGCGACGCGTCCGTCGAGGGGTGGATGGCCGTGATCCGCGGGATATCGGGATCGTCCGCCTCACCCGGTACGTCCGGGCTCGGGCGCGGCGGCGAGTCCGACCAGCCCGGTGGGTCCCGGTCGCCGGATCGGGGGGCGCGCCCGCGACCCGGGGACGGCGGCTCGTTCCGCCCCAACTCGTCGGCAGGGCGAACCTTGCGGCCGTCTCGGTCTCTGTTGGCTCGGTCGTTCCTCCGTCGCGGCGACGGCGGTCGAGCAGGGCTCAGTGTCTGTCCTCCAACAACATCCCAGCGGGCGCCTCTGGGTCGAAGCTGGCCGCAACGACCTACTGCGGCGGCCGAGCCACCCTACCCGGCCCGCCGCCGCGGGGGGATATCACGATCGGGTCCGCCACTACGGCCAGTAGCCTCGCTCTGTGGTGCGCTACTACGTGACGACCCCCATCTACTACGTCAACGACGCCCCGCACATCGGCCACGCCTACACCACGGTCATCGCCGATGCGCTCGCCCGCTGGCACCGCCTCATGGGCGACGACACCTTCTTCCTCACCGGCACCGACGAGCACGGGCTCAACGTGCAGCGGGCCGCCGAGCGCAACGGCATGAGCCCCAAGGAGATGGCCGACCGCACGTCCGAGCGCTTCCGCGACGCCTGGAAGCTGCTCAACATCTCCAACGACGACTTCATCCGCACCACCGAGCCCCGCCACCACACGGCGGTGCAGGCGTTCCTGCAGCGGGTCTACGACAACAGTCACATCGAGCTGGGCGTCTACGAGGGCCTGTACTGCGTCTCATGCGAGGCGTACTACACGCCCGACGAGCTGATCGACGGCTTGTGCCCCATCCACCACCGTCCGGTCGAGCAGATGAAGGAGGACAACTATTTCTTCAAGCTGTCCCGCTTCCAGCAGCCGCTGCTCGACTGGTACGCGGCGCATCCCGACTTCGTGCGCCCCGAGACCAGGCGCAACGAGGCGTTGGGGTTCATCCGGGGCGGGCTCGACGACTTCTCGATCAGCCGCACGTCGATCTCCTGGGGCGTGCCGCTGCCCTGGGACCCGGCACACGTCACCTACGTCTGGTACGACGCGCTCATCAACTACGCCACGGCCGTCGGTTACGGGCAGGACGACGAGCGGTTCGCCACCTGGTGGCCGGCGGTGCACCACCTGATCGGCAAGGACATCCTGCGGTTCCACTGCGTGTACTGGCCGGCGATGCTCATGGCGGCGGGCATCGACCCGCCGGCCCACATCTCGGTCCACGGCTTCCTGCTGGTCGGCGGCGAGAAGATGAGCAAGACCGCCTTCAACCAGATCGCCCCGGCCGACCTGGTCGACGAGTTCGGCGTCGACGGTTTCCGCTACCACTTCCTGCGCGACAACGCGTTCGGGCCGGACGGCGAGTTCAGCTACGAGCGCATGGTCGAGCGGTACAACAGCGACCTGGCCAACAACTTCGGCAACCTGCTGTCCCGGGTGGCGACGGTCGTCGGCCGCAAGTGCGGCGGGGTGGGGCCCGCGCCACGGCCCGACAGCCCGCTGGCGCCGGTGGCCGCCGACGTCTACGCGGCCGCGGCCGCGGCGTGGGCCGACGTCCAGCCGGCGGGCGCGCTCGAGGCCACCTGGCGGTTGATCCGCGAGACCAACAGCTTCCTCGAGGCCAACGAGCCCTGGAAGATGGATCCCGGTCCCGAGGTCAACGCAGTGCTCGGCGACGCCCTCGAGGCGCTGCGGATCGTGTCGGTGCTGGCCAGCCCGGCGATACCCACCACGGCGCAGGAGGCGTGGCGGCGACTCGGCCTTCCCGGATCCGTCCTCGACCAGCGTCTGCCCGAGGCGGCCAACTGGGGCGGCTATCCCGGCGGTGTACCGGTGGCCAAGGGCGCACCGCTGTTCCCCCGCCTGCCGGCGGACTAGCAGCGGGAGCGGCGCTCCGCGTGCCGATCCGCTGGACCGACGACCACTGCCACCTGGGCTGGGACGTCGACGAGGAGGTCGACGCCGGCGAGGTCGACGCCATGGTGGCCGAGGCCCAGCAGGCCGGCGTCGAGCGGCTCGTCACCGTGGGGACCGACGCGCTGCGGTCGGCCGAGGCGGTGCGCGCGGCGGCGCGGCACCCCGGTGTGGTGTGGGCCACCGTGGGCCTGCATCCCCACGAGGCACGCCACGGGCTCGATGGGGTCGTCGACCTGCTCGGCGAGGCTGGGGTGGTGGCCGTGGGCGAGTGCGGGCTCGACTACCACTACGACCACTCGCCCCGGCCGGTGCAGCGCGACATGTTCGCCGCCCAGATCGCGCTGGCGCACGAGCGCGACCTGGCCCTGGTGATCCACACCCGCGAGGCCTGGGACGACACGTTCACCGTCCTCGACGCCGAGGGTGTGCCCGCCCGCACCGTTTTCCATTGCTTCACCGGCGGGCCCGACGACGCCCGGGCGTGCCTCGACCGGGACGGGTACCTGTCGTTCTCCGGCATCGTCACGTTCGGGTCGGCCGACGACGTCCGGGCGGCGGCGGCAATGTGCCCGCTCGAGCGGCTGCTCGTCGAGACCGACAGCCCCTACCTGGCGCCCGTGCCATACCGCGGTCGCCCCAACCGCCCGGCGCTCGTGCCGCTCGTCGGCGCCGCGGTGGCCGACGTCTTGGGCGTCGCGGTGGAAGCGGTCGCAGGGGCGACCTGGGCCAACGCCGAGCGGGTGTACCGCCTCCGGTGAAACCTGCCGCGGTATTGGTGGCCCCGGCAACCGATCCCGCGGCAGGATTTCGGATGACCCTGACCCGCCGGCAGGTGCGCGATCTGCTCGCCGAGCACGGGTTGTCGCCCAGCCGGGCGCTGGGACAGAACTTCGTCGCCGACCCGAACACAGTGCGGCGCATCGCCCGGCTTGCCGGCATCGGTCCCGGCGACCGAGTGGTCGAGGTCGGTGCGGGCCTGGGGTCGCTCACGGTCGCGCTGGCGGAGACCGGAGCCGAGGTGACGGCCGTGGAGCTCGATCGGCACCTGCTGCCGGTGCTGCGGTCGGTGGTCGAGCCCCTCGGGGTGCGGGTGGTGGAGGGTGACGCCATGGCCCTCGACTGGGACGAGGTGCTCGGGGCCGATGGCGCCGGCGGGGGCGAGGATCGGTGGGCGCTGGTGGCCAACCTCCCCTACAACGTGGCGACTCCTCTGGTGCTGGACCTACTCGCCCGCGCGCCGGCGATCGACCGCATGCTGGTGATGGTCCAGCGCGAGGTGGGGGAGCGGCTGGCGGCCGGGCCGGGGAGCAAGTCCTACGGCATCCCCTCGGTCAAGGTCGCCTACCGGGCCGATGCCGAGGTGGTGGGCCGGGTGCCGCCCACGGTCTTCCTCCCCCAGCCCCGCGTGGAGTCGGCCCTGGTGCGCCTGCGTCGGCTGCCCGAGCCGCGAGTCGACGTCGACCCCGAGCGCTTGTTCCGCCTGGTCGAGGCCGGGTTCGGCCAGCGCCGCAAGATGCTTCGACGCTCCCTGGCGTCGCTCGTCGACCCGGCCGCGTTCGAGCGGGCGGGCGTGCGCCCCGATGCCCGAGCCGAGGAGCTGAGCCTGGAGGATTGGGCCCGCCTCGAGAACGCGGTGTGACAAGGTGACGGCCATGAGCGACCAGACTTCGCCGGGCCCCTACGGCCAGGTGCCGCCGCGTCCGCCGCAACCCGGAGGCCCGCCGCCCGACGCGCTGTTCGGGAGCCTGCAGAACCTCGCGACCGGGATCTTCTATGCGGCGGTGCTCCTGGCCGTCAGCGTGTGGCTGGGCAAGCAGAAGACCACGGACTGAGCGTCGTCCTCGCCCCGGCGAAGCTCACGCTCTCGCTGCGGGTGACGGGCGTGCGCGCCGACGGCTATCACCTGCTCGACGCAGAGATCGTGAGCCTGGACCTGGTCGACGAGCTGACGTTCAGTGAGGGTTCGGGGTTCGTGATCGTCGATGCCCGACCCGGTGCCGACGCGTCGTCGCTGCCTGCGCCGGCGGCCGTCGGTCATGGCGCGCTGCGACCGGGGGTGCCCGCGGCACCGGGACTGCCGCCGGGCGTCCCCGCCGGCGACGACAACCTGGTGCGACGGGCCCTGCGGGCGGTGGGCCGGGACGCGCACATACGGCTGGTCAAGCGCATCCCGGCGGGTGGCGGGCTGGGCGGTGGATCTGCCGATGCCGCCGCCGTCCTGCGCTGGGCCGGCAACGACGACGTGGCGCTGGCGGCGACCCTCGGCGCCGACGTGCCGTTCTGCCTGCGGGGCGGGCGGGCGCGGGTGACGGGCATCGGCGATCGGCTCGAGCCGCTGCCCTTCGCCGAGCGGACGTTCACGCTGGTAACGCCGCCGTTCGGCTGCTCGACGGTGGCCGTGTACCGGGCGTGGGACGCGCTGGGCGGACCGACGGGGGGCGGCGCCAACGACCTCGAGCCGGCGGCACTGAGCGTCGAGCCCGGCCTGGCTCGCTGGCGCGATCGCCTGGGCGAGGCCACGGGCCAGGCGCCGGTGCTCGCCGGCTCGGGATCGACCTGGTACGTGGAGGGGGCGTACCCCGGCGCCGGGAGGGTGGTCGCCCGGACCGTCCCGGCGTACCGCTGACCGACGGACTACTTGCCGGCGGCCCGGCGCTGCCAGCGGGTGCGCTTCAGCATCTTCTTGTGCTTCTTCTTGCGCATGCGCTTGCGGCGCTTCTTGATCAACGAACCCATCAGCTATTCGGCCCTCATCGGTTGCAATCGGCTGCAGTCGAGGTCAGGACCCTAGTCGGCCACCCGC
>DASSDL010000012.1:0-9750 GCA_035697145.1 Acidimicrobiales bacterium
CAGGCGGAGGCTACGCCGCGGCGGCGGCCAGGTCGGCCGGGAGCAACTGCTCTGTAACCAGGCGCTCGAACCGAGCGGGATCGCCGTCGACGTACGCCCGGCACAGCCGCAGTCCCTCGGTGTAGCAGTGACTGTAGGCGCGCCACGTCGGATCGGTGAGGAACGACACCGCCTTTTCGGCCCGGTTGCGGGGCAGCAGCGCCCAACGCTCGAGGTAGGCAATCACGTCCTCGACGGGCCAACCGCCGTCGTGCAGGTGGACGGCGGCGTTCGACCGCACCCAGGACAGCGCCTCGGCCGATTCGGCCACCGCCGCAGCGACCTCGGCGTCGTAGCGGATGCCCAGTGGCCGCAGGTGCTCGGCCACCACCGACTCCGGACGGCGACCCACCACGACCTCGACCCCGAGGTCGGCCAAGCCCTCGGCCATCGTGCACTGCGGCGTGCCCACGAGGAAGATCGTCTCCTCGAGCCAGCGACGCTGGCGGACGAGGCCGACCTCCTTGCGGGTGTGCTCCGTGTGATGGCCCGGGTAGGCCTCGTGGGCCACGAGCTGGCCGAGCGTCAGCGACAGCACCGGCAGGTCGAGGTTGATGGCGACCCGGCTGCGGAGCCCTCCCTCGTAGTAGTTGAAGCCGGACCACGGCTTGTCGGTCTCGAAGATCCAGTCGACGTGCTCCCCGTCCGGCAGCCCGAAGAGCCGTTGGGTCCGCTCCCGCAGGTCATCGGCCAGGGACCGGATGGCGGGCTCGAGCTTCGCGGGCGGCACGGCGTGCGCCTCGCGCCAGGCGATGTACCGCTCGCGCAGCGGTGCGCCGCCCTCGCTGGGCAGAACCCGATCGAGGCTCCCGTGAGCGGCCGCGAGCTCCTCGTCCGGTACGAGCGCGGGGCGAGCCCCGTAGCACGACTCGACCTCGTCGAGGTAGCCGATGTCTGTGCCCGCCAGCTTGCGCGCGCTGGTGCGCAGGCCCAGTGCCTGGGCGCGGATCCAGCGGCGACGCCCGGCATCGACCTGGTCCGCACCGTCGCCGGCATCGAGGTCGGCGACCAGGCGACCGACCTCGGCAGCCAGCTCCGCGGGCGGGCGCGGCGGCTCGGCCTCGGCGCGGGATGCCAGCTCGCGCGGGCCGTAGTAGGCGTCCACGAATCCGTCGACGTGGCGGCCGAGCCGCAGCCCGAGCTCTATGTAGCGCTCGACGACGTCGCTCATGTCCGCCCGTTCAGTACTGGCCTTCCAGCTTGCGATGGTCCCAGGAGACGACGCGGTCGACGTGAACGATCACGCCCAGACGTTTGGCGCCGGTGCGCTCGAGAAAGGGTTGCACCTCGTCGGACCATTCGCCGACGTACCGCTCGAAGACGCTGCGGCCGATGGCCATCCGGCCGTCGTGGTCGGGTACCAGCTCGGCCCGGCCCACCAGCTCGACGCCCTGCAGCTCCTCGTACTTGTCGCCGGTCTCGACCAGGCAGGTGATCTGCGGGTTGCGCTCGAGGTTGAGGATCTTCTGCGACTTGCCGAACGTCCAGAACGCCGGCGCCTTCCCCATGAAGCCGTACCACATGGCCACCATGTGGATCGTCCCGTCGTGGTTGATGGTGGCGACGTTCATGGTGTGGCGCCCTCGGAGGAACTCGGCCACCTCGTCGTCGGACATCAGGATCAGGTCGCGGCGCTTCATCGCGGGGGATTCTTTCAGGTCTCGGGGCTGCGGCCGGCGGGGGTGCGCGCGACTGCCGTCGGCTACCGCGCGGGGGGCGCGTGCAGCAGCTCGGGCGGGCAGGGGCACGGAACCTGGCGGGGCTCGATGACCCTGTCGATCCCCACGATCGGAACGACCTGACCGGCCGCAGCACCGACACGGCCGACGATGGCATCGAACAGCGGTCCCGGCAGGCGCCGGCCCACGGCCACCAGCAGCCACACGGCCGCCCCCGTCTCCCGGGCCTCCGCCACCGCCGGGCCCGTCCCGGGCGCGCCCAGGAACCGGTCGGGGCCGGCGGCGCCCGCCTCGATGAGCAGGATCCGCTCGCCAGCGTGGCTGCGAGCGTCGAAGTCGTCGGGGTCGACCACCTCGAGGTCGTCGCGCATGCCCGCCAGGTCGTACGCGAGGTCCGAGCCGCCGGCGGCGTCGGGGATCACGGCGACGAGCGCTCCCTCGGGCAGCTCGAGGCTCACGTCGATCCGGGCGGGATCGTCGTCGAGCTCGAGGGCGATCGTCCGGGCCTCCGCCCGGGCGTTGTCGGCGGCGAGCAACCGGGCGCAGGCCCACCACAGCGCGCCGGCCGCCGGGTGCCGGTCGATCAGGCGGCGACATGACGTGAGCAGGCTCATCGGATCGAACGCCAGCGACCCGAGCACCGACGCGGCCTCGCTCGCCAGCAGCGTCTGCTCGACGTCTCGCGCTCGCGCCACCGCCCGCAGCCGCTCGATCGGGTGCACCGGTCCGACCGTAGCCCCGAATCTGCTCACGGAAACCGCAGCTTGCTACCGTCTCGGGCCGTGGCGACCGACCCCCCGGGTGACCTACAGCTCGCGCCGCTCGACGGTGAGCCACGGAGCCTCGACGCCTGGCTGACCACGTTCCACTTGGCGGCCGTGATCCTCGATCCCTACACGTACGAGAGCGCCTGGCTGCTGGAGACCGCCGGTCGCATCCTGGAGGACTTCCGGGGCGCCGACTGCCGCATCGCCTTCGTCGTCACCGCCAACGCCGCCGACACCCGCGAGTTCCTGGGACCGTGGGCGCAGAGGATGCTGACCTTCGCCGACCCGGACCGCGACCTGGTCAAGGCCATCGGCGTCAACGAGCTGCCCGCCTTCGTGCACCTGCGCCAGGACCGGTCGGTCGCCGCCCTCGCCGAGGGGTGGGACCCGCCGGAGTGGCGTGAAGCCGTGTCGGAGTTGGCCAAGGCGATGAGCTGGACCCGGCCCAACATCCCCGGGCCCGCGGACCCCAAGCCGTACCCCGGTTCCCCCGCCCTCGGCGCCTGAGTGGCGGCTACTTGCGGACCCCGCCCTTGGTCATGCCGAGGACGTCGAGGGCGACGTCCAGCTCCTCCTCGGTGAGCAGCCCCTTCTCGAGCGCCAGCTCGCGCACGCTGCGCCCGGTGGCGATGCTCTCCTTGACGATGACGCCGGCCGCGTCGTAGCCGATGTACGGGTTGAGCGACGCCCCCAGCGACGGGCTCGACTCGGCGTACGCCCGGCAGCGCTCGACGTCGGCGTCGATGCCGGCCACGCAGCGATCGGCGAACAGGCGGGTCACGTTGCCCAGCAGGCGGATCGACTCCAGCAGGTTGCGGGACATGACCGGCATGTAGACATTGAGCTCGAAGTTGCCCTGGGATCCGGCGAAGGCGACGGCAGCGTCGTTGCCCATCACCTGAGCCGCTACCTGGGTCAGTGCCTCCACCAGCACCGGGTTGACCTTGCCCGGCATGATCGACGAGCCCGGCTGCAGGTCGGGCAGGCGGATCTCGGCCAGCCCGGTGCGAGGCCCTGACGCCATCCAGCGGATGTCGTTGCCGATCTTGACCAGGGCAACGGCCAGGGCCCGGAGGCTGCCCGACAGTGCCACCAGCGCGTCGCGGGCGCCGTGCACCGCGAAGTGGTCGCCCGCCTCGACGAGAGGCAGCTCCAGGTCCCGCGCCAACTGCTCGATCACGTCGGCAGCGAACCCGGGAGGACAGTTGATGCCGGTGCCTACCGCCGTGCCGCCGAGCGGCAGCTCGCCGACGCTGGCGATCGTGGACTTGACGCGCCCCGCCGCCTGGGAGACCTGTGCGGCGTAGCCGCCGAACTCCTGGCCGAGTGTCACCGGCGTGGCGTCCATGAGGTGCGTGCGACCCGACTTGACGACCTCGGCGAACGAATGTGCCTTGGCCCGCAGCGCCAGGCACAGGTACTCGAGCGCCGGGAGCAACACGGTCTGCGTCTGGTGTGCAGCCGCCACGTGGATCGCCGACGGGAACACGTCGTTCGACGACTGCGAGGCGTTGACGTGGTCGTTGGGGTGGACCCGGCGCCCCAGCCGCTCGGACGCAAGGTTGGCCAGGACCTCGTTGGCGTTCATGTTGGAGCTCGTGCCCGAACCGGTCTGGAACACGTCGATGGGGAACTGCGCGTCCCAGCGGCCGTCGGCCACCTCGGCGGCGGCGGCCCTGATGGCGTCGGCCATGTCCGACTCGATGACGCCGAGTCGGGCATTGGCCTGCGCAGCGGCCCCTTTGATGCGGGCGAGCGCCGCGATCAGCGAAGCCTCCAGGCGCACCCCCGAGATCGGAAAGTTCTCCACCGCCCGCTGCGTCTGGGCACCCCACCGAGCTGTGGCGGGCACCCGTACGTCTCCCATGCTGTCCTGCTCCATGCGGTAGCCGTCGCCTTCGGTTGTCACGTGATGGACGGTACCCACCGTGCTGGCGCGCGACCGCATCCACAAGCGGCGACTCCCACGCCCAGCTCAGCCGGGCGGCGCGCACGCGATAATCCGGCCATGGGGATGGCCGGACTCTCATCGCGGCCGCGCTACGTGTCGGTGGTCGGCGGCACCGAGGCCAGCGAGTTGGTCCTCGCCCTCGCCGAGGAGGTCGGCCGCCTGCTCGCACAGCGCGGCTGCGTCGTCGTCACCGGTGGGCGCGCGGGCGTGGCCGAGGCCGCGAGCCGGGGCGCCGTGCTGGCGGGCGGCTCCACGGTCGGCATCCTCCCGGGCACCACCCGCGCCGAGGCCAACCCCTACGTCACGATCCCCGTGCCTACCGGCGTGGGCGAGGCGCGCAACGCCCTGGTGGTGATGGACGCCGCCGCCGTCATCGCCCTGCCGGGCGCCTACGGCACGTTGTCGGAAGTCGCATTCGCCCTGCTGGCGAGAACGCCGGTCATCGTCCTCGGGGAGGGCTGGGATGTGGCCGGCACCGTCCCGGCCCGCACGGCCAGCGACGCCGTGGACCTGGCGCTCGACCTGGCGCGGGGCGGATGACCGGTCATCCGCCGCAGGCCTGGACGGTCACCGGCCCGTCCCCCTCTGGCGCGATCGTGACGTCGGGCCCGGTCTCGGTGCCGCCGCTGCCCCGCTCGGCCGCCCAATCCTCGAACGCGCCCCGTAACTCCGCCGTCTCGCCGGGGTCGTCTCCCACGGCCGCCAGCGTGGCGCACGGCCGCTCATCATCCCGCCACGCGACCACCGAGTCGCCGCCCCACCCCGAGCCCGCCTCGAGGGCACGGTCTGCGTCGAGCCCATCCGCAAGCACGACCTGGATCAGGAACTGGCCGGCAACGCCCTCGTCGACGACCTGGCCGGCGACGGCCGGCACCGGCACGTCGATGCCGCCCTCCCCGGCTTCGTAGGTCGCCGGCTCGATCACCTGCTCGCTGGTCCGCGGCGGGGCCCCGAAAGCGGCGTCGAGCGCCTCCTGCCCACCGTCGTCGATCAACTCGTCGACGAGCTCGCGGCCCAGGCCGTAGGGCGCGCTGATCAGGTCGACCAGCACCAGCGGCACGTCGCCGAGGTCGAGGCTGCCGCCGAGCGCCAGCTCCTCGGCGGTGGCGTCGAGCTGCTCCTGGTCGGTGAGGCCGGCAAGGTAGGCGTCCTCGATGCGGCGGGCGTTGCCCTCCACGAGGGCGCTGAACCCGAAGTCGATCTCGTCGTCCGCGTCGTCGTACTCGGGCCGATCGAGGTCGAAGCGCTGGTCGTCGAGGGCGTGAGTGAGCTCGTGGGCGATGGTGGTGCGGGCAAAGGGCGTGAGCGCCGTCCCACGGACCACCAGCTCGTCGGTCTCGGGGTCGTAGAAGCCGACCACGCCGGCGCCGAGCAACGTGCGCATCGCCTCCACGAGGTCGACGCTGGGCTCGACCAACCCGAACGCCTTGAGGAGGACCTCCGTCTCGCGTAGCTCCTCGACGTCCTCGTCGAAGTCCTCGAGCAGCCGACGTTGGAACTCCCCCTCCCCTGCCAGCTCGACGTCGACCGGCTCGGTGAACGCCAGGCCCCGCTCCGTTTCGACGAAGGCACTGATCTCGTCGACCGCGGCGCGCACCTCAGCCTCGGTGGCCGGCGCCGGCTCGCTGCCCGACCCCTCGTCGTCGGGGCCGCCCGGGGGGGCCGACAGCGAATCGGTGTCGGCCTCGTCGACGGACGTCCAGGCCGCGGCGACCGAGGCGGCGAGCAGGCCGACGATGACCACGGCGCCGGCGACGCCCACCCACCGCCGCCGCTTGGGGACCCACTCGGGCTCGGGTTCCGACATCGCCCCTGGGACGGTAGCGGCCGGGCGGTTCCACGCTCGTTTCGGGTGGCCGGACTAGGGGAACGCGTGGTGCAGCCGACCGGCGAGGAGGTATGCATGTCCGACCGTGACGAGACCCCCGAGTCCTACCGCGACGACGAGACCCCTGACTCCGACGAGGAGCGGGCAGAGGAGCTGGCCCACGAGGCGGCCGAGGAGAACCCCGACCCGATCACCTACCGCGAGGTGCTCGAGGGCGAGTTGGAGGAAGAGGGCCTTTCCGAGGAGGGCCGCGAGATCGGCGAGCACATCGACTAGGCCGGCGGGTCCACGGTGTGATGGCTCTCCCGTAGCTCGTCCTCGATGGCCATCGGGTTCGAACCTCACAGATGGAGGTGGATGCTCGTTTTACGTCACATGAAGCTCGTTGTACCGACGACACGTCGCGGTGGGGCGCGCAGCCGCCAGGGTGGCGTGCCGACCACGTTTCCGCCCGGGCCGACCACCGAAGCCGGCCCGATCCACCAGCCATCCCTGCCCCTTGTCGAGGTCGAAGCCGTCCGCCCGCGCCGCGAGGTCTTGCCGGGCGTCGTGCACATCCCGGCGTGGCTCGGGCTCACCCTCCAACGAGCCCTGGTCGAGGACTTCCGCCGGTGGGCCGTCCCGCCCGCTGGGCTGCGCCACCCCCGCGTCCCGACAGGCCACCTGATGAGCGTGCAGTCGGTGTGCCTCGGGTGGCACTGGCAGCCGTATGCGTACAGCCGGAGCGCGGACGACACCGACGGCGCGCCCGTGAAGCCGCTCCCACCCGAGATCGTCGAGCTGGCGCGGGCGGCGGTTGAAACGGCCTACGGCGCCGGCGGTCCGGGAGCGGCCCCGTACGCACCCGACGCCGCCATCGTGAACCTCTATGCCCCCGGTGCCCGCCTCGGCCTCCACCAGGACGGCGAAGAGCCGTCCGCCGCCCCGGTGGTCACGATCAGCCTGGGTGACGCCTGCGCCTTCCGGCTCGCCGGCGTCGACCGCCGCACCGGACCGTTCACCGACATCGAGATGCGCAGCGGCGACCTGCTGGTGTTCGGCGGCCCCAACCGCCGCATCTACCACGGGGTGCCCAAGGTGTTCCCGGGCACCGCGCCGCCCGAGCTCGGCCTCCCGCCCGGGCGGCTGAGCATCACCGTTCGCGAGACGGGACTGTCATGAGCGCCTCGATGTCCATCGCCGATCGGGTGGACCGACTCCGCTGGCCCGACATCGGTGACGGCCTCGACGACGTCGGGGTCGGGCCCACCGGCTCGGTCCTCACCGCCGCCGAGTGTCGGTCCCTCGTCGATGCCTACGACGACGACGCCCGGTTCCGGTCCACGATCGACATGGCCCGCCACCGCTTCGGCGAGGGTCAGTACCGCTACTTCGCCCACCCGCTGCCTGGGATCGTGGCCGAGCTGCGGGCCGCGTTCTGGCCACACCTGCTGCCGATCGCGCGGACATGGGCACAGAGGCGAGGCCAGCCCGCCCCATGGCCCGACCGTATCGAGGACTGGCTGGACCGGTGCCACGATGCGGGACAGACCCGACCGACGCCGCTCATGCTGCGCTATGGCCCCGGTGATTGGAACGCCCTGCATCGCGACCTCTACGGCGAACTCGTGTTCCCGCTCCAGGTGGTCATCGGCCTCGACAGGCCTGGCGATGCCTACACCGGCGGCGAGTTCATCGTCGTCGAGCAACGGCCCCGAGCGCAGTCCCGCGCCACCGCCAGCAGGATCCCCCGGGGGCACGGCCTGGTCTTCACCACCCGCGACCGCCCCGTGCGCAGCCAGCGAGGCTGGTCCAACGGTCCGCTGCGCCACGGCGTCAGCACCGTTCGCAGCGGACGACGCCACACGCTGGGCCTCGTGTTCCATGACGCCGCCGCCTGAGCGGCGCAGCCCACTCCCCCAGAGGCCATCAAGAACCTCATCTACTCTCGGGCGAGACCCAACCCGTCGGCGCACTTCCTGGTCAGGCCTCGGCGGTGGGGAAAGCGGCGACCTCAGCCGGAGCGCAGGAAGGTAAGGACTGCCAGCACTCGCCGGTGGTACTCGGGGGACTCGCGCAGGTCGAGCTTGAGGAAGATCTGCGAGATGTGGGAGTCGACAGTCTTACGCGACAAGAAGAGCTTCTCGCCGATCGCACCGTTGGAGCGACCCTCGGCGACGAGCGCTAGTACTTCCCGCTCGCGCTCAGTCAGCACGTCGAGCGGGCCGCGTGCCCGCTTGCGCGCGACCAGCCGCGAGACGATCGTCGGGTCTATCACGCATTCGCCCTCGTCGATCCGTCGCAGCGCGTCGGCCACGACCGCGACCTCCGAGACACGGTCCTTGAGCAGGTATCCGGCGCCGGCCGGTACCTCCTCGAGGAGGCGGGCGGCGTAGCGCGAGTCCAGGTAGTGCGAGAGCACGAGGACCCCAACGTCCGGATGGCGGCCGCGGATCTCCTGCGCCGCGACGAGGCCGTCGTCACCGTGGTCGGGTGGCATCCGGATGTCCACGATCGCGACGTCGGGCTTGCGCGCATCGACCATGCGGAGCAGGGTCTCGGCATCCCCACAGCGGCCGGCGACCTCGAAGCCGGCGTCTTGGAGCAGCCGGGCGAGGCCCTCGCGTAGCAGCGCCTCGTCGTCGGCGATCACGACGCGCACGGCATCTCCACTCGTAGCTGGCCGTCCCGCACGGCCGCCGTCCCGCCGACCGCCCCGACGCGGTCTTGGATCTGTTGCATGGCGCTGGTTATCTGGTTGCCGGCGTCGATCACTAGGCGTAGATGGCCGCCCTCGGCGACGGCGTCCACGGTGACGTCGCTGTCAGTCAGCCTAAGCGACTCGACGGCGGCGAAGTACGCCGCCGACTCGACCTCGCCAGGGAAGCGGCCGGGGGGCACCGCGCGCGGCACGAGCCGAGGCGCATGCTCGGAGAGCTCCTGCAGGGCGGCGGCGAGCCCTTCCTCGGCGAGAACCGCCGGGAACAGGCCGTGAGCGACGTCGCGCAACTCGACGACCGCGGCGCGCACCGCAGCTTCGGCGGCGGCCAGGCGGGCGTCGAGCTCCTCGTCGCTGGCTGCGATCCTGCGCTGGGTGAGCCGGATGGCGAGCGCGACCGCGACCAGGCGCTGCTGCGCCCCGTCGTGCAGGTCGCGTTCGAGCGCGCGGCGTTCGGCGTCAGCTGCGGCGACGATACGAGCCCGCGATGAGCGGAGCTGCTCGAGCCGGGCCCGGCGGGCCGCGTGAAGGCGTTCGTGCTCTAGCGCCAGGCTCGCAGTGGTCACGAGCTCGGACAGAAGCGCGGGGTCGTCGAGGAGCCCGGGTCGGTGCACGACCGCCAACAGCTCCTCTCCGGCGACGCGCACCTGCGTCACTTCACGCTCGCCGGGGGGCGGCAGCTCCGTCTCACGACCCTCGGCATCGATCCACTCCCCGCCGTCGAGGTGGTATCGCACCTCGAGCGTCGGATCGCCCAGGGAGTCGGCGAGCCATGCGCGAAGCTCGCC
>DASSDL010000013.1:0-3969 GCA_035697145.1 Acidimicrobiales bacterium
AGGATGCCGACCCGAGGGCAGGCACGGACTGCACGACGAACAGCGCGCAGGCCCGCATCGTTCGGGCCGCGGAGTTCCAGGCGTTCGCGGACTAGCGGGGCTCGAACGAGCGCCTCTGCCGTAGACGCCGAGCTTGACCCCTCGGCCCTGCGCGCCTCGGCCGACGAGCTGGCCGACGGCCACGCCGTCACGGTCCTCCCGTCGGAGGTCGCGCTGAGCCCGGCCGAGGCGGCCGAGCTGCTCGGGCTGTCCCGGCCGTTCGTCGTCCGGCTGCTCGACCAGGGTGAAATCCCGTCCGAGCGGTTGCCCCGCAGCCGCCATCGGCGCGTGCTGCTGTCCGACGTCTTGGCCTTCCAAGCCCAGCGTGAGCGGCGCCGCACCGGCCGGCAGCGCGTCGCAGTGGCCGTGGAGGACGCCGGCCTGCCCTGCTGACGCGGCCCGATGGCACGGGTCGAATGGCGCCAGCCCCCGACTGCCCGTCGTGCGGGCCCTATCGATCGTTCGTGTGTCCACGAACCTGCGGTCGCTGCCGGCGGATGGGATCACGCCCGGGAACGCTCGCTCCGGGCAGGTGTCACGGGGACAAAGGTTTCCGGGGATGCGACCCGGGGATCGTCGGCAGAGGACTCCAGCGTGGTGCCCGGGGTGAAGAACATCTCGACCACGTCGTGGACGTCGGTGTGCCGGTGCCAGTGACCTTTGGGCACGACGGCGAACTGGCCTGCGGTCAGCGGCAGGAGACGTCGGTCGGTGGCGGTGAGGATCTCCGCGGTGACGCTGCCCTCCAGGACCATGAGCAGCTCGTCGGTGTCGGGGTGGATTTCCCAGTCGGACTGGTCGCCCTGGTCGCCGTAAAACATGCAGAACGCGCCGCCGTTGAAAGGGGCGAGCTCCTGGAAGTCGAAGGCTGCGAGGTTCCTGGCGATGGCGATGGGGTCGTGGATACGCATGGCCCCACTATCACCAGCCTCGAGCGCCGCGGTCTTGGAAGAATGTTCGGTATCCCGGCCAGGCGACGTCGTCCACCGCCAGCCACGGCGCGCCGGCCACGGCGGTGGGCGTCGCCCCCGTGAAGGACTGGACGTCTCGGTGGAGGTGGGACTGGTCGGCATAACCGCCTTCGGCGGCGACCCGGGCTGCGCTGAGGCCGGCGGCCAGATGGTGAGCGGCGTGATCGAAGCGGACCAGGCGGGCCGCGCGCTTGGGCGAGAGGCCGATCTGGGAGCGGAACCGGGACCACAGGCGCGTCCGGCTCCATGCGGTCTCGACGGCCAGCTCGTCAACCCGGACCCGGCCGCGGCTGGCGACGATGCATTCCCACGCTCGGGCCACCTCCGGATCGACTGACCGGCCCGCCTCGTAGCGGCGAAGGAGCATGGCGTCGGCGATCGCGAAGCGCTCGTCCCACGACGGAGCCTCACGGAGCTGATCCCGGACCCGTGCGGCGTCCCGGCCCCACACGTCCTCCAGGCTGACCACGGCGTGGCCGAGCTCCGCAGGAGAGGCACCCAGCGCCGCCTGGGCGACCACCGGCGACAGGCGCACCTGCACGCACTCGATGCCCTCGCCACGGGCCTGGAGGCCGCCGAACGCGAGCCCGGCGATGAGACAGCCCTGCGGTTCGCGGCCGGCGGCGTGCTCGATGACGAGCCGACCGGCGCCGAACTCGATGACCAGCGTGACGGCGGAATGCGGCACCGCCCGCAGGTCGACTGGAGCCGCGCTGCGGTCGCGGAACCCCGCCATGCTCACACCCGGCAGTCGGCAAGGCCGCGACGGCGTCGCGATGTCCCAGACAGGCGTGATGGCCCCCTTGAGCGAGCCGGATCGCATCACGCCAGGCTACGAACCGCGTGCGTGCCTCGCACCGCGACATTCGTCCAAGACCCGGCCGGCACAGCGCTGAGACGCTCCTCCGCATCGGACGGACGCCGCCGGGCGTCCCACACACGAACCGGGAGGACAACGCGTGGCACCCGACACGATCGACCCCTTCACACCGGCCGTCGACCTGGCCGAGGCGGTGCGTCGCACGGACGTGAGCCCTGTCGAATTGGTCGACCTCTACCTCGACCGGATGGACCGCTTCGACGGCCGGCTCAACGCCTACTGCCACCGGGCCGACGACGAGGTGCGCAAGGCAGCGGCCGCTGCGGCCGACGCGGTGGTGACGGCATCGCCGAGCGACCTGGGGCCCTTCCACGGCGTCCCGCTGCCGATCAAGGACCTCGTCGACGTGGCCGGCTGGCCCACGACCTACGGGTCCACAGGCGCCAGCCCCGCACCGGCGACGACCTCGGACCAGGTCGTGAAACGGTTCGTCCGGGCCGGCTTCGTCCTGCTCGGGAAGACCACTACCTCCGAGTTCGGTGCCATCAGCTTCACCGAGAGCGACGCGCTGGGCATCACCCGCAACCCCTGGGACCCGGACCGCACACCCGGCGGGTCGTCAGGTGGCGCCGGCGCGGCGGTGGCAGCCGGGATGGCCCCCATCGCGCACGCCGCCGACGGCGGTGGATCGATCCGGGTCCCCGCCTCCTGCAACGGCCTGGTCGGCCTGAAGGCGACCCGGGGCCGCATCACGAACGCCACGGTCGAGGTCGAGGGCCTGGCGACGCACGGGGTGGTCGCCCGCTCGGTGGCCGACGCCGCCACCGCGCTGGACGTGCTGGCCCACCACGACCCCGCCGCCTGGTGGTCACCCCCGTCCCCGCCGGCCTCCTTCGCTGACGCCGCCACGGCGCGGCCAGCCACGGGGCTGCGGATCGGTGTGCTCTCCGACCCCCCCGTCGAGGGGGTGAGCGTGGACCCCGTGTGCAAGGCCGCGGTCGACACCGCCGTCCGAACGCTCGAGTCGGCCGGCCACCGGGTCGTGGACACCCCGATCCCGATCCCACCGCCCCACGAGCTCATTGCCTCGTTCACCACGATCTGGAACGTCGGCGCCACCGGCTTCCGGCTCGCAGACGACGACGCCGTCGAACCCCACAACCGGGCCCTGCGCGACGCAGCGCGAGACATCGACTCCTGGACCTACGCCCAAGCCGTGCAGCAAACCCAACGCTTGTCACGGACCATCGTCGAGGCATTCGCCGCCCGGTTCGACCTCGTCGTCACACCCACGATGGCCTGCCTGCCGCCGCCGGTCGGAGCCTGGCGGGGCGGCGTCGGCGAGAACCCCCTCATGGCCATACTGAACTGCTACCCGCTGGCCGTGTTCACATCGCTGTTCAACGTGACCGGTCTCCCCGCCATCTCCGTCCCGATCCATCACGACGACGGCACCGGCCTCCCCGTTGGCATCCAGATCGTCGCCACGCCCTGGCGCGAAGACCTCCTCCTCCAGGCGGCCCGCACCCTGGAGCTGGCACACCCTTGGGCCGACCGCCGCCCCGACCTCCGCGGCACCTGATACCTCGACAGCCTCATTCCCCCCTGGAGCTCACGTGCCGCTGCGTGGTGCCCGCCCGCGCTGCCAGCTCCAGCTGGCTCAGCCGGCGGGCCGTGCGCCAGCGCCGCAGCTCGCTCGGAAATCGGGACATCACGGGGTGATCGTCGCCCACCCCGGGCCTCGATGCCATTCCCTCCCGGGAATTGCTGGCAGGCCCACCGCGGCCGACGATGCGGCCATGACCGACACCGCCACCGTCATCGACCAATTCAACGCCGCCTTCCTCGAGCGGGCACCCGACAAGCTCGTCGACCTCATCGCCGACGACTGCGTCATGGAGGGCACCGGCCCAGCGCCCGACGGCAACGTCTGGACGGGCCACGACGAATGCCTCAGCGGCTGGCAGGGGCTGGCCTCCGACCCCACCATCCGCTTCGAGGTCGAACACGTCGACGTCGACGGCGACCGAGCCGTCATCCGCTGGCGAGTCACCGGCGCCCAGGACTACCGGGGCGTGAACCTCATGCGCGTGCGGGAAGGGAAGATCGTCGAGGCCTTGGGGTACGGCAAGCGGCCCT
>DASSDL010000014.1:0-25375 GCA_035697145.1 Acidimicrobiales bacterium
GTCCGGGGTCGGGTGGCCGAGGTCCTCACGGGCGTCCGGGCGGGCGAGGTCCCGGGCGAGGACGAGCTGACCGACCTCTTCGCCGCCCGGGGACCGGAGGTGGTGGCGATCGCCGAGCTGGCCGACGAGCTGCGCCGCGAGGCCGTGGGCGACGTGGTCACCTACGTGCGGAACCGCAACATCAACTACACCAACGTCTGCACGTTCAAGTGTCGTTTCTGCGGGTTCTCCAAGGGGCCGCTGTCGCTCAACCTGCGGGGGACGCCCTACCTGCTCACCCTCGATGACATCGCCGAGCGCTCCCGGGAGGCGTGGGAGCGCGGCGCCACCGAGGTGTGCCTGCAGGGTGGTATCCATCCAGACTTCGACGGCGACTACTACGTCGACGTCGCCCGGGCGGTGAAGGCGGCGGTGCCCGACATCCACGTCCACGGCTTCACGGCGCTCGAGGTGACGGAGGGGGCCAGACGACTGGGTGAGCCCCTCGACGCCTATCTCCGCCGGCTCATGGACGCCGGGTTGCGGTCGTTGCCGGGGACGGCGGCCGAGATCCTCGACGACCCCGTGCGCCAGGTCCTCTGCCCCGACAAGATCACGACCGACGAGTGGCTGGAGTGCCACCGGGTCGCCCACTCGGTGGGGCTGCGCTCCAACGTGACGATCATGTTCGGGGCCGTCGAGTCGCCGCGCTCGTGGGCCCGCCACCTGTTGCGGACCCGGGCGCTGCAGGCCGAGACCGGCGGGTTCACCGAGTTCGTGGGGCTGCCGTTCGTGCACATGGCCGCCCCGATGTACCTGCAGCGCAAGGCTCGGCGGGGGCCCACGTTCCGGGAGACGCTGCTCATGCACGCCGTGGCCCGCATCGCCTATCGGGGCTTGATCGACAACATCCAGTTCTCGTGGGTCAAGCTGGGCGCCGTGGCGGGCACCCAACTGCTCCGGGCGGGATGCAACGACCTCGGTGGCACGCTCATGGACGAGAACATCTCCCGGGCGGCCGGTGCCATCCACGGCCAAGAGATGACCCCGGACGACTTCGCCGCATTGGTCGAACCCCTGGGGCGTACGCTCCAAGAACGCACGACGCTGTACGCGGCGGTCGAGCGGACTGCGGCTTCGTAGTCACCCGCCGAGGCGTCGCGACATGGACCGAGAACTCGTACGCAAGCTCCTCGACGACGCCGGCGCGAGCCGCAACCGCGACGTGCTCGGCGACATCCTGCGCAACGCCTACGGCCTGGCGACCGACAACGCCGACCGTCTGGACCTCAAGATCACCCGCGACTCGCTGCGCGAGATGCGCGAGGCCTTCCGCCTGTTCGCCCCCTACGAGTCGGTGCGCAAGGTCACCGTCTTCGGCTCGGCCCGGACACTGAGCACCGATCCGCTCTACGAGCACGCCCGCGAGCTGGCCCGCCGCCTGGCCGACAACGGCTGGATGGTCGTCACCGGCGCCGGCCCCGGCATCATGGCGGCCGCCACCGAGGGTGCCGGGCCCGAGCGCAGCCTGGGCGTCACCATCCGCTTGCCGTTCGAGGAGGGCGCCGACGGGCCCCTGGCGGGGTCCGACCGGGTGGTGGCGATGAAGTACTTCTTCACCCGCAAGCTGATGCTCATGAAGGAGTCGAGCGGCTTCGTTTGCCTGCCCGGTGGCTTCGGTACGCAGGACGAGGCGTTCGAGCTGCTCACCCTCCAGCAAACGGGCAAGGCAACGCCCGCGCCCATCGTGTTGCTCGACGTGCCCGGCCTGACCTACTGGCAGGAATGGAAGCGGTTCGTCGAGGACGAGCTGGTCGCCGCCGGCTGGGTGTCGCCGCGGGACACCAACCTGTTCACCCTGACCGATGACATCGACGTCGCGGTCGACGCCATCCGGGGCTTCTGGCGCAACTACGAGTCGCTGCGCTGGGCCGGCGACCGGCTGGTCATCCGGCTGCGGGCGGCGCCGACCGACGCCGAGCTCGCCGACCTCAACGAGCGGTTCGGGGAGCTGTGCCTCGAGGGTGGCATCGAGGGCACCGACCCACTGCCTGCCGAGGTGTCCGACAACGATCGCCTCGACTTGCCCCGGCTGGTCATGCGCTTCGACGTTCGCAAGGGGGGTGACTTCCGGGACCTGATCCGGGCCCTGAACGAGCTCGACTCGGCGCCCCCACTCGATGCCGAGTCGTCAACCCGCTGAATCCGCCACGCTGTCGGGCACCAGGTAGTCCTCGAGCAGCGCGAAACGCAGCCCGGCCTCGTCGGCCCGATCGGCCAGCGCCCGCAGCTCGGTCACGAACGACGGACGGAAGTGCATCAGCAGGATGTCGCCGGGCCGCAGCTGCGGCATCGTGCGGAAGCCGACCTCGGCGCCGTTGACGCTCACCTCCCAGAGCACGACCGCCGCCATCCCGCAGGCGGCCGCCGCCCGGGTGGTTGCGTCGTTGTAGGTACCGTACGGCGGGCGGAACAGGACGGGCCGCCGCCCGAAGGCCCGCTCCAGTAGGTCGGCATTGCCGCAGATCTCGGCACGCTGTCCCTCCTCGGACAACGTGCGCATGTCGGGGTGCGTGCGGCTGTGGGACTCCACAACCGTGCCGGGCAACCGGCGGAAGAACTCGGGTTCGGCCTGGACCGGGCCATCGACGAGGAACAGGCTGACGGGAACGCCGAGCTCCTCGAGTGCGGCCTTCACCTCGGGGTTGCGGGTATGGCCGTCGTCGATGGTCAGGAACACCACCGGGTCGGTGGTCTCGACGCGGCTGATCACCGGCGCCACGCCGGGGGTCGATGCGAGCGGCACGAGCGTCAGCGGCGGCCGGGCGGTCGTCGTGGTCGTGGCCCGGGACTCGGATGCCCCGGATGCAGCGGGTCCGTCGGACATGCGGCCACCGACGGCGTCGATGAGGAGCGCGGCGCCGACGAGGACGACGGAGGCGCGCACGAGCTTGGCCAGGCGCGCCCGTTCGACGGCCTGGCGCGGCGACTCTCCGGAGCGTCCCCCCGACATGGCCGAAAGTGTGACGCTGCAGGATCGAAAGGACGCGGATCCTCTGCGTTTCGGGGCGCCACCGCTCCGAACGTGCGCGGCTAGGCACGTCATCCTGGCTCTAGGTGGTCAGCGCTGCTGGGAGGCCCAGCTGTTGAGCTGCGACCCGGCAACAAATTCCCACGCGGGGTGCCTGCGGAACGCCCTATCCGCTGGGCCTCTCATCTCAGCCTGCGTCGTCGGGCTCCTGGAGCAGGGAGATGGCCTTCTCGACGGCGCGGCGGGCCCGGGTCAGGCGTCGCTCGTCGACCGGGAGCTCGACGCCGCCGGCGTCGATCGACTCGCGCAGGCGTTCCATGGCCAGATCCGCCAGCTCGTCGCTGATCGACTCCAGGCGCTTGCGGATGTCGTCGAACTCACCGGCCACGGTTTCCTCCTCCGGATGCGCAGCCGCCCAGCATGCCACCCACCGGCCCGCGGTGTGCCAACGTGGCGACGATGCCAGGTTCCCCGACGACCGCACCGTCCGACCTCCACGAGTACGTCAGCTTCGACGCACCCGACGAGCACCGCACGTGGGTGTTCGACGCCACGTTCCTCCTCAGCCCCTGGCGCTGCATCTACGGGCACGGCTGCCAGGGGGTGCTCACCGAGGCTGCGCCCGAGCTGGAGCAGGGCTGTTGCAGCTATGGCGCCCACTTCGTCGACGAGGGCGACGCCAACGCCGTGCTCGAGGCCGCCGGCCGGCTCACCACCGACCAGTGGCAGCACGGCCGACTGGCGGTGCGGCGCGGCGGACCCATCCGGCGGACCAGCAAGGGAACGCTCGTCACCCGTCTCGTCGACGGCGCCTGCATCTTCCTCAACCGGCCGGGCTTCCCCGGGGGCGCCGGCTGTGCCCTCCACCGTGGCGCCCTCGAGGCCGGCGGCCGACCGATGGACTGGAAGCCCGACGTGTGCTGGCAACTCCCGCTGCGCCTGTCCGAAAGCACAGACGACTCCGGACAGGTGATCTCGACGCTGCGGGAGTGGAAGCGGCGGGACTGGGGTGCGGGCGGCCAGGAGTTCCACTGGTGGTGCACCGAGGCACCTGACGCCTTCGTGGGTGCCACGCCCGTCTACGTTGCGCTGCGCGACGAGATCGTCGAGCTCGTCGGTACGTGGGCGTACGACCGCTTCGTCGAACACGTCACCGCCCGGAACGGCCGCAAGCCCCGTGGCGAGCAGTACGTTCCCCACCCGGCGCTACGCCGGCGCTGAGCGCCGGACGAGGCGCACCCTCTCAGCCGTCGTCGTCGGCGTCAGCGTCGAACATGCACCACGATGCATGCTCGTCGCTCGCCTCGGCCCCGCACTCGGGGCATGGCTCATCGTCCGCCGGATCGAAGATGGCGGTGAGATCGAGATCGTTGCTGCGCTTCAGCGCGCGCGCTTCCTCGAATCTGCGATGTCGACCCTTTTTCACGGGCCAGCTCCCACGTGTTACTCGTTCGGCGGGAAAGTGTATCGCCGGCGGCACCGGCTAACTCACCCAACGCGTTGTTGCTCGGGGTGTCCCGACCCCTTTCCTACCACGTCCGGGCGCGAGCGAGACGTCACATCCTGACGGCCGCCCCCACTTACCATCGTCCCCGTGGACGCTCCCTGGTGGCAACGCGCCGTCTTCTACCAGATCTACCCCCGGTCGTTCGCAAGCAGCCGCGGGCGCGCCACCGGCGACCTCGCAGGGATCGAAGAGCACCTCGACCATCTCGGCTGGCTGGGGGTCGACGCCGTGTGGCTCTCGCCGTTCTATCGCTCACCCATGGCCGACTTCGGCTACGACGTCTCGGACCACTGCGACGTGGACCCGCTGTTCGGCGACCTCGACACCTTCGACCGCCTGCTGGCGGCATGTCACGAGCGGGACCTCAAGCTGCTCGTCGACCTGGTACCCAACCACACCTCGGACCAGCATCCCTGGTTCCTGGCCGCCCGCTCGAGCCGGGACGACCCCCAGCGCGACTGGTACGTGTGGCGGGACGGGACGCGAGACACACCACCCAACAACTGGGTTGCGGCATTCACCGGCGGCCCGGCCTGGACGTGGGACGAGGCCACGGGCCAGTGGTACCTGCACCTGTTCCTGCCCGAGCAGCCCGACCTCAACTGGGCGAACCCCGAGGTCGTCGAGGCCGTCCACGGGGTCATGCGCTTCTGGCTCGATCGGGGCGTCGATGGCTTCCGCATCGACGTTGCGCACGGCATCGGCAAGGACCCGGCTTTGCCGGACGACCCACCCGAGAGCGCAGGAATGCCCCACAGTGCCCTCAACGACACCGCCCAGACCCATGAGCTGCTCCGAGGCATGCGCAAGCTGGTCGACGCCTACCCGGGCGACCGGCTGATCCTGGGCGAGGTGTTCCTGCTGTCGACCGAGCGGGTGGCGACCTACTACGGCGACGGTGACGAGCTGCACCTGTCGTTCAACTTCCCACCACTATTCGCTCCCTGGGACGCCGGCCGCTGGCGACGCCAGATCGACGACGCCACGCGCCACATTGTCAACCGTTTCAACGCCTGGCCGACGTGGGTGCTGTCAAACCACGACAACGTCCGCCATCGCACCCGCTATGGCGGCCCGGAGTCGCGGGCCCGAGCGGCCGTGTTCCTGCTGCTGGGTCTGGCGGGCTCACCGGTCCTCTATGCGGGCGAGGAGTTGGGTCTGGAGGACGCCGTCGTCCCCGAGGATCGGCGCGTCGATCCGGGGGGACGCGACGGTTGCCGGGCGCCAATCCCCTGGGACGGCGCATCCGATCACGGCTGGGACGTCGACCAGGCATGGCTGCCGTGGCCGCCCGAGGCGGGTACCCGCAACGTCGCCGGTCTGCGGGACGACGCTGGTTCGATCCTCCACCTCTACCGGCGGTTGCTGGCTGCCCGCCGGGCCACCACGGCCCTGCAAACCGGCGCGTTCGAGCGGCTGGAGCCCATCGAGCGCGCCGCCCCCGGCCTCGTGGCCTGGCGCCGCTGGGACGACGCCGGCGCCGTGGTCGTCGCCGTCAACATGGGCGAGGACGCGCTGGTGGATGTCGAGGGCACGGTGCTCGTCGCCAGCGACGGGGCCGCCGAGGGCGAGCCCTTCGGCGGCGTGCTGGGCGCGGACCGGGCCGTGCTCATCGAGCCGGCCTGACCGAGCCGCACTACGCTGCCGGACATGACGGCGGTGTCAGAAACCGCGACCGGAGGGGCGCCAGCGCCGTGGCCGATCATCTCGGCCGACGACCACCTGATCGAGCCGCCGGACCTGTTCGAGGGCCGCATCCCGTCGGGCCTGGTCGACCGGGCGCCGCGCATCGTGGAGGACGCCGACGGCACCCAGGCGTGGGAGTACGAGGGCGGGCGCTACCCGAACATCGGGCTCAACGCCGTGGTCGGCCGGCCACGCGACGAATGGTCGATGGAGCCCGCCCGCTTCGACGAGATGCGCCGGGGCTGCTGGGACATCGACGCCCGCATCCAGGACATGGACGTCGGCGGGGTCTGGGCATCGCTGTGCTTCCCGTCCCTCATCGCCGGCTTCGCCGGAACGGTGTTCGCCCGGTCCCGGGACGCCGAGCTCGGCCTCGCCTGCATCAGGGCCTGGAACGACTGGCACCTTGAGGTCTGGGCGGGAACGCACCCAGGGCGCATCATCCCCCTCCAGCTCGGCTGGCTGCCCGACCCGCTGGTGGCCGCCCGGGACGTCGAGCGCAACGCCGGGCGCGGCTTCAAGGCCGTCAGCTTCGTCGAGCAACCGGTCAACGTCGGCCTGCCGTCGCTCCATACCGACCACTGGGACCCGTTCCTCGCCGCCTGCGAGGAGACCGGCACGGTCGTGTGCCTCCACACGGCGTCGGGGGCGTGGACTGCGGCCACGTCACCGGGCGCCCCGCTCGAGCTGTACACGACCCTGTTCCCGGTGAACGCGCTGGCGGCCGCGGCCGACTGGCTGTGGGCCCGGGTGCCGTTGCGGTTCCCCGGGTTGCGGATCGTGCTGGCCGAGGGCGGCATCGGCTGGGTGCCCATGCTGCTCGACCGGCTCGACTGGGTGATGGACCACTCGGCGACCGGCGGCGACGGCGTCTGGGCCGGCGAGCTCACGCCGTCCGAGGCGCTGCGCCGCAACTTCTGGTTCTGCACCATCGACGACCCGTCCACGCTGGCGGCCCGCCACCGCGTGGGGGTCGACCACATCCTCGTCGAGTGTGACTACCCGCATGCGGACTCGTCGTGGCCACACACCGCGTCGCTGGTCGCCGACCGCTTCGCCACGGTCGGTGTGACCGATGACGAGGCCGCGGCCATGACCCATCGCAACGCCGCCGCCCTCTTCGACCACCCGCTACCACCGGAGGACTGGATGCCGATCTCGCGGAACGTGCAACCCCACCCGGCGAGCGAATCCGATCGGCCAGCGGCCGGCGGAATCGGCATCCGTTAGGCCATGCTCGACCTCGTGATCAGCGGCGGGACCGTCATCGACGGCACCGGTTCGCCGATGCGGCCGGCCGACGTCGGTGTCCGCGACGGGCGGATCGCCGTCGTCGCGCCGCCCGGGACAATCGACGAGCCCCACCGCTCGACCCTCGACGCCGGCGGTCGCTACGTCGCGCCCGGATTCGTCGACCTCCACACCCACTACGACGCCCAGCTGTTCTGGGACCCGCTCGCCACCCCGTCGCCCTTCCACGGCGTCACGACCGTGATCGGCGGCAACTGTGGGTTCTCCCTGGCGCCGCTCACGCCGGACCACGCCGACTATCTGATGCGGATGATGGCCCGCGTCGAGGGCATGCCCCTCGACGCATTGTCGGCCGGGCTGGCATGGGACTGGGGTGGCTTCGGCGAATGGCTCGACCGCCTCGACGGCACGACCGCCGTGAACGCAGGTTTCCTGTGCGGGCACTCGGCATTGCGGCGCGTGGCGGGGGCGGATCGCGAGGTGATGCAACGGCTGCTGCACGAGGCGCTTGATGCCGGCGCGCTGGGGTTCTCGACGTCGCAGGCGCACACGCACAACGACGGTGATGGCGAGCCGGTGCCCTCGCGCTTCGCCGACGACGACGAGCTGCTGGCGCTGGCGGGGTGCGTGGCAAAGCACGAGGGCACAACCCTGGAAGCCATCGTGGCCGGGTGCATCAACGGGTTCACGGACGACGAGGTCGAGTTGCTCGCGGGCATGTCTCGCGCCGGCGAGCGACCGCTCAACTGGAACGTCCTCGGCGTGTCGTCGCTGAACCCGACCGGCCACGAGCGCCAGTTGGCGGCCTCGGATGCCGCCGCCGCCCGGGGTGGCCGCGTCGTCGCGCTGACGTTGCCCCACCCGATGAGCATGCGGTTGTCGTTCCTCACGGGTTTCGTCCTCGACGGCCTGCCCGGCTGGCGCGAGATCCTCCACCTACCGGTGCCCGAACGGCTCCGAGCACTCGGGGATCCCGCCGTGCGAGAACGGCTCGTGGCCGGCGCCGCCTCGCGCGAGGCGGGATTGCTCCGCGGGTTGGCGAACTGGCCGGTGCTCACGTTTGCCGAGTGCTTCGCCGCCGCGACGAAGCCGCACGAGGGTCGCAGCGTCGCTGACGTGGCCGCCGAGCTCGGGCAGCAACCGTTCGACACGCTCCTCGACGTGGTGATCGCCGACGACTTGCGCACCGGGCTCCGACCCCCGGTGTTCGGCACCAGCGACGCCGACTGGGAGTTGCGGGCCCAGGTGTGGCGTGACCCGCGCACCGTGATCGGGGGGTCCGACGCCGGCGCCCACCTCGACATGATGTGCGGCGCCATCTACTCGACCTCGCTGCTCGGCGAGGCGGTGCGACAGCGGGAGTTGATGTCGTGGGAGGAGGCCGTGCACCAGCTGACCGACGTGCCGGCCCGGCTGTACGGCCTGCGTGAGCGAGGCCGGATAGCCGAGGGATGGCACGCCGACCTGGTCGTGCTCGATCCCGAGACCGTCGGCCACGGCCCGGAGCGGACGGCGACCGACCTCCCCGGCGGTGCATGGCGGCTCGTCGCCGACGCTGCCGGCGTCGAGCATGTCTACGCCAACGGCGTCGCCATCGTGCGCGGAGGACAGCCCACAGGCGCGACTCCGGGCACCCTGCTCCGCTCGGGGCGAGACACGGTCAGCGTGCTTCCTTGAAGCATGCGCTCATGGGCACGTCGTCTTTAATCACGGTGGTCAGCGCCGCCGGGAAGCCGAGCTGTGCGGCCCGGCTAGCGCTGCAAATCCCGTACGGTTCCGTGCCCGCTTGCGGGCCTATCCGCTCGGCTGCTTGATGTCGTGGAGCACCAGCGAGCCGTCGCCGTCGAAGGCCAACGCGGCATTGCCCTCCAGCAGACGCCGGACCGGCTCGCCGGCCAATTCGGCCCGCCAGCCCGTGAGCAGGCGTGACGACTCGTCGCCGCGGACCAGTGCCTCGATGTCGGCCCGGGTGGCGACCAGCGAGGCGTCGAGCTCGGCATCCCGCGCTAGCTGGCTCACCCACGCCGAGGCCAGCGTGACAGCCGGGCGGAACGTGCCGTCGACGCCCTCGCGCGGCGGGATCTGTAGCTCGGTGTCCCGCAGGCCTACGCCGGCCTTGACCGCCACCATCAGCTCGTCGCCGGCGCCGTCGCGGAGGTGGCGCCCGTCGAGTCCCCGCACGCGATTCAGGTCGCCCCGGGTGCGGGGCGGGCGCTCGGCGATGGCCACCAGCGCGAGGTCGGGCAGCACGTGCCGCACCGGCCGATCGATCCGGCGGGCCCGCCGCTCCCGCCAGGCCGCCACGGACTGGGCGACGCCGCGGGCACGGCCCTTCAGGCGGCGGGCCTCTTTGATGCGCCACCAGGCCTGGTCCGGATCAGGCTGCTCGCCATGGCGGCGGCGCAGCTGGTCGCATTCGTCGAGCGCCCAGTCGAGACGCCCGCGCTGCTCGAGCTCGGCGCGTAGCGACGACCACAGTGCATCGAGGTAGGCGACGTCGGCAGCGGCGTAGGTCTGGGCCGCGTCGCTGAGGGGCCGGTGCAGCCAATCGGTCAGCCGGTCGGCCTTGGGGAGGTGCACGCCGAGGCGCCTCTGGAGCAGGATCCCCAGGCCCGGCGAGCCGAGCCCCACGAACCCGGCCGCCACTTGCGTGTCGACCAGGCGGCGGGGGCCGATCCCGCAGGCACGCTCGAGGATCTCCAGGTCCTGACTGGCGGCGTGCATCAGGCACAGGCCGGGCCCGTCGAGCAGTGAGCGCATGCTGCCGACGTCCACCACCAGCGGATCGACATCCACGATGTCGTCGCCGGCTGCGAGCTGCAGCAGGGCGAGCTGCGCGTAGTAGGTCCGTTCCCGATGGAACTCGGTGTCGAGGCCATACGTGGGCGCGCCGCAGGCCGCCTCGACGAAGGCGTCGAACTCGCGCTGGTCGGCGACCCAGCGGAAGCGTGATGGATCGGGCGGAGCCGTTACGGCTCCATCCCCGTAGAGACGAGCTCGCCCGCCTCGATCCAGGCGGTGGTGCCGCCGGCGACGTTGATGGCGTCGATGCCCTGCGACCGATAGAACTCTGCCGCTCGCAGGCTGCGCGCGCCCTTGGCACAGATCACGTAGACCGGACCGTCGGGGGGCACGTCCGCCAGCCGCTCGGGGACCGTGGCCAGGGGCACCAGCACGGCCCCGGGCACGTGGGCGGCGGTGTACTCGTCGGGCTCTCGGACGTCGATCAAGGGCGCGCCGTCGGCACGCGCCCTGGCCAGCTCGGCGACATCGATCTCGGGGACCTCCATGGTGAGGCAGGGTACCCTCCGGCCCGACCCCCACCGACCGCCCCTCGATGGCGTCGGTCCGACGACCGACGCAGTCGCCTCAGGCGCGCAAAGAACGTGCGCAGATAGGCACGTCGTCCTGGCTCTCGGTGGTCAGCGCTGCTGGGAGGCCCAGCTGTTGACTGCGAGCCGGCAACAAATTCCCACGCGGGGTGCCTGCAGAACGCCCTATCCGCTGGGCCTGGAAGCATCGGCCTCGGGCGGCAGCTCGCCGGGCGTGTCGGCATCGGCAAGGGCGGCGGGATCGATGCCGTCGACACCGACGACCACCAGCCCGGCGGCGGCCACGACGCCGCCCACCGCCCTCGTGCCCCCCTCCAGCGCAGCCTCTAGGGCGGGCGCAGCCGACGGCCGCCAGGCGGCGTGGTGCCACTGCGTGCGGCCGCCGCTGACGGGCACGGCCACCGCGGCCGTGGGGTGCAGGGCCAGGACGGCCAGCGTCGCTCCCATGGCGGCCGGTGATGGCGCCACCAGGTCGCAGCCGACGACCAGCACGACCTCATCGCCACCCGCTCGCGCCAGCGCCGTGACGATGCCGGCAGCCGGTCCCGCGCCGGGCCGGCGGTCCGGCAGGGTGACCAGGCCGAGCGACGCCAGCGCCCCCGGCTCCCGGCCGACCGCGACCACCTCACGGGCGCCCGCCACCCACAGCGCCTCGGTGACCCGCACCACCATGGGTGTGCCAGCCACGGGGATGAGGGCCTTGTCCCGCCCCATCCGCCGGCTCTGGCCCCCGCACAGGACGGCCCCGCTGAACCGCGGGCTGCCGGGGCTCACAGGTGTCAGCCCACGCCGCCGTAGCGCGCCTCGACGCCCCGGCTTTCCCCATGGGAGACGACGGCCGCCGCCAGGTCCGCCAGGAACTCGTCGGCCACCGCTACGTGCGAAGGCGAGAGGATCGCGTGGAGCCCGCCCTGCTGGCGGTCGAGGTGCCAGCCCCGGTCGTCCATCACGTCACCCACCGCGCCGATGTCGAGGACCGCGTCGCCCGTCGCGGGATCGGTGTCGGCGGCGATCTCCAGTACCCCGGGCACCGGGTCGCCGGTGACGTGGATCCCGTCGATGCCATCGATGCCGTCACCGAGGCGGTGGGCGACCGCCCGGACCTGGTCGGCCAGGCGCAGGTAGCCGTCGAGCCCGAGGTGGGACACCGTGGCCCAGGCGGCGGCGATGGGGGCGGCCGGCCTGGTGCCGGCCGTGGTGGCCGAGCCGTACAGCCCGCCGGGCCAGCCGTCGAACAGGAAGTACTGGCGGCGCAGCTCGTCCTCGTCGCGGTGGAACAGCAGCGAGGCGCCCTTGAAGCACCAGCCGTACTTGTGGACGTCGGCCGACAGCGACGTCACGCCCTTGACCCGAAAGTCCCAGGGCGGGAGGGGCTCACCCAGGCGTTCGAGGAAGGGAAGCAGCCAGCCGCCGAGGCAGGCGTCGACATGGCACAGGGCGCCATGCTCGGCGGCCAAAGCTGCGAGCTCGGGGATGGGATCCACGACGCCGAACGGATAACACGGCGCCGAGCCGACCAGCAGCGCCGTGCTCGCGTCGACGGCCGCGGCCGTCGCCGCCAGGTCGGCCCGCCCGTCCCCGCCGATCGGTACCCGGATCTCGTCCACGTCGAGGTAGTGGCAGGCCTTGGCGAACGCCGGATGGGCGGTGGCGGGCAGCACCACGCGGGGCTCGGCGATGCCGCGGACCTCCCGGGCATGGTCACGCGCCACCTGCACGGCGAGGAACAGGCTCTCTGTGCCCCCGCTGGTGAGCTTGCCGCCGCGAGGATTGCCGTGCAGCAGGTCGGCGCCCATGGCCACGATCTCGCGCTCCATGCGCAGCAGGCTGGGGAAGGCGAAGGGGTTGAGGTAGTTCTCGTGCAGGTACTCGGTCGCGACCGCCTCGTGGAGCCGCTCCAGCTCGGCGTCGGCGGCGTTGTAGACCAGGCTGAAGGTGCGGCCCCGGCGCCAGTCGGCGTCGTCGGCCCGACCGCCCCGCAGCTCGGTGATCAGGTCATCGACCGGACGCCCTTGCGCAGGGAACGGTGGGTCGTGGTCGGGCCCCACCCCGATCAGCCGCCGTAGCTCATGCGGGTGTCCTCCATCCGCAGCACCGGCGTGTCCTCGGCCTGCTGGAACCCGCAGCCCACCACCTCGCCGATGAAGAACGTGTGGTCGCCGCAGTCGACGGACTGGCGGACGGCGCAATCCACCCAGGCGGGCGCCTGGTCGAGGACGGGTGCCCCGGTCGGACCGTCGTGGAACCGGAAATCGTTGAGCGTGCCGGCGGCGGCATCGTGCTCGACCGGCTTGGTGAACCGGCGGACGATGGCGCGGTCGTCGCGGCCCACGGTGTTGAGGACGAAGCTCTGGCCCTCAACGATCAACCGGTGGGTCACCGCCGTCTTCTCGACGCTGACCCCCAGCAGCTTGGGGTCGAAGCTCACCTGGGTCGCCCAGTTGAGGGTCATGAGGTTGCGCCGGTCGCCGGCCCGGCTGCCGACCACGTAGAGCCCGTAGGGCAGCGACCACAGCACCCGGCGGCGCAGCTTGTCGTACTCCTCCTGGGCCTCGGGGGTGTCGACGCCGTCGGGGAACGGTCCGATGGGTCCGGTGCCTCCCGGTGCAGCCATGGCGATCGAGCCTACGCCACCAGCATCACTACTCTTCGTCGTCAAGGCGCCGCGGAACGTCAGCTATTCAGGAGTCCCATTCGACCAGCAGCCGCAGCGGCGACCGGAATGTGGTGTTGCGCGAAAACGGAACGTCTTGCGGCTCGACCAGGCGCGTGTGCGGCAGTCTGGCCGTGAGCTCCTGCAGGACCACCTCCGCTTCGAGTCGCGCCAAGGGTGCGCCGAGACAGAAGTGGATCCCGTGTCCGAACGCCAGGTGTCGGCCGACGCTGGGGCGGCAGACGTCCAGGGCGTCGCCACCGGGAAACTCCGCCTCATCGTGGTTGGCCGACCCGAGCAGCAACAGCACGTTGGCACCCGCAGGCAGGTTCGCGTCGCCGACCGTCGTGGCGTTCCTGACCTTGCGCTTGGCGGCCAGCACGGGCGTGCAGAAGCGCAGGAGCTCCTCGACTGCGTTCGGGATCAGACCTGGATCACGGCACAGCGCTTCCCACTGCTCGCGGTTGCGAAGCAGCTGCAGGAATCCAGTTGCCAGGAGCCCTGTCGTCGTCTCGTGGCCGGCGGTCAGCTGGCCGAACACCAGGGCAATGATCTCGTCCTTGGTGATCGACTTGTCGCCGCGCTGATAGCCGCGGACGAGGTCGCTCGGCAGGTCGTCGCGCGGCCGGGTGAAGCGCTCCTCCACCAGCGCCTCGCAGTAGCGCCAGTAGGCCACGACGTTCTCCGCGTGCGCTACCTGATCGGCTTCGGGCAGGTTGCCGAAGTTGAGCTGGACGCGGCTCTGGGCCCACGTCTTGACGTTCGGCACATCGCAGTCGGGAATGCCCAACAGCAGAAAGATCACGAGGGCCGGCAGGTCATAGGCGAGGTCGGCAACCCAGTCGCCGCGGCCCCGCGGGGCCATGCTTTCGATCATGCGCACCGCGATCTCGCGGATCTGGGGCTCGAGGACCGCCACGCGGCGGGGGGTGAACGCCCGGTTGACGAACGAGCGCAGCCGGGTGTGGTCAGGGGGGTTGCGGCCGAGCAGCCCCGATTTCGCGGTCAGCCCACTGCCGAGGATGCGGTCGACGGCCGGCGGCTGAGGACGGAAGGGACTTTGGGCGTTCTCGGACGAGAACGTGGCCGGATCGCGCAGGATGGCCAGGACATCCTCGTAGCGGGGCACAACCCAGTAGTCGAGCTCTGGGCTGTAGAAGACGGTCGCCTCGGATCGCGCACGCTGATAGAACGCGAAGGGCTCGCTGACATCAAACGGCTGGAACTCGTCAGCCAGCGCGCTCATCGTGCTGCGAGAGTACATCTGGCACGACGCTTACACTGCAGGCGTGCCCATCGTGCTCGTGCACGGCGTGCCGGAGACCGAGGCCATCTGGGACGATTTCCGGGCGCACCTCACCGGGCGCGAGAGCATCACCCTCACGCCGCCAGGGTTCGGCGCACCTGTGCCAGAGGGCTTCGGTGCAACCAGCGACGACTACGTCGCATGGCTCACGGCTGAGCTCCAGCGGATCGACGGTCCTATCGACCTGCTTGGCCATGATTGGGGCGGTGGCCATGTCTTCCGCGCGGTGGCCGCTCAGCCCGAGCTCGTGCGCTCGTGGGCGATCGATCTCGCCGGCTGCTTCGACCCGCGGTACGTCTGGCACGACAATGCCCAAACCTGGCAAACAGCCGGCGCCGGCGAGGATCTTGTCGCGCGACGCCTCGCCATGTCGCCCGCAGATCGTGCGAGCGGTTACGTCTCGCGCGGCATGTCCGAGCGCGCGGCGGCGCGCTGCATCGAAGCGTTCGACGAGTCGATGGGCCGCTGCATTCTTGCCTTGTATCGCTCGGCGGCCCAGCCGAAGATCGCCGAATGGGGGGCGAACGTGGCTGGTCTCCGCTCGCGTCCAGGCCTCGTCATCATCCCGACCGACGATTCGTACACCGGTGGCGAAGCGCTCGCCCGCCGCACCGCCGAACGGACCAATGCTCAGGTGGCGCTCCTCACCGGCCTGGGCCACTGGTGGTTGTGCCAGGACCCGCAACGGGCCGCCGCAGCGTATGGCTCGTTCATTGCCGCGGCGAGCTGAGGGATCGGAGAGTGGGCGGTGGAGCCGCCTATCCTCGGGGCGATGAGCGTCACCGTGAGCCTGCACGAGCTCCACGAACGGATCGAGGCGTGCGGACCGCAGGCGTTCCTGGTGACGGTCTCCGAGACCGGCGATGCCCATGTGGTGTCGGTGGTCGTGCGGCGAGAGGGCGACGCGCTGGCATTCGACGCCGGCCGCACGTCTCGGGCCAACCTGGCCGCCCGACCCGCAGCGACGCTGTTGTGGCCGTCGAGGTCGTTCGACAACGGCGAGTACAGCCTGATCGTGGACGGTGACGGCGTCGTAACCGACGACGTGGTCGTCGTCCATCCGACCGCCGCCGTGCTCCATCGCATCGCCGGTAGCACCGGCGGTGGGCCCAGCTGCATCCGGGTCCTGTCCCGGGACTGAGCGCCCCCTATCCCAGCGGATCCGACCGACGGCCTAAGCCCGACGGTGGCCAGTCGGGGTCGAGCTGGCGGAGGAACACGGCACAGCGCTCGGCCTCGTCGGCCTCCCCGATGGCCTCGGCCGACGCCCCCAGGCCGTCGAGTGCCCGCAGGAACCCGCGGTTCTGCGGATGCTCCCAGCGCACGTAGCCCGAGCCCCGCCAACCGCTGGCCCTGAGACGGTCGAGACCCCGGTGGTAGCCGACGCGGTAGCAGGCGTAGCGCTCGACGTCGTCGCGCCCGAGGGCGCCGAGCCGCGCCCAGGCGTCGAGGAAGCGGGGCCAGCGGGCTACGACGGCCGCCACGGCGTCCCTCCGCTCCGCCTCCGGGCGGGCCAGCGCCTCTTCGAGTGCTGCCACGGCCTCGGCGGGCTCGTCGTCGAGCACCGTCTCCGGCGGCCCCGAGGCGGTCATGTGGACCGGCTGATCGGTCATACCAGGACCTCGGCCGGTAGCTCTCGCCCGGCCAGGTAGGCGCTCGACGCCTCGTACGCCAGCGAGATCAGCTCGGACGTGCGGGTGAAGTCGTTGTAGCGCATGTGTGGCGTCTGCCCGGTCGGCAACAGGTGGACATCTATGTCGGATGGCATGGCGGCCAGCTCGCGCTTGAACCGGTGGTGGCGGGCGATCCAGTAGGCCTGGACGGCGACGTCGAGCGGCCGCTTGGGCTCCGGCCGCGGCCGCGAGAACAGGCCGACCTGCAGCACGTACAGCCGGCGTGCCCCCAGCTCGACCGCCCGGCTCATGGGAACGTCGTCGACGATGCCGCCGTCGAGGTAGCGCACGCCGTCGATCTCGACCGCCGGATAGACCGCCGGCAGGGCGGCCGAGGCCAGGATGGGCTCGATCAGCGGTCCGGAACGAAACCAGACCTCGCGCACGCCCACGACGTCGGTGGCGACGCACTGGAAGGGTACGGTCAGCTCCTCGAACGTGCGGGCCGTCAACGACTCCTCGAGATGGCGGCGCAGCCCCTGGCTCTCGTGGATCGCCTCACCCCGTCGGGCGATGGCCACTGTGTTCGGCAGCCAGCCCGCCGGCATCAGCTCCCTGCCGTCGAGTGCTCGCCAGAGCCGCTCCAGGCGAAGCGCGCCCGCCAGGGTGGGATCCTCGGCCAAGCCGGCGCCGTTGATCGCCCCCACCGAACAACCCACGATCAGGTCGGGACGGATGTCGTGCTCGAGGAGGGCCCGCATCATCCCGATCTGGAGCGCTCCGAGGTTGCCGCCGCCGGACAGCACGAAGGCGACCGGGCGGTTGGGCTCCCGTCCCTCGCGCCGGCCCGTCCAGTCTCTCAGCAGCCCACGCAGATTGGCCATCAGTGCTTCACGCTATCGGCGCCGGGTGGACAGGCTCAGGGACTCCCTGACCAGGTCGGCGAACGCCGCCGGATGGGTCAGGTGTGCGCCGTGGCCGGCGCCGTCGACCATCTCCAGCACGCCGTGGGGCGCCCGCCGAGCCAGCTCCTCGGCGCCGCTCCGGTGCTGGGGCTGGGTCTCGGAGCCGAACGCCGCGACGACGGGGACCGTCACGCGTTCGGGCTGGTATGGCGCCTCTGCCGGGGAGAGCACGGAGCGCAGCTCGGCCACGAGGGTGGCGCCCTCGGCGCGGCGCTCGACCCGCACCGGGGCGGAAAGCCGCTCCCAGCGGGTGTCGCCCAGCATGCGGCGCAGGAACGCCTCTGCGACGTCGCCGGGATCGCCCCCGGTGCCGTCGTGCCCGTCGGCCGCAGCCGTCGCCATGGACACCCGACCGGCCGAATCGGCGGGCCACCAGGGCTCCCACATCATGGGCGCCTCGTATGCGACCACCGCTCCCACCAACTCCGGCGCGCGTTCCGCCAGCGCCAGGCAAACGACGCCGCCGAGGCTGTGTCCCACCAGCGACCCCGCACGGCGCGTCCCCAGTAGGGTCGCCAGGTCGTCGACGTGCTGTGCGAACGAGGTGGCCGGGCCGGCCGCCAGCGAGCGGCCGTAGCCCCGGCGGTCGTAACGAATGACCCGGCACGTGCCCTCGAGGGCTCTCCGCACGCGCAACATGCTGCTCGCGCGGTCCATCGCCCCATGCACGAGCACGACGAGGGGCCCCTCCCCCACCTCCTGCGCCCACAGGCCGGGCGTCCGGCTGGCGGTCACGAGACGGCGACCACCCGGAGGACGTCGGTCCGGCCGGGACTCGTGTCGGGCGCGCCGGCGAGGACCGCGATCGAATCGCCGTGGCGGACCAGCCCGTCACGGACGGCGGCCTCGACCACGCACCAGACCATCTCGTCGGTCGTTGTGTACTCGTCTACCAACAGCGGCTCCACACCCCACGACAACGTCAGCTGCCGCGCCGTCTCGGGTGAAGGGCTGGCGCCGATCAACCGGCTCCGAGGGCGGAGGGCGGCCATGGCGCGGGCCGTGGTCCCGGCGCGGGTACAGCACACGATGGCCGCCAGCTCCAACTCGACCGCCGCCCGGAGGGCGGCGTGGGCCATGGCCACGGTGACCGCCGTGGCCGACGGCGCCCGGCGCTGACCCAGGCCCTGCTCGTAGACGCCGTGCTGGTCGTCGAACTCCTCGGTCCGCGCCGCGATGCGCGCCATGGTCTCGACGGCGAGCGCCGGGTGGCGCCCGATCGCAGTCTCGGCCGAGAGCATCAGCGCATCACTGCCGTCGACGACGGCGTTGGCCACGTCCGACGCCTCGGCCCGGGTAGGCGACGGCGCCGTGACCATCGACTCCAGCATCTGCGTGGCGGTCACCACCGGGAGGCCGCGCGCACCACACGCCCGGATGATCCGCTTCTGCAGGTGGGGAACGTCCGCAATGGGGAAGTCGATGCCGAGATCGCCCCGGGCGACCATGACGCCGTCGGCCACGTCCAGCACGTCGTCGAGGTGTTCGACCGCGGCGCGCGTCTCGATCTTGGCCATGAGCTGGGGCCCGCCCCCGCCGAGTGCCTCGCGCACCCGGACCAGCTCGTCCGGCTTCCGCACGAACGACACCGCGACCCAGTCAGCGTCCTTGGCGACCTCGTCGACCAAGCGCAGGTCGTCGTCCGTCGGCACCGGCGGCAGCCAGCGGTCCGACGGGAGGTGCACGCCGGGCCGCCCCTGCAGGCGCCCGTCGCTGCGCACTACCGCACGCACCGAATCAGGCCCCACGTCCGCCAGCTCGAGCGTCACCGTGCCGTCGCCCAGGACGACGGTGTCGCCCGGCCGAACGATGTCGACCAAGTGGGCCTCGTCGACGGCGATGCGCTGGCCGTCGCTGGTGCCCGCGCGTGTCACGAGCGTGACCTCGTCGCCCTCGGCCAGGAAGGCCCCACCCTCGGGAAACGCCCCGGCCCGCACCTTCGGACCCGGGAGGTCGGCGAGCACGCCGACGGCCCTGCCGTGGCGCGGGCCGAGCTCGCGAACCGCCCCCATGCGCCGGCGGTGCTCGTCGACGGTGCCGTGGGCCAGACCCAAGCGCACGACGTCCACGCCCGCGTCGAGCAGGGCGCCGAGGACTCCCGGCGGGTCGGACGCGGGACCGAGCGTGGCGACGATCTTGGTGCGGCGCACGGGCCCTCAGTCCCCCACGCGCCGGCGTAGGGGGTGGCTTTCCGGAACCTCGATAAGTCGTATCTGAACCCCGTCGGGATCGGCGATCCAACATTCTCGCAGTCCCCAGGGCTCGGTCTTCGGTGGGCGCTGGACGTTCACGCCCTGCGCCCGCAGGCGTTCGTGCTCGGCGTCGACGTCCGGCACCTGAAGCCACAGGGCGCCGCCGGCCGGGGAGACCGAGCTCGAGTCGCCGACGAGCTCGAGGAACCCACCGCCGAGGAAGAAGACGACCCCGGTCACCCGGCCGGCGGCGCCGTACTCGCGGTAGACGTGCAACCCCAGCACGTCGCGGTACCAGCGAACGGCGTCCTCGAAGACCGACGGGCGCAGCAGTATCCGGCTGGAGAGGACGTCCACGGCGCGCCACGGTACCGACCCGCCGGCCGGCGATCGTGCGCTTCCGCCGGTCGTCCTCCTACTGTGCGGGCACCGATGGAGCTGCTGCTGATCCGCCACGCCCGCCCGCTGCGGGCCGAGAGCGTCGACGGGCCCGCAGACCCTGGCCTGTCGATGCTCGGCCGGCACCAGGCCGAGGCGCTGGCGGCATGGCTGGTGCCCGAGGGGCTCGACGCCATCTACACCAGCCCGCTGCGCCGCGCCGTCGAGACCGCCGCGCCGTTGGGGGCGGCGCTGGGACTCGGCGTGACACCCGAGGCAGCGCTGGCCGAGTACGACGCCGACGCCGCGGCGTACATCCCCATCGAGGAGCTCAGGGCGGCGGGCGATCCCCGCTGGATGGAGGTGCCCGACGACATCGCCGGCTTCCAATCCCGGGTGGTCGACGGTGTCGACCGCATTGCCGCCGCCCACCCGTCGCAGCGGGTCGCCCTCGTCTGCCACGGCGGGGTCACCAACGTGGTCGTGTCCGCGGTGCTGGGCGTGGGGCCGCAGATGCTCTTCCTGCCCGCGTACACCAGCATCTCCCGGGTCCTGGTCGCTTCCACCGGCCAGCGTTCGCTGGCGTCGCTGAACGAGACCGGGCACCTGCGGATGGCCGACGTCCCTTTGGTCGAGCGGTAGCCGCTAGGAGCGGGGCACGGCGATCCAGGGCTTGTCCTTGTCGACCCGAACGTCGCCCGGCAGGCCGAGGACCCGCTCGGCGAGGATGTTCTTCATGATCTCGGTCGTTCCGCCCTCGATCGAGTTGGCTCGCGACCGGAGGAAGGACTGCTGCGCGTTGCGCCATAGCGCGGTGGTCTCGGGCCGTGCCATCGGATAGCCCTCGGGGAACAACATCCCGTCCGCGCCCTCGAGGTCGACGGCACAGCTCGTGATGTCCTTGTGGAGCTCGGCCAGCGCCAGTTTGCCGATCGAGCCCTCGGGCCCCGGTGTGCCCACCGCCCGCTGCTGACCGGCCCGGTTGTTGGTGAGGCGCAGGACCTCGGCGCGGGCCCACAGCGCCATCACCCGGTCGCGGGTGGCGGCGTCGTGGGGACCGGTGCGGCGGTACACCTTCATCAGCTCGCCGATGAAGCCGCTGCCGCGGGACGGGATCTGCCCGCCGATGGCGACCCGCTCGTTCATGAGCGTCGTCAGGGAAACCCGCCAGCCCTCCCCCACATCGCCTAGGCGCTCGGCGTCGGGGATGTGCACATCGTTGAAATAGACCTCGTTGAACTCGGCCTCGCCGGTGATCTGGTAGAGCGGACGCACCTCGACGCCGGGCGCGTGCATGTCCACCACGAAGTAGGTGAGGCCCTTGTGCTTGGGGGCGTTGGGGTCGGTGCGCGCCACGATCATCCCGAACCGGGCGACGTGCGCCAGGGTGGTCCACACCTTCTGGCCGCTGAGCACCCACTCGTCGCCGTCGCGGACCGCCCGGGTCGCCAGGCTGGCCACGTCCGAGCCGGCGCCCGGCTCGGAGAAGAGCTGGCACCAGATCTCCTCGTTGGTGAACAGGGGCCGGAGGTAGCGCCGCTTCTGGGCGTCGCTGCCGTGGGTGACGACCGTGGGCGCGCCCATGCCATGGCCGATCGGGTTGCGGGCGCCAGCGCGCGGCGCGCCGGCGCGCCACAGCGTCTCGTTCACTAGCTTCTGCAGCTTGGGCGACACGCCCAGGCCCCCGTATCCCCGGGGGAAGTGGATCCAAGCGAGGCCGAGGTCGTACTGGCGCCCGAGGAACGTCACCGGATCGTTCTGGCGGGGCGGCAGCTCGGCGAGCAGCTGCTCGCAGAGTGCGAGCACGGCGGCCTCGTCGTCGCCCGACGACACAGTGGATCGGGTGGCGGCATCAGTGAGCGTCATGGCCCGCACGGTACTTGACCGGCCGGTCAAGGGGCGAGTGGTCCTCAGTTGAGGAATCGCCCGACGGCGGCGGCGACGGCTGCTGGTGACTCCATCTGTAGGAGGTGGGTGGCGCCGGGGATGTCGGCGTCGACGCACTTGGGGAACCAGTGGTGCAGGAGCTGGCGGCTGTCGACGAAGAGAGGGGCTGTGGCGGTGGCGAGGACGGACAGCACCGGGCAGGAGACGGCGGCTGCTCGCTCGGGTCCGTAGGACCAGGCGACGAGGGCGGGGAGCTCGATCTCGAAGCTGGTGGAGGCGTTCTTCTCGGCCTGTGCTACGCCGCCGGGAATAGTGCGCTCGATCGCGGCGCGCCAATCCGGGTCACCGATGAGTCCGAAGAAGTCGGCGACCGCGCCGGCGGTGTCGCCGCTCTGGTGCCGCTCCACGATCGGTGCCATGAGCTCGGCGAAGGCGGCACCGGCGTCGCCCGCCAGGTAGGGGGGTTCGAGCAGGCTCAACGAGGCGATTCGCGATGGGTCGGTGGCTGCCGTCTCGAGGGCGATGGTGGCGCCGGAGGAGTGGCCGACCACATGGGCGCGGTCGACGCCGAGATTGTCGAGCAGGCCGATGGCGTCGGCGGCGTGGTCGGCGATGGTTGTGGGGCCGGGCGGACGGGAGCTGGCGGCGTAGCCGCGGCGGTGGTAGCTGATCAGCTCGAACGATTCGAGGGCGTCCTGGCCGCCGAATGGGCGCATCCCATCGGGGATGAACCCCCCGTGGATGAGCAGGACCGGGTGGCCTGCCCCCTGCCGCTCGTAGTCCAGCTCGACGCCCTTGATGTTGGCTCGTTCCATGACTCGTTCCCTTCCTGTGGTGCGGTCCGCGCGGTGCGGGCCGTCAACCCCGGGGCGCGAGTTCCGGTGTCGCCTCGCTACACACGAGGTCGCGCCCTGCACACGACCGGCGTCACGAGGCCAGACTGTTGGGCGCCACGACGGCGGGAGGCGACGATGAGTCAGCCCGAGACGAGGTTCGCGTCGGCAGGCGACGTGAACATCGCCTACCAGGTGCTCGGCGAGGGCAGGGTCGACGTGGTGTGGGCCTGGGGGCTGACGTCGAACATCGAGGTGGTGTGGGAGGAGCCGTCCTACGCCGCCTTCCTCCGAGGCCTCGCCGAGTTCGCCCGCGTGATCCTCTTCGACCGGCGCGGGTGTGGCGCATCGGACCGTCACGGCGGCACGGTCACGGCCACTCTCGAGGAGCGCATGGCAGACGTGTTGGCCGTGCTCGACGCCGTCGGATCCGAACGTTCCAGCGTGTTCGGGGTGTCCGAGGGCGGCAACCTGGCCGCGTTGCTGGCGGCGACCTACCCGAGCCGTATAGCCAGCATCGTCGTGTATGGCACGGTGGCCCGGTTCCTCCGCGACCAGGAGCACCCATGGGGGTGGGCCGATGCCGACTGGCTGGCTGCTTTCCACGAGCGTGTGCGTGCCGGGTGGGGCACGGTCGAAAGCTCAGCGATGGCGGTGCAGCTGTGGGCTCCCAGCCTGGCTGGTGACGAGCGGTTCATTGCGTGGATGGCCAAGCACGCACGCCAGTCGTGCAGCCGCAGTGTGATTCTGCCGCTCATGCGCGCCTACGAGGCCTACGACCTCATCGACGTCTTCCCGGCGGTCCGGGTGCCGACGTTGGTGCTGCATCGCACAGGAGATGTCCTCGTGCCCGTCGCCCACAGCCGCTGGATCGCCGAGCACACGCCCGAGGCGCGCCTCGTCGAGCTCCCCGGCATCGACCATCTCCCCTTCGTTGGCGACGCGGAGACGCTGCTCGCCGAGATCGAGGAGTTCCTCGTCGGGTCACGGGCGGCATCGGCAACCGAGCGCCGCCTGGTCACCTTGCTCGTCGCCGACGTCGTCCAAGCGCCCGATGTCATCGGTGACAACACTCGGCGAGAGGTCACTGCCACCCGCGACCAGATCGTCGCCGACCACCTCGCCCGATTCACAGGGCATCAGGTGAAACACGCAGGCAACGGCGTGCTCGCCACCTTCGACGGGCCAGCGCGCGCCATCCGGTGCGCGCTCGGCATCGTCGACGCCGCAGCGCGCCTCGGGCTCGACGTACGCGTCGGGGTCCACACCGGCGAGTGCGAGGTCCACGACGTCGAGATCGGCGGGGTTGCAATCGACATCGCCACCGGGGTCGCCGAGCACGCTGCCGCCGGGGAGATCCTCGTGTCGAGCACCGTGCGCGACCTCGTCGCCGGCTCGGGCATCCGCTTCGGCGAGCCCCGGACCGTCGAGCTCGACGCCGTCGTTGGCAGACGCGACGTCCTCCCAGTTCTGCGCCACGGTGTCAGCCCGGACGCGGCACGCCGCCTCGCCATCGAGCAGGCCAACGTCCTACGCCGTGACGGTGAGTACTGGACGGTTGCCTATGACGGCCACGTCGCGATGCTGCGCGACACCAAAGGAGTGCGCGACCTGGCCAGCCTCCTCGGCACGCCGCACCGCGAGCTCCACGTCCTTGACCTCGGTGCCGAAGGGGTCGGCGCGCGAGCGGTCGACGCACGGGAAGCGACCGACGCCGCCGGCATCCACCGCGAGCGAGCGTCCGGTGAGCCCGTCCTCGACGACCAGGCACGCACCGAATACAAGCGCCGCATCGACGAGCTGCAAGCCGCGATCGACGACGCCGACTGCCGCGGCGACCCCGAAGGCTCGGCCCGGGCTCGGCAGGAGCTCGACGCCCTCGTCGACCAGCTCACCGCCGCTTACGGCCTCGGCGGCCATCCGCGCCGAACCCCCGACCGCATCGAGCGAGCCCGCAAAACGGTCACCCGCCGCATCCGCGACGCGATCGCTCGCACCGAACGAGCGCACCCACCCCTCGGCCGCCACCTCCAAGCGTCCATCCGGACCGGTGTGTTCTGCTCGTACGCCCCCGAGCGCGACGTCCGCTGGACGGTCGAGGCCCACACCGCGCCGCAGAAGCAGCGTCCTCGATTCGATCAACCTGCCACCGGAAAGTCCAGCAGTTCAATTTGATACATCGAATCGGCTTGATGTAGACAGAGGCTGTGGACGTGCCACAGGCTGACCGGGAGGTGACCCCGCCGGCGTTCCTGCAGCTCGCCGGGCACCCGCTGCGCTGGCGACTGCTGAGCGACCTGGCCCGCAGCGACCGCACGGTGCACGAGCTGACGGGCCTGGTGGGACAGCCCCAGAACCTCGTCTCCTACCATCTCGGCAAGCTGCGCGATGCCCGTCTGGTCTCGGCGCGGCGCAGCTCGGCCGACCGCCGCGACGCCTACTACAGCGTCGCCCTCACCCGCCTCGGCGAGCTGCTGTCCGCCACCGGCGAGGCCCTGCACCCCGGGCTGCGCCTCACCCCGCCGCCCCCGAGTCGTGCCAGGCCGAGGGCGGTGACAGCGCGGGTCTTGTTCTTGTGCACCGGCAACAGCGCCCGCTCCCAGATGGCCGAGGCCCTGGCGCGGGCCCGCTCCGGTGGGCTGGTCGAGGCCCACAGCGCCGGGAGTCACCCTAGGCCGCTGCACCCCAACGCCGTGCGGGTGATGCGAGACGAGCACGCCATCGACCTGGCCGGTCAGCGATCGAAGCACCTGAGCGTGTTC
>DASSDL010000015.1:0-5746 GCA_035697145.1 Acidimicrobiales bacterium
GCGCGGCGGAGCGTGAGCAGGTTGACGATGTTGCAGGGGTCGTCGCCACCGAACACGTCGTCGGGTGTGGCGACGCGCACGCATATGTCCGAGGCGCTGGTGGCGGCCTCGATGGCGCACCTGATCTCCTCCTTGAGCGCCGCCGGGGCCGTGCCGCCGATGAGGACCTCCGGCTCGTCGAATCCGTGAAACGCCACGGCGTGGGCGAACCGACGATCGATGACCGAACTGAGACGGGGAAAGCTCGACGGGTCGATCTCCGTCGACGTTATGTGCCAGCAGTCGAGCGCCCCACCGCTGCCGTCCTCGCGGCGCTCCTTCCAAACCCTTGCACCGCCACGAGCTGACCCCGTAGCCGGCGAGGCGGGACGTGACGTGTTCGGCCTGCTCGTCGGTGTGCGGTTCGATGTCGCCGCCGTGGGGGGCGATGACGATCAGTCCCCGGTGCTCGCCGTCGTCGTCGAGGCGCTCCACGAGCTCTCCGCCGGCCACGGCATCGTCTTCCGACATCGTCGGATGGGCCGCCGGGACAACGACGGCGCCGTCGAACACGTCGTCCGTGCCAAGGCGCCGACGGCCGGTCAGACCGAGGCGGACCATATCGGCGGCGTCTTCCTCCCGACGCTCGCTGACGGTGTACAGCGCGTACTCGGTCGCCGTGCGGCGGATGCGGATCTGCTGCCCGCGGGCCGCCCCCACGGACCTGAGCAGGCGGCCATCGACGGAGCCAGTGTTCCCGACGGGCCTTCAGGTCGCCCTGCGACGGCAGCGCCCTCCTGATGCTCGCGTCAGCAGCCGTCATCACGATCCTTTCGACAGAGAGCAGGGAGCGCGCACCGCGCGCCGTATGGCGACCAATGCTCACGGGGCGGCGCTATCGGACGAACAAGGTGCCCTCTCGTTCGGCGATCTCGCCGCGCCCGAGTGGCAGCAGCCTCGTCAGTAGCCGGTAGCCAGCATCGAGGCCGGGGACCTTTGCGAAGAAGCCCTGCGGACCGCGCGTCATCTGCCCGGTGGCAACGTCGTACTTGGCACCGTGCCACGGGCAGACCAGGCAGCCCTCGTGGTCGACCGATCCCGTGGCGAGATCAGCGCCCAGGTGCCGGCAGCGCCGAGTAACCGCAAAGAGCTCGCCGTTCGCGTTCCCCACTGCATACCGACCGGCGCCGCGCACAACGCCGGGCGTCAGCTCCGAGACAGGTCCCACCTCGGTCTCTTCGGCCATCGCCACCTCCGACCGCGTCTTACAGGCCCAGCGGATAGGGCGTTCCGCAGGCACCCCGCGTGGGAATTTGTTGCCGGGTCGCAGCTCAACAGCTGGGCCTCCCAGCAGCGCTGACCACCGAGAGCCAGGATGATGTGCCTATCCGCACACGTTCTCACGCCAACCCTAGCCGTGGCTTGGCACTCGCCCAGGGTGGCCGATCGGCGGTCCGTCAGCGGCCGGGCGTGTACTCGATCAGCTCGGTGCCACCTTCTCCGCCAGCCGTCTGGATCTCGTGGATCTTGCCGACCCCGGGGGCGTAGTACTTCTTCTCGATGACCTCAGGTTCCAAGGGCGTCCATTCCTGGGTGACCACTACGTCGCGGTAGTCGCCGAGGCCGATGGTGTGAGTGGCTCCGACGCCCTCCACCCTGGCGAGGTCCTCGGCCTGACCGGGGTCGTACGTGTGCCGGTAGGCGTCGCCCACGGCCGGGGCGGCGAGCATGAAGATGCCCGGCAGAGCCCCATCGACGCCGGCTTGCCACGAACCTTCGGTGCCCTTGAGCTTGCCGTTCTCGTATTCCTTGGTGTCCTCGCCGAGGTACCAGACGTTGCCTTTGGCGTCTTGTGCATACCAGTCGAGGGTCTCCGCTGACAGCTCGCCGTCGAGGTAGTTGGTGTCGCTGACGCCGACCGCGGAGATGCCCATGATCTCCTTGCGCTCCGTGGCCACCGCGAGCTCGATGCGGTTGTGTTCGCCGTCGACGGTTCCCTCGTAGACCCACCGCGCCCCCGGCTCGAGCGGCAGGTACGGGTTGTCGATCGCGTCGACGAAGTTGGCCGGATCGAGCCTGGGCTGATAGTTCCCACCATCGCCAGGGTCGATCAGCGGGGTCTCGGCGTCTGAGCTGGTTGCCGACGGGGTTGTGGGTTCGATGCTCGCCAGGATCTCTCGCAGGCCATGCGCTTCCTCCTGCCCGGTGGCGGGGTCCTCGTCGTTCACGGTGTTGCGGAGCTCCATCAGGTGAACGTCGATGCCGATGACGACGGCCCGGTCCAACGTGTGCACGAACCGGTCCCGAATGAACTCCAGCGTCGTGACGTCGCCCCTCATGCCGTCGAGGTCGCCGGCCGCCGCATCGACCACGAATTGGCGGGCCCACAGCTCGAAACGGTCGCGATCTATGTCGGCGGGCGGGCGGTAGCGGAGCTGGAGATCCGTCGCCGATTGCGCGACGTCGATGGCTGCCGTGCCTGCCTGCGCGTGATCGCGGGCGTCGACCGCCGCGGCCAGGTGGTCGAGGGCCCGGTCCATCTCCGTCCCGAGATAGGGCGGCACCTCCCCACCGCTGTAGGCGTCCCAGGCCGCGGTCACCGCCTCGAGCGCGGCCTCGGCCGAGTCCCAGTCCTCGGAGCGGACCGCGTCGAAGACGTCGTCGGCGCCGGCTGCCAGCGACTCGACGTCGGCAGGCACCGGGCCGTCGATCGCGTTCGTCGGCACTGCGAGAGCCAGCGCTTCCACGTCGCCCTCATGGGCCGAGTAGAACTCGCCATAGCCAGGCGCGAAGACCTTGTCACTGAACGTGCCGTCGAGATGGAGCTCGCGGCCGACCAGCGCCCCCTCGACCGGCCCCGCGGGGCCATCGACGGTCTCGTCGACCGTCGTGACCTCGACCTCCTCGAACGCCACTGGTGGCACGTTCTCGGCTCGATGCACGTCGCCGACCTGGGGGTCGCCGGGCATGATCATCGCCGGTGGTCCGTCGACGCCGGCGAGCCAGGCGCCCTCGGTGCTGTCGATGAAGCCTTCCTCGTTGAAATCCCACAGCTCCTCGCCGAAGTACCAGACCGATCCGTCGTCGGCTTGGGCGTAGTAGTCGAGCGCTACCTCTTCGATGCGTCCGTCGAGGTATGCGAAGTACTGCGAGATGCGCGTCTCGACCTGCTTGCCGTCGCTCCACTCGATGACCCTCGTCTCCGGTAGGAGCGTGGTCTCGGTATGGAACGGCTTGCCCTCGACCTCGCCACTGAAGATGACCGAGTGCAGGTCGCTGATCGGGAATAGCGGGTTGGTGATGGTGGTCGGATCCGAGAACGTCGGCGAGGCCACATCGACCCGATCGCTCTCCGGCGCCAACGGCAACTCGGCGAAGCCGGCCGCCTCGAGCTCGGCGGCCGTCGGCTGGGGAAGTGCGTCCGCCGGGCCCGCCGACGGCCGATCCGACGAACTGGCGCCGGCGCACGCCCCACCCACGAGCACGCCAACCAGGGCGACACCCACTGCCGTGGCGCGCCACCGCGCGCCCGCTATCCCCGGCAACCCGGCGCAGAAGACCCTCGAGCGTTTCATGGCACACCTCAAACGCAATCGTCATGGAGAACCGACGCCGGCATGGTCCGCCATCCCCCCTGAAGGCCCACTGAAGGCACGGTTCCGCGATCCGCAACGGGGCACGCCGCCTCGCCGGGCCTTCAGCCGGCGTTCAACTGCGCGGGCCGATGATGAGCGCGATGCGCATCCTCGTGATCGAAGACGACAAGCACCTCGCCGCCTCCGTCAGGCGCGGCCTGCGAGCCGAGGGTTTCGCCGTTGACATCGCGCTCGACGGCACGGAGGGACTCTGGAGAGCGTCCGAGTGCAGTTACGACGCGATCGTGTGCGACATCATGCTGCCGGGGATGAGCGGGTACCGGCTGTGCAGCCAACTCCGGGCCCAGGGCAACTGGACGCCGATCCTGATGCTCACCGCCAAGGACGGCGAGCTCGACGAGGCCGAGGCGCTCGACACCGGTGCCGACGACTTCCTGTCGAAGCCGTTCTCATACGTGGTGTTGGTGGCACACCTGCGGGCGCTGTTGCGACGTGGAACCCGTGAGCGACCCACCATCCTCACACTCGGGGATCTCCGCCTCGATCCGGCCGGACACCAGGTCTGGCGGGGCGACACACAGATCCCGCTGTCGGCTCGCCAGTTCTCGCTGCTGGAGTACCTGATGCGCCGAGCGGGAGAGGCCGTGTCCAAGGCCGACATCCTCGACCACGTGTGGGACTTCGCTTTCGACGGCGATCCCAACATCGTCGAGGTGTACATACGCCAACTGCGCCGGAAGATCGACGAGCCGTTCGGGCGTCATGCCATCGAGACGATCCGGCTCGTCGGCTACCGACTGGACCGTGATGGCGGCTGAGCGCCACGGCCGCCGCGGCTCCATGCGCACCAGCACCACCGTGGGCGCCACCCTCATCCTTGGCCTCACGCTGGTCATCGGCGGCTCTGCGATGCTCGCGCTGCTGCAGCGGTCGCTCGTCCACAACGTCGACGACCTCGCCGACGTCCGCGCCGACGACATCGCCGCCCTCGCTCGTGCCGATGCGCTCCCCCGCACCCTCGGGCTCGAGGAAGATGCTGTCGGTCAGGTCGTCGACGAGCAAGGCCGGGTGATTGCCGCCAGCCCCAACGCCAGCAACGATTCGCCGATATCAGGCCTTCGCCCCGAGGGCGCGGCACCGGTCACTCGCACGGTCGACCTACCGGGGGTGGGCGGCCGGTACCGCCTGCTCGCCGTGCGCGCCACGTCGAGCGACGGCCCGGTGACCATCTACGTCGCCACCAACCTCGAACCCGCACAGGAAACGCTCGCGCTGGTGCGGCGCAGCCTGCTCGTCGCCTCTCCGCTCCTGCTGGCGCTCGTAGCGACCATGACGTGGATCACCGTCGGGCGGTCCTTGCGGCCCGTCGAAGCCATCCGCGCCCGGGTCGCCCACGTCTCGAGCAAGCACCTGCACGAACGGGTACCCGTTCCCCCGAACGACGACGAGATCGGACGCCTCGCCGCCACGATGAACGCCATGCTCGATCGACTGGAGGCCGCCGCCGACAAACAGCACCGCTTCGTGGCGGATGCGTCCCACGAGCTGCAGAGTCCCCTCGCCGCCGCCCGCGCTGACCTCGAGGTCGCCCTCGCCCACCCCGGGGCCACCGACTGGCGCGCCACCGCGCGCGCCCTGCTCGACGAGAACCGGCACATGGAACGCCTCGTCGCCGACCTCCTCTTCATCGCCCGAGCCGACGGCGCGACGCCTTCGGCTCCGTGCACACCGGTCGATCTCCACGAGATCGTCTTCGACGAAGCTGCCCGGCTCATGGGTTCCGACCACGTCCCCATCGACACCACCGGCGTGGCCAGCGCGTTCGTTCTCGGTCGCCGAGACGACCTCACAAGGGCCGTGCGCAACCTGCTGGACAACGCGCAGCACCATGCCACCTCCGTCGTGACGATCGGGCTTCGCGACGCCGGCGACACCGTCACGCTCGCGGTCGACGACGACGGGCCGGGCGTCCCTCAGGCAGACCGCGACCGGGTCTTCGAACGCTTCGCCCGACTCGATGACGCCCGCACCCGTAGCGGTGGCGGCACCGGCCTTGGCCTAGCCATCGTCAGGGAGATCGTCGAACACCACGGAGGCAGCGTTGCCGTCCACGACCGCGCCAACGGCACCCGCGGGGCGCGGTTCGTCGTCACCTTGCCCTCTGACTAGCG
>DASSDL010000016.1:0-22972 GCA_035697145.1 Acidimicrobiales bacterium
GATGTTCAACGAGATCTTCCTCACCGGCGTGTTCGTGCCCGACGAATGCGTGGTGGGATCGCCCACCGAGGGCTGGGCCTATGCCCGCACCACGCTGGCCAACGAGCGCGTCTCGATGGCCGAGGCGTCGTCGTTCGGTCCCGGCGTCAGCGCCCTGTTCGAGCTGGCGGAGTCCGAGGGCCTGCTGTCCGACCCGTTGGTCCTCGACCGGCTCGGCGGTCTGTTCGTCGACGCCCACGCCATCGCGGTGCTGGGGCTCCGCACCACACTGCGGGCGCTCGGCGGTGCGCGGCGGGGGAGCGAGGCGGGCGGCCCCGAGGCCAGCGTGCGCAAGCTGGCTGCGGTGGAACACGAGCAGGCGGTGCAGGAGGCCGGACTGGCGCTGCTGGGGCCCGAGGCGGCGCTGACCGATGGGCCCGGGGGCGCCTGGATCGCCGGCTTCCTGGGCAACCGGGCGCTCTCGATTGCAGGCGGCAGCAGCGAGATCCAGCGCAACGTGATCGCGGAGCGCCTCTTGGGTCTGCCCAAGGACCCGTGACGGCCCTCAGCGCGTCACGATAGTGACGCTGGCGTTCGCGCCCCGGCCGATCGTGTGCGCCACGGCGACACGGGCACCTGGGACCTGACGGTCGCCGGCGTGACCGCCGAGCTGGCGGACCAGCTCGACCACCTGGCCCAACGCCGATGCGCCGAGCGGTTCACCCTTCGACAGCAACCCGCCGGAGCGGTTGATGGCTGGCCCTGGCGCTTCGCCGCCGTCGGCCTCGGCGGGGAACAGCTTGTGCTGTTCGCCGGCGCCGCAGAGCCCCAGCTCGTACCACGACCGGAGCTCGCGGCCGGCATCGGTGTCCTGGCACTCGACGACGTCGAGATCCTCGGGGCCGACGCCCGCCTCCTCGTAGGCGTCGGTGGCGGCGAGCGTGGTGGGCGGGGTGATGCCATCGTCGTCGACCAGCCCCGCCAGCGGGGTGGACTCGTCGAGCACGCTGCCCGGCAGGTGGCTCCGGAGCGCGGCCGCGGCCAGCTGGACGCCCCCGTTGCCTCTCCGCAGCACGACCGCAGCGGCGCCCTCGTTGGGGGAGCACAGCATCCACAGCCGCAGGGGATCGCACACCATGCGCGACGCCAACACCTGCTCCGCGGTGACCTCGGCCCGGAACATGGCGTCGGGGTTGTGGGCGCCCCAACGGCGATTCTTCACCACCAACGCCGCCAGGTCGTCGACGGCAAGGCCGTGCTCGCGTAGGAGCCGTTGGGCCCGCAACGCGAAGTACGCCGGGTTGGCCGTCAGCCCCGCCTCCTCCTGCCAGGGAGCGAAGAACGACGAGCGGATGATCCCCTTGGGCATCTTCTCGACACCCACCACGAGCACCGCGTCGTGCTGGCCGGCGCCGATCGCCGCCGCCGCCAGCGCCAGCGCGGCGCCGCCGGACGCGCACCCGGCCTCGACGTCGACGATCGGGATGCCGGTCAGCGCCAGCGCGCCCAGCACCCGATGGCCGCTGGCCACCCCGCCGTAGGCGGTGGCGCAGTAGGCGGCGCCGATCCGCCCCCGCGCCTCGGCGGGCGTCCAGCCGGCGTCGGCGAGCGCATCCTTGGCGGCGCTGACGCCGAGGGCCGTAGCCGGTGTGTCGCCGAACCGCCCGAACGGGTGCAGCCCCACCCCGGCGATCTCGACACCGTTCATGCGGCCGCTCCGGGGCGCCGCCGGGTGGGCGTGAACGCCCACACGACCCGGCCGCCTGGCAGCGTCTCGGTGGTCACGACCATCGGCTGGCCGTAGCGCAGGGCCGCAGGGTCGGGCTCGGTGAGGCGCCCGACGACGCGCAGGCCGATGCCGTCGAGCTCGACGATGCCGAACCCGTAGGGGACCGGGCCCTCGTAGCCCGGCGGCGCGCTGGTCACGGCCGTCCAGGCCCACAGGCTGCCCGTCCGGGGCAGCGACACGACCTCCACGTCGTCGGCACCGGAGTACGGGCAGAGCCCGGCCGGCGGGAAGTGGTGCCGGGCGCTCGTGGGTGACCAGCCACCGAGCAGAGAGACGTCCCCGCTGTCGTCGCGGGCGAGCCAGGCCCCGGGATCTTCGCCCTCGTCAGCCACGCTTGATGCGGCCACGCAGGGCGGCGAAGCACAGCCACATGCTGACGGTGCCGACGATGGCGACCGCCAGCAGCGCCTGGCCGAGATCGGCCCACTCCCAGCCGCTGATGACCAGCGAGCGCAAGCCCTCCAGCAGATAGGTGACCGGGTTGATGGTGGCGACCGTGTCGAGCCAGCCGCTCAACTCCTCGCGGGGGACGTACGACGAGGTCAGGAACAGGAACGGGAAGAACAGCAGGAAGCTGGAGCTCACCGCCGCCGGGTTGCCGGTCTTGAGCGCGATGGCGTAGCCGAACCCGGCGAAGGCCAGGCTCCACAGCCCGGCCAAGATGATGAACGCCACGACCCCCAGCGGCCCCGCCTCGAACCGCACGCCGAGGATGAAGCCCATGATCAGGATCGGAATGGTGAGCACGCACGCCACGGCCACGTCGGCGCACAGGTGCCCGAGCAGGATGGCCAGGCGCCGGATGGGCGTGAGCAGGAGCCGGTCGAAGTACCCGTTTTGGACGTCGAGCACCAGGGCGTACGCCCGCGACACGCCGGTGACCCCGAGCAGGATGGCCGTGGGCATCTGGAAAGCGGTGAAGTCGAAGCCCGGGATGTTGCTCTCGGTGAGGTCGGACAGCGTGCCGACGTTCACCACGAAGAAGAACAGGGCGATGAAGATCGGCGGGACCACCGCTTCCACGTCGCGGGGAACCGCCCGCAGTGCCCGCCCCGCGATGGAGGCGACGTCGTGCAGGAACCCGGCGGGGCGGGCGCGGATGGCGCTCGGCGTGGCCGGCGCGACGGTGGTGTCGATGGCGGTCAAGACTGCACCTCCGTGCTGTCATCGTCGCTCTCGGTCATTTCGGCCAGCTCGGCCTCCATGGCCTCGTCGGACGTCTGAATGTGTGTGCCGGTCAGCTCGAGGAACACGTCGTCGAGCGTCGGCGTGCGCAACGTGAGGTCGCGGACCGGTACCCCGCAGTTGTTGAGGGCGACGGCCACCGGGCCGATGACGGCGGTGCCCTCGGCGGCGGTGATCACCATCTCGTTGCCCCGGGCCTCGACGCCGGCCACGCCGGCCACGCTCTGGACCATGGGGCAGGCCCCGGCGGCGTCGCCGTCCAGCCGCGCGAAGATCACGTCGTTGCCGATGCGCCGCTTGAGCTCGAAGGGCGTGCCCTCGGCCACGAGCTTCCCCTCGTTGATGATGCCCACCCGGTCGGCGAGCTCGTCGGCCTCCTCCAGGTACTGGGTGGTGAGGAAGATGGTCATGTCCAGCTCGTTGTTGAGCCGGCGTACCTCCTCCCACACGCGGACCCGGCTCACCGGGTCGAGCCCGGTCGTCGGTTCATCTAGGAACAGCACCTGGGGGTTGTGGACGAGGGCGGCCGCCAGGTCGAGGCGGCGCTTCATGCCGCCGGAGTAGGTGCTGATGGGCCGGTCCAGCGCGTCGCCGATGTCGACCAGCATGGCGAGGTCCGCGAGGCGCTGCTCGGTCTCGTCCTTGGACAGGCCGTAGAGCCGGCCCTGCAGGCGCAGCAGTTCGTTGCCGGTCTGCTTGGGGTCGAGCGCCGCCTCTTGGAGCGCAACGCCGATGCTCAACCGCACCTGGCCGGGGTCGGTGGCGACGTCGTGACCGGCGACGACGGCGCGACCGGAGGTGGGCGCCAGCAGCGTGCAGAGCACTCGGACGGTGGTGGACTTCCCCGCGCCGTTGGGGCCGAGAAAGCCGTAGATCTCGCCTTGCTGGATGTCGAGGTCCACCTCGTCGACCGCCGTGAGGCCATCGAACTGGCGGACCAGCTTCTCTGCGCTGATTGTCGTACGCATGTTCGCCTACGCTACTCCTCGGGACGGGGCATCCAAGAGATTCGGGAGTTACGACGCAACCGCGCCGCAAAACTTGTCGCGCTAGACCATCGCGCCGCGGCGGCGACGCGGTCTTGGAAGGAAGGAAGCTCCCGGTCGCCAGTGGGGCGGGCGCTACGAGCCACCCCACTAGTCTGCGTCGGCCGGACCTGACGGGCATGTCAGAAATAGCGAGGGGAGTCGCATGGGGCGGTTCGACGGAAAGGTGGCCATCGTCACCGGGGCGGGCCGGGGGATCGGGCGCCAGGAGGCCCTGCTGCTGGCGGCCGAGGGCGCCACGGTGGTCGTCAACGACCTGGGCGGCGCTGCCGACGGATCGGGCGCCGACACCGGGCCCGCCCATGAGGTCGTCGACGAGATCCAGGCTGCCGGCGGTGCCGCCGCCGCCAGCACCCACGACGTCGCGACGTGGGACGGCGCCGAGGGTCTCGTCGGGCTGGCGGTGGCGCGGTTCGGCCGGCTCGATGCCGTGATCAACAACGCCGGGATCCTCCGCGACCGCATGAGCTTCACCATGTCCGAGGCCGAGTGGGACGCCGTGATCGACGTCCACCTCAAGGGTCACTTCGCCGTGGCCCGGCACGCCGCCGCCTGGTGGCGGGGGCGCTTCAAGGAGACCGGCGAACCCACCGGCGGGACCATCGTCAACACCTCGAGCGAGTCCGGGCTGTACGGCAACGCCGGGCAGGCCAACTACGCGGCCGCCAAGGCCGGGATCGCCGCGCTCACCATCGTGCTGGCCCGCGAGCTCGAACGCCTCGGGGTGCGTGTCAACGCCATCGCCCCCGTGGCCCGGACCCGCCTCACCGAGACCGTCGCCGGCGCCGCCATGGCGCCGCCCGCTGACTCGGGGTTCGATCGGTTCGATCCCGCCAACGTCGCCGCCGTGGCATGTTGGCTGGCGTCCGATCTGGCGGCCGGCATCTCCGGGCAGGTGGTGAAGGTCCAGGGCGGCCTCGTCCAGCTGCTCCAGGGCTGGCATCCGGTCACCGAAGTGCGGTCGGAAGAGCCGTGGACGCTGGAGGCGGTGGCGGCGCAGCGCGCCGGGGTCCTCGGCCCCAGCGACGGGTCGGTGCCGCCATTCCTCCCGACCGCGCCTGCGACACCCGGGGCAGGCTCGTAGGGCCCTATCCGGCCGGTTGCTCAGGGAACTCCCAATACTGCAGCTCGCACGTCATGGGCAGCAGGTAGCGGACGTAGATGGAGTGGATCTTGACCACTCCCTGGTCGTCGACCGCCAGGTCGTCGAGGTCGACGCGGGGGTCGCGCTCCCGGAACGCCACTGCCCGGTCGCGGGCGGCGACGAGGTCCTCACGGGAGCGGACGGCGAAACCGTAGTGGTCAGTGCGGGGGCACCGCATGGGCTCGTCGTTCGCGACCAGATAGATGAACTGGTCCCAGTGCACACAGGCCAGGATCAGCCGCTTCCGGTCGATGGTCTCCGTCGGCATCTCGTCGAAGCCGAGGACCTCGCTGAAGTAGCGGCACAGGTCGGCGCGGTTGGTCTCGTCCAGCAGGTCGGACGGCACGCTCAGGGCCACGTGGTTGAACGTGGGATTACCGGCCGGGTAGTAGGGATGCGGCATCACGCCTCCTCCGTTGTCGGGGCCGCGGCCAGCGCCAGACCCGGTGCCACCATGACCTTGCCGGCGGTCTCGCCGGCGGCCAGACCTCGAACCGCCTCCCCGACGCGATCGAGCCCGACGTCGTCGGCCTCGATCAGCACCTCGGTGGGGATCGCGCCCGGCGTCGACAGCAGCTCCAGCGCCCGGTCGAAGCCGTCGGCGTCGTACACGAACGAGCCGGTGACGGTCAGCTCGTTCAGCAGCATGCGGTTGGGGTCGAACGACGGCGGTTGCATGCCCGCCCCCACCAGCACCATCCGGCCTCCACGCCGGAGCTGGTGCAGGCCCGCCTGCATCGCCGCCTTGTGGCCGGAACATTCGAGCACCACATCGACCGCCAGCGGCGACATCTCCTCCGGCTCCCACATCGGGTACGTGGGCAGGTCCTCGGGGTCGAGGACGTCCGCCCCCAGCACCCGCGCCAGCTCCTGGCGGGGCCGGGCCGGCTCGACCACCGTCACGGGTCCGAGGCCTCGGGCGAGGAGGGCGGCGACCGTCAGGGCGCCGATCGGGCCGGCGCCCATGACCATGCCGGTCTCCCCCGGCCTGATCTGGGACCGGGTGATGCCGTGCAGCGCGACCGCCAACGGCTCCGCCAGCGCCGCCTCGCGCCGGCCGAGCCCCTCTGGGATCCGCACCAGGGCGCGGGCGTCGACCAGGATGAAGCGGGCGAACGCCCCGTCGTGCCCGTCGGTCATGACGCGACGCCGCACCTCGCACTGCGACGGCTGGCCCTCGAGACAGCGCCGGCACTGGCCACAGCGGGGCGCCGGGCCGCCGACCACCTCGTCGCCCACGGCCCAGCCGGTCACGCCCTCGCCCAGCGCGGCCACCGTGCCGCTGTACTCGTGGCCGAGGACGGTGCCCGCAGTGCCCAGCCGCTCGGCGATCAGGTGGAGGTCGGAGCCGCAGATGCCGCAGTGGCCGACCTCGACCAGCACCTTTCCCGGCCCTGGTTGCGGCACGGGCCGGTCCTCCACCGCCACCTCGCCGGAGCCGCGGTAAACGGCCGCGGGCATCGACGCCGGAACCTCGGTCGTGGTCATTTGGTCGCCCCTCCCGAAATCTGACAGCTGCGTCAGGTTAATACGGGTGCCTACCCGAACGCCGTGGCCATGACCACGTCGGTCAGGGTGTCGAGCAGCTCGTCCTCGTCATCGAGGTCGACCTGGCCGCTGGCCGCGTAGTAGTTGAGGCGTTCGACCATCATCATCAGCGCCAGCGTGGCGATGGTGGGATCCAGGCCCGAGCGCTTCGGCAGGCGCATGCGGCGGGTCAGGGCCAGCGCCAGACCGGTGAGGACGTCGTCGCCCTGGCGCCCGACCGGATCGCCCGACAGCTCGGCCTCGGTCCAGGCTCGGATCACCCGGCCATGCCGCGCGTAGGTCTCCCGCACCCGCGCCAGCCAGGCCCGCAGCGCCTCCCGGCCCCGGGCCGAGTTGGTCACCGGTGCCAACTCGCCGATCAGGCCATGCAGCTCGGCGGCAACGTCGCCCACGAGCTGCTCGAAAAGGTCCTCCTTGGACGTGAAGTAGAGGTAGAAGGTGCCGTGGCTGCTCTTGGCCGCAGCCACGACGTCGTCGACCCGCGCCGCGTGGTAGCCGGTGCGGTCGAACACGTCGGCGGCGGCATCGAGGAGGCGCTGGCGTGTGCGTTGGCCGCGGGCCTGCAGCGCGCGCCCGTTCCCGCCGGCGCCGGAGACGGCAGTATCGCGGCGCGCGGCTGGCATGACAGCCACGCTACTGGTGCCCGATCTCGCGAGACTGGGGTTCAGGCCGGGGAGCGGCCGGTGCCGAGGCGGGGAGCGGCCCTCGCATCCCGGCGGGTTCTCGTTGGCCGCACTCCACCAGGACCCCTGATTGCCGGACACGATCGTGTGCGTTAGTGTGAGAACTAACACGTGCGAACGTCGCCCGCAGGGGGGTGCAGGTTGGTCCGTTCGGAGGGTGCCGCAGCCTGGCCCGTGCGGTGGTGGGTCGCATGAACGACACCGCTCCCGTCCTTGCCATGCGTGGCATCTGCAAGTGGTTCGGGGCCACCCGCGCACTGGACGAGGTATCGCTCGAGCTCCACCGTGGCGAGGTCCACGCCCTCGTGGGCGAGAACGGTGCCGGCAAGTCGACCCTCATCAAGGTCATGACGGGCATCTATCCGCCGGACGAAGGTGCCGTCCTCGTCGACGGCGAGCCCGTGTCGCTGCGCAGCGCCGCCGACGCGCAGCGCCTGGGCATCGGGGCGATCTACCAGGAGCCCTTGATCTTCCCCGACCTGAGCGTGGCCGAGAACATCTTCATCGGCCACCAGGATCAGGGTCGGGTCGTGCGTTGGCGCCAGATGTGCGCCGACGCGGAAGCGATCCTGGCGCGACTCGACGTCCACATCGATCCCCGGGCACCGGCCAGTGGGTTGCCCGTCGCCACCCAGCAGGCGATCGAGATCGCCAAGGCGATATCGCTCGACGTGCGCGTGCTGATCATGGACGAGCCCACGGCCGCCCTGTCGGCCCACGAGGTCGATCGGTTGTTCCGCCAGGTGCGCCAGCTCCGCGACTCCGGCGTGGCCGTGCTGTTCATCAGCCACCGGCTGGACGAGGTGTTCGAGATCGCCGACCGCGTCTCGGTTTTCCGCGACGGCCGCCACGTATCGACCGACGCCCGCGACGACGTCACCCGCCCCCGGCTCATCGCCGCCATGGTCGGGCGCCAGATGTCCGACTTCTACGCCCGGCACGAGCACCACGCGGGCGAGGTGATCCTGCGCGTCCGGGACCTCGGTCGGACCGGCAAGTTCGCCGGCGTCTCGTTCGACCTGAGGCGTGGCGAGGTGCTCGGGTTGGCGGGGCTGGTGGGCGCGGGCCGCACCGACATCGCGCTCGCGCTGTTCGGGATCGCGCCCGCGGAGACGGGGACGATCGAGCTCGACGGCCGATCGGTCGAGATCGACACTCCCCGCCAGGCGCTGGACCACGGGATCGCGTACCTGTCCGAAGATCGCCGGCACGTCGGGCTGTCGCTGCCACAGTCGGTGACGGCGAACATCACGCTGCCGTCGCTGCGGCGCTACGTCTCGCGGCTCGGTCTCGTGGACGGCGCTGCGGAGAGGTCGGCCGCCGAGCGGTTCCGGCGGCAGCTCAGCATCCGCACCGCGGGGCTGTCACAGCCGGTCGGGCTGCTCTCCGGGGGCAACCAGCAAAAGACGATGCTCGCCAAATGGCTGAACACGGAGCCGGCCGTGCTGATCCTCGACGAGCCGACGCGGGGGATCGACGTGGGTGCCAAGGCCGATGTCCACCAGATCATCGACGAGCTTGCCCGCTCCGGCATGGCCATCGTGCTGATCTCCTCCGACCTGCCCGAGGTGCTGGCGGTGAGCGATCGCGTGCTCGTCATGCGCGAGGGCGAGCAGACCGGCATGTTCGACCGGATCGAGGCCACGCAGGAGCGCGTGATGACCGCGGCCGTGGGGGTCGCGTGAGGTGAGCACGGCCGCCGACGTTGCTCGCCTCGACGGCGCACGGAACCGACCCGGCCGCACGGCGGTCTGGATCCGGCCCGAGCGCGTGAAGGAGTTGTCGCTGCTGGGCGTGATCGTCGTCGCCCTGCTGGTGTTCGGATTCCTGGTCGACGACTACTTCAGCGGCCGGTTCTTCAACCGGGTGACGACCAGCGTGGCCATCACGGCGGTGCTGGCCGTCGCCCAGACCATGGTCATCGTGACCCGGAACATCGACCTGTCGGTGGGGTCGATCGTCGGCGTGACGGCCTACCTCACGGGGCAGTTCGCGTCCTCCAATCCCTCCACCTCGCCGGCGGTCGCGATCGCCATCGCGGTGGGGCTCGGCGCGCTGCTCGGCGCGATCAACGGGGTGATCGTGGCCTACGGGCGGGTCCCGGCCATCATCACCACCCTGGGCACCCTGGCGATCTACCGAAGTTGGCTGATCTCCCACGGCGAGGGCAGGACGATCACCGCCGACTCGTTGCCGTCGTGGGTTGTGGACCTGCCCACCCGCACGGTCTTCACCATCGGGGGCCTCGACATCCGGGTGGTGTTCGCGGTCGTCATCGTGGTCGTCGCCGTGCTGCAGATCGCTATGCAGCGGCTCCGCTGGGGGCGCCGGCTGTACGCCATCGGCTCGAACCCCGAGGCGGCCGCCCAGGCGGGCCTGCCCACCCGGCGGCTCGTGTTGGGCGCCTTCATCGCCTGCGGCGCCCTGTCGGGGTTCGCCGGTTTCCTGTTCCTGTCGCGATTCGGCAACATCACCGTCGTCGCCGGGCAGGGCCTCGAGCTGGATTCGGTCGCCGCAGCCGTGGTGGGCGGCGTCAGCGTCCTGGGCGGCTCGGGCACGCTGGTCGGGGCGTTCCTGGGGGCGGTACTGATCGACGTGCTCGACCAGAGCCTGGTGCGGGTCCCCCAGGTGAGCGAGTTCTGGCGCAACGCGATCCTCGGGGCGCTGATCCTCGCCGCAGTGATCGCGGACGTCGTGGTCGGCCGGCGGTTCCGCCGGCGCTGGTCGGCGGAGGCTCGTCCCCACACCAAGGTCGATTCCTCGACCGACGCGCCCGACACGACCAAGGTGCCGGCCCTCACGGCTCCTGAGCAGGGCGGGGAGGCGGGCGATGCCTGAAGCGCTACGCGAGCGCAGCTGGGAGCTGCTGCTGGCCGTCATCCTCGTGGGGACGATCGTCTACAACGCCACGCAGTCGCCCGTGTACCTCGACGTCGACAACTTCGTGAACCTGTTCCGGCTGTCGATCGAGAAGGTGATCGTGGCGGTGGCCATGACCTTCGTCATCATCAACGGCGAGATCGACCTGTCGGTGGCTTCGGTCATGGCGTTCGCCGCCTGCGTCCTCGCCGCGGCCCACGAGTCCGGCGTGCCGTTCGGGCTGGCCATCGCCATCGCCCTGGCTGCGGCCGCGTCCGCCGGGTTCGTCCAGGGCCTCGTGGTCGCGAGGACGGGGATCTCGTCGCTCGTGGTCACGCTCGCCGGTCTGATCGGCTTCCGGGGGGCGGCGCGAATCCTGCTGGAGGATCGATCGGTCGGCGAGTTCCCCGATTGGTTCGGGGACCTGGGTCGCGCCGACTTCCTCGGCCCGATGCCGTTCGCGCTGGTGCTGTTCCTCGTGATGCTGGTGGTGGGCGGCGTGATCCTCCACCGGTCGTCGTTCGGGCGCCGCGTCTACGTGATCGGCAACAACGCCGACGTGGCGCGCTTCTCGGGCATCGACGTGGCACGCGTGAAGCTCGTGCTGTTCACGGCGTCGGGGCTCGTGGCCGGCTTGGCGGGGGTGCTGTTCGCGGCCCGCCTCGGATCGGTGCGGGCCAACATCGGCGAGGGCTTCGAGCTCGACATCATCACGATGGTGCTGCTCGGGGGCGTCAGCATCTTCGGCGGCTCGGGAACCCTGCTGGGCGTCGCGCTGGCGATCTGCATCGTGCTGAACCTGCGCAACGGACTGGGCCTGGCGAACGTCGAGGCCAACACCCAGACCGGCGTCATCGGGGCGCTGCTGATCGTGTCGGTGCTGGCGCAGAACCTGCTCGACCGGCTGCCGCTACGCCGGCGCGAGGTGGAGGCGGAGGCATGAGATCGACAACCGCGCGCGAGCGCGCGGCAACACACAGATCTGCGTCGAGGGCGGCCCTCGACGAGAAGGAGAGGGGACGATGAGACCTCACAAGTTGATGGCAGTGATGCTGAGCCTGGCCCTCGTGGGCGCCGTCGCGTGCGGTGACGACGACGACGACACGGATGCGGGTACGTCCGGCGAGGGCGGGTCCGAGGGAGGCGGTGCGGCCGGGGAGGCCGTCACCATCGAGGCAGGCGACGACATGAACTCCATCCTGCTCCCGAAGTGCACCGGCATCGCCGTGTTCGACCAGGCCAACGAAGGTGCGCAAGAGGCGGCGGAGGAGCTCGGCACGTCGGAGCCCGAGTTCCTGGGCCCCTCGACGTGTGAGGACCCGACCGGGCAGATCGAGACCATGACCAACGCCGCCACCCAGGGGGTCGACGCCGTGATGATCTCGAACAACGCCGGCGAGCAGATCCAGTCCGGTGTCGACGCCGCGACCGACGCCGACGTGTCGGTCGTGAGCTGGGACTCGCCGATCCCGTCGGGCGAGGGCGAGAGCCTGTTCGTCGCTCAGGTCGACTTCGACGAGACGGGAGTCGTCATGGCCGACATGGCGCTCGAGATCCTCGGCGACGACGGCGGCCAGTTCGCGATCCTGTCGGCCTCGCCCGACGCCGCCAACCAGAACGCGTGGATCGCGGCCCTCGACGACGCGCTCCAGGACGAGAAGTACGCCAACCTCGAGCTGGTCGACACGGTCTACGGCAACGACGACTCCGACGAGTCGTACAACCAGGCCCTGGGCCTCATCGACTCGCATCCCGAGCTGGAGCTGATCATGGCCCCTACCACGGTTGGCATCGCCGCCGCCGGCAAGGCCATGACCGACGAAGGGCTGTGTGACCAGGTGAAGGTGTCCGGCCTGGGCCTGCCCGAGGAGATGCGTGAGTACACGCAGAGCGGGTGCGCCCCGCAGTTCGCCCTGTGGAGCTTCGTCGACCTGGGCTACCTCACCTACTACGCGACCTACGGCATCGCCACCGGTCAGATCGAGGCGGCCGAGGGTCAGACGTTCACCGCCGGCCGGATGGGTGAGTACACGATCGAGACGGACCCGACGCGCGACAGCGGCCTGCGCATCGTGATGGGGCCGTTCACGGTCTACACCGAGGAGAACATCGACGAGTCATAGGGCGCGCGGCCGGGAGGGCGGCGGGGTCCCGCCCGCCCGGCCGGTCCCGGACGGTGGCGCCCAGGAGGACGTGCCCGTGAACCGGTTCGGATTCACACTGAAGATCAGGCCCGACATGGCCGCCGACTACCGGCGCCACCACGCCGCGGTCTGGCCGGAGATGCTCGACGCCCTGCGCCGGGCGGGCTGGCACAACTACTCGCTCTTCCTGCGGGACGACGGCACGCTGTTCGGGTACGTGGAGACGCCCGTCAGCCTCGCCGATGCCCGAGCCGCCATGGCTTCCGAACCCGTCAACGACAGGTGGCAGGAGATGATGGCGCCGTTCTTCGAGGGGCCCGGTCTGCCCGCCGACCAGATGATGCAGGAGCTCGAGGAGGTGTTCCACCTCCAATGAGCGACGCCGCCGTTCCGCCGCCCGAGGTCGAGGCCCTGGTCGAGCGCTCACATGCGCTCGGATCCGACCCGCGGGTGACGAACTACGGCGGGGGCAACACGTCGTGCAAGGCCACGGTGAGCGATCCCGTCACGGGCGAGCCGTGCGAGGTGCTCTACGTGAAGGGCTCGGGTGGCGACCTCGGCACCCTGCACCCGGACGGTCTGGCCACGCTGCGGCTCGATCGCGTGCGGGCCCTGCGGGGCGTGTATCGGGGCGTCGACCACGAGGACGAGATGGTGGCGGCGTTCGACCATTGCCGCTGGGGGACCGGTGGCGCGGCGCCGTCGATCGACACCGCCATGCACGCGTTGGTGGACGCCCGCCACGTCGATCATCTGCACCCCGACGCGGTGATCGCCTTGGCGGCCGCCGTCGACGGTGAGGCATTGACCAAGGAGTGCTTCGGTCGCGAGCTGGCCTGGGTGCCGTGGCGCCGACCCGGATTCGAGCTGGGACTGCAGATCGCGTCGCTGGCGGCCGACAACCCGGGCCTGCGGGGCGTAGTCCTAGGCGGCCACGGGCTGACGACCTGGGCCGACACGTCCGATGCCTGCCAGGCGATCTCGCTCGACGTGATCCGCCGGGCCGAGCGGTTCATCGCCGAGCGGGGCCGGCCCGATCCGCTCGGCGCGGTGCGCGCCGGGTTCGAGCCGTTGCCGGCGGACCAACGACGGCGGCTGGCCGGGGAGCTGGCGCCCCACGTCCGGGGCCTGTGCTCCACCGACCGCCGCGTGGTCGGGCGGCTCACCGACAGCGAGCTGGTGCTCGACTTCCTGGGCCGCGAGGCGGTCGGCCGATTGGCACCACTGGGCACGTCGTGCCCCGACCACTTCATCCGCACCAAGGTGCGTCCTCTGCTGCTCGACCTGCCGCCGACGGCGCCGGTGGACGAGCTCGTGACCCGGCTGCGCGCGCTGCACGCCGCCTACCGCGACGACTACGCGGGCTACTACCGCCGGCACGCACAACCCGACTCGCCGCCCATGCGGGGGGCCGACCCGGTGATCGTGCTGGTGCCCGGTGTCGGCATGTTCAGCTTCGGCGCCGACGCGCGTGCCGCCCGGATCGCCGGTGAGTTCTACGTCAACGCCATCAACGTGATGCGCGGCGCCGAGGCGGTCTCGTCCTACCGGCCCATCGACGAGTCCGAGAAGTTCCGCATCGAGTACTGGGAGCTCGAGGAGGCGAAGCTGCGACGGCTGCCCCCTCCCAGGCCGCTCGCCGGTCGTGTCGGCTTCGTCACCGGTGCCGCCTCTGGCATCGGCCGCGCCATAGCCGCCCGGCTGGCCGCCGAGGGCGCCGCGGTGGTGCTCGCCGACCGGGACGCGGCCGGTGCCGCGACCGCGGCGGAGGAGTTGGGTGGCGCCGACGTGGCGGCGGCGATCGAGGTCGACGTGGGCGACGAGGCCGCGGTGGCGGCGGCCGTCCGTGAGGCGGCGGCGACGTTCGGCGGCGTCGACCTGGTGGTCAACAACGCGGGCCTGTCGATCTCCAAGCCGCTGGCCGAGACCACGTCGGCCGACTGGGACGTGCAGCACCGGGTGATGGCCCGGGGCTCGTTCCTGGTCAGCCGCGAGGCCGCGAAGGTCATGGCTGCGCAGGGCCTGCCCGCCGACATCGTGTACGTCGTGTCCAAGAACGCCGTGGTCGCCGGCAAGGGCAACGTGGCCTATGGCGCGGCCAAGGCCGACCAGGCCCACCAGGTGCGCCTGCTGGCGACAGAGCTGGGCCCCGTCGGCGTGCGCGTGAACGGGGTCAATCCCGATGGGGTCGTCCGCGGCTCCGGCATCTTCGAGGGAGCATGGGGCGAGGAGCGCGCCAAGGTCTACGGGGTGCCGCCCGAGGATCTCGGCAAGTTCTACGCCGGGCGCACCGTGCTCGGTCACGAGGTGCTGCCGGCGCACGTGGCGGACGCCGTCTTCGCCCTGTGCTCCGGCGACCTGGCGCTGACGACGGGGACGATCCTGCCGGTGGACAGCGGGGTGCCGATGGCGTTCCTTAGGTGATGGCACGCGCAGAGAGGAGATGGCGATGGTGATCGACCGCAGCCGCATCGAGGATGAGAACCAGATCCGCCTGTCGTGGCACGAGTCCGACCTGGCGCACGCCCTCGACGTCGTGGCTCGGTCCGGTGTCGACGGTGAGGCGGTGATCACGGAGGTGGCCCGGTTCAGTGCCGCGGCACCGTCCTGGGCGGTGGGAACGGGCGGCACCCGCTTCGGCCGCTTCCCCGGCGGGGGTGAGCCACGGGACACCTACGAGAAGATCGACGACATCGCGGTCCTCAACGCGCTCACCGGCGCCAATCGCACCGTCAGCCTCCACGTGCCGTGGGACGACCCGGGGCTGGGCGCCGGCGCCGCCGCCCTGCGGCGCCACGCCGAGGAGTTGGGCATCGGCTTCGACGCCATGAACTCCAACACGTTCCAGGACAATCCCTCGACCACCGACGACGGGCGTGTGTCCTACAAGTTCGGCAGCCTGGCCAACGTCGACGAGCTGGTGCGGCGGGCGGCCATCGAGCACAACCACTACGTGATCGACCTTGGCGTCGAGCTGGGGTCGCGGGCCTTGACGGTCTGGCTGGGCGACGGCATGAACCACCCCGGCCAGGCCAGCTTCCGGAGCCAGTTCGAGCGGGTGGTGGCGGGGCTCGGGGAGATCTACGGCCACGTGCCCGAAGACTGGGAGATGTTCACCGAGCACAAGCCCTACGAGCCGGCGTTCTACTCGTCGGTCAACAACGACTGGGGCACGTCGCTGCTCCTGGCGCAGGGCACCGGTGATCGGGTCAAGTGCCTGGTCGACCTCGGCCACCACCTGCCCAACACCAACATCGAGCAGGTGGTGTCGCGGCTGGCCATGGTGGGCCGGCTAGGCGGGTTCCACTTCAACGACTCCAAGTACGGCGACGACGACCTCACCGTCGGCTCGATCACACCGTTCCAGCTCTTCCTCATCATCGGCGAGCTGTTGGAGGCCGGTGGTGGGCACATGCCCGCGGCCGCGTACATGATCGACGAGAGCCACAACCTGAAGGACCCGCTCGAGGACCTCATCCAGGCCACCGACGCCCTCCAGCTGGCGCTGGCGCAGGCCCTGTGCGTCAACCGCGCCGACCTGGCCGATGCCCAGCGGGCCAACGATGCGGCCCGGGCGTCCGAGGTGCTGCACCGGGGGTTCCGCACCGACGTGCGGCCGCTGGTAGCCGAGGCCCGGCGCCGCAACGGCGCCGCGCTGGACCCGCTGGCCACCTTCCGGGCGATCGGGTACCGGGTCGCGGTGACGGCGACCCGGGGTGCCGACTCGGTGGCGACGGGGTTGTAGCGCCATGATCGACTCGCCCGTTGCGGTCGTGGCCGTCGATTTCGGGGCGTCGTCGATCAGGGTGTGCCGGGTCGAGCTCGGCGGCGGTGCGCCCGCGCTGTCGGTCGTCCACCGCTACGCGCACGCCCCGGTCGCCGACGCCGGCCGGCACCTGAGGTGGGACTGGCCGCGGCTCGTCGCCGAGATGGAGAAGGGGCTGGCGGTCGCGCTGGAGGCCGGGCCCGTGGCGTCGATCGGCCTCGACACCTGGGGTGTGGACTACGGGCTCCTCGACGGGCGCGGCGGGCTCGTGGCGCCACCGGTGTCGTACCGGGACCGCCGCACCGCCGGGTACGAGTCGGTGGTGGACCGGCTCGGCGGCGTCGAGGCGCTCTACGCGGTCACGGGTGTGCAGCTGCAGCCCTTCAACACCGTCTTCCAGGTGGCGGCGCACGATCGCGACGAGCTGGCCCGAGCCCGGCTTCTGCTCATGCTGCCGGAGCTGCTGGTGCACCACCTGACCGGCGAGGCCGTCGGGGAGCGCAGCAGCGCCGGCACCACCGGGCTCGTGGACATCCGCACCGGGGAGTGGTCGGCGCCGCTCGCCGAGGCGGTCGGGCTCGACCGCGCGGTGTTGCCTCCGATCCTGGCCGCCGGGAGCCCGGTGGGCAGCTGGCAGGGCGTGCCGGTGCACCTCGTGGGCGGGCATGACACGGCATCGGCCGTCGTGGCTATGGGGGCGGACCCGGGTGCCCGCTCGGGGTTCGTCTCCGCAGGCACGTGGTCGATCGTGGGCCGAGAGCAGCCGGAGGCGGACCTGAGTGCCGCCGCGCGGGCCGCGAACTTCACGAACGAGATCGGGGCCCTGGGGGGCGTGCGCTTCCTGAAGAACCTGGCCGGCGCGTGGTTGATCGAGCGATGCCGTCCACAGTGGGGCGACCCGTCGATCGCGGACCTGATCGCGGCGGCGGCGACGGTCGGCGGTCCCGACCGGGTGCTCGACGTGGCCGATCACCGCTTCCTCAACCCCGACGACATGCTGGCGGCGGTCACGGTCGACCTGGGCCTGCCCGCCGATGCGCCGCCGCCGGTGGTGGTCCGGGGCATCGTCGAGTCGCAGGCGGCCGGCGCCGCGGCCGTGCTCGACCAGCTCGGCGGCGTGACCGACGTGCACGTGTTCGGCGGCGCCCAGTCGGCGCTGTACCGGCGGCTCCTGTCCGAGCGGACGGGGCTGCCGGTGTGCGCCGGTCCGGTCGAGGCCACCGCCCTCGGCAACGCCCTGGTCCAGGGCATCGCCCTCGGCGTGTACGACGACCTGGCCGACGCCCGCCGGCACCTGGCGGATCCCCGGGAGCCCGTCCGATGAGCATCGACGCCATCGACCGGCTGCAGCGCATCGGGGCCCGGATCCAGAGCGACGGACGGGTCAAGGTGGCGGAGCTGGCGGCGGCGTTCGACGTCAGCGAGATGACCATCCGGCGCGATCTCGACATGCTTGCCGAGCAGGGGGTCGTCCAGCGGATCCGGGGCGGCGCCGTCGCCATCGGTCCCCAGCCGTTCGCGGAGCGGTTCAGCCGCCACGTCCGGGCCAAGGACCGGATCGCTTCCAAGCTCGTGCCCCTGGTGGGCGACGGCGGCGCGATCGGGATCGACGCCTCGACCACGCTGCAGCGCCTGTCGGTCCATCTGGGCGACGTGAGTGATCTCACGGTGGTGACCAACGGGCAAGACACGTTCGCGGCGCTGCAGGACAAGCCGGGGGTGACGGCCCTGCTGACCGGCGGCCAGCTCGACCACCGGACCGGCAGCCTGGTCGGCCCGCTCGCCACCCGCACGGCGCACGACGTGCTGCTGCGCCGGCTCTTCATGTCTGCCGCCGCCCTGCACCCGGCGCACGGCACCTCCGAGGCCACGCTCGAGGATGCCGAGGTCAAGCTGGCGCTGGCCGACGTGGCCGCCGAGGTCGTGGTGGCCGTCGACTCCAGCAAGCTGGGTCAGCGGGCCCCTGCGCGGGGCCTGGCCCCGGAGCGGGTGCGCGTGCTCGTCACCGAGCTCGACCCCGACGACGGGCGGCTCGACCCCTACCGCGATCGCTGGGAGCTGCGATGATCGAGACGCTGCGGTCGGTGCTCCGGTTCCGGCGCCTGGAGCGGGATCCCGTCGCCCGCCGGCTGGCGCGGGCGGCGTCCGTCGCCGACCTCCGGACGATCGCCCAGCGGCGCCTGCCCCGGGGGGTGTTCGGCTACATCGACGGTGGGGCCGAGGACGAGCGCACGATGGCGGCCAACTCGGCGGCCTTCGCCGCGGTGACGTTCCGGCCCCGGGTGTTGCGGGACGTCGGCGACGTCGACCCCTCGACGACGCTGCTGGGGCGGCCGTTGCCGTTGCCGCTGGTCCTGGCGCCGACGGGTTTCACCCGCATCGCCGATCCCGACGGCGAGCTGGCCGTGGCCCGGGCGGCGGCGCGGGCCGGCCTGCCGTACACGCTGTCGACCCTGAGCACCCGCTCGATCGAGGAGGTGGCGGCGGCCAGCCCGGGGCCGAAGTGGTTCCAGGTGTACGTCTGGCGCGACCGCGGCCTGGTGAAGGAGATGATCGGCCGGGCCGCCACGGCCGGCTACGAGGCGCTGGTGCTCACCGTCGACACGGCGGTGCTGGGGCGGCGGGAGCGGGACGTGCGGCGGGGCTTCTCGCTGCCCCCCAAGGCGGGGTTGGGCACGCTGGTCGACGGCGCCGCGCACCCGGGCTGGACCTGGCGGTTCCTGCGGTCCGAGCCGATCCGCTTCGCCAACGTGAGCGAAGCCGGGGGCGTGGGCGACGGCAGCACGGCGGTGACGCTGTCCGAGTACGTCAACACGCAGTTCGATCCCGGCCTGTCGTGGCGCGACGTGGAGTGGTTGCGCTCGGTCTGGACCGGTCCGCTGGTCATCAAGGGCATCCAGACCGTGGACGACGCCCGGTTGGCCGCGGAGGCAGGCATCGAGGCCATCGCGCTGTCCAACCACGGCGGCCGCCAGCTCGACTCGGCGCCGGCGCCGCTCGATCTGGTGGCGCCCGTTGCCGACGCCGTGGGCGACCGATTGGAGATCATCTGCGACGGCGGCGTGCGCCGGGGCAGCGACATCGTCAAGGCGGTGGCACTGGGCGCCAGGGCATGCATGGCCGGCCGCGCCTATCTCTACGGATTGGGTGCCGCTGGCGAGCGGGGCGTCGACCACGTCCTGGGGCTGCTCGATGCCGATGTCCGCCGCACCATGGCGCTGGTTGGTGCGAGCACGGTCGCCGCGCTCGGACGCGAGCTCGTGGACCCGCGATCCTGAGGCGATGAGGATCTGGTGCGGGCGATGACCGTGACCCTGTGCGTGCTCCTGTGGGCCCGCGAGGGCCGCGAGGCGGAGCTCATCGCGTACGAGGACCGGGTCCTGCAGCTGCTTCCCGACCACGGTGGACGAGTCCTGCAGCGGGCGCGTGCGGCCGGCGAACCCGGTCGGCCTCTCGAGGTGCAGCTCGTCCAGTTCCCGTCGGAGGAGGCGCGCGCCGACTACATGATCGATTGGCGGCGTGCCGCGCTGAGCAGCGAGCGTGACGCCGCCATCGAGCGGACGGAGGTCCTCCGCGTCGATCTGGTCTGATCCGCGACCTGCAGGCTCGGTCCCTTGCCCACGCACGTGCCCGAATCGGCGGCTCGGCGAGTCAGGCAGTCCATGTGGATGGAGCTCCCGATCGGCTGAGGCCAAGGAGAGCCAAGCGCGCTCAGAGCCCGTTGAACGGCGCCGCATAGCGGAAGGTGCCGCGCACGTGGGGATCGTGCGCGGTGAGCGTCCTGACCTGGAAGTAGTCGCCCCAGGCGTCGTCCGGCGGCGCGATGCCGTGGATGTGTGAGGGCTGGAACCCGAAGCGGGAGTAGTAAGCGGGCTCGCCCAACAGGGCCACCAGCGGCTCGTCGAGCGCATCGGCCGCCCCCAACACGGCATGCATCATTGACTGGCCGATGCCCCGGTTCTGGTGCTCGGGCAGCACCCCGATCGGCCCCAGCCCGAGCGCCGGCCGATCGACGTCATCGCCGCGGACCCTTCCCCGGCTGCACACCACATGGCCGACGACGACCCGGTCGATGACCGCTACCAGGGCGAGCTGAGGAATCGCGGCGCCCGTCGACCGCAGCTCGTCGGCGAGCCTGGCCTCGACCGGCTCGCCAGGCACCTCGCCGTCGCCCCGAAACGCTTCCGCGTGCACCTCACGGACTGCGCGCTCGTCGCCGACTCGCTCTCGTCGCACGTACATGTGCCCATGGTGCGCCCTCGTAGCCTGCGCGTCGTAGTCGGCCGTGGTTCGAACGGCCAGTTGCCGGTGTGGTGCGACGGCTACGTTTGCCGCGATGGCCGGGCAGTTTGACTTCGTGGTCGTGGGTGGTGGGTCGGCTGGTGCTGTGGTCGCCGCCCGGCTCTCGGAAGATTCGACCTGTCGAGTCGCGCTTCTGGAGGCAGGCGGCCCTCCACCTCCCCAGGAACTGATGCCGGCCGCATGCCCGGTGCTGCAACAGAATCCCGCTGCCGACTGGATGTACACCGCGGACGCGGGCGGGTGTGGCCTCGGACTCATGGGCGGCCGGATGATGGTGCCTCGCGGCAAGATGCTCGGCGGATCGTCCGGAATCAACTACATGGCCTACGTCCGGGGACATCCGGGTGACTTCGACTCGTGGGCCACGGGCGGCGCCGTCGGGTGGAGCTACGACGACGTGCTGCCCTACTTCAAGAAGAGTGAGGGTCTCGCCCCCAGTGGGGACATCGTCGTCGATGCCGATGCCCACAGCACCGAGGGCCCCCTCGGCGTGTCGGTGCGGGCTCCGGTGCTCGCCGGCGCGCAGCAGTTCGTCGATGCGGCGGTCGCGGCCGGGATCCCGAGTGGCGACTACAACGGCCGTGATCGCAGCCGGCCCGATGGGGTCGTGTCGCTTCTGCAGACCACGACGCGTGCCGGCAAACGGTCGAGCACGTATCACGCGTTCCTCGAAGGGGACGTCGAACAGCGACCCAATCTCGACGTGGTCTGCGGGGCGCACGTGACCAGAGTGATCCTCGAAGGTGGTCCCGGCCAGTTGCGAGCGACCGGTGTCGAGTACCGGACCCCCGACGGCGAGACGACTGTCGCCTGGGCCGCCAGGGAGGTTGTGCTCAGTGCGGGAGCGGTGGGTTCGCCCCACATCCTGATGCTGTCCGGCATCGGGCCGAGGCAGGAGCTCGAAGCTGTCGGCGTGCCGTGCCGGCTCGACGCCCCCGATGTCGGCAAGCACCTCAAAGACCACCTGCAGGTTGGTCTCGTCTACCCGGCGCCCGGCATAGGCGTGTCGATGAGCCAGATGGGCCTGTCGATGGGTCCCGACGCGCTGCGGGCGCCCGCAGGACCGCTGTCGGCCGACCCGGCCGACGATGCTGACCTGCCCGAGGAGCTCCAGGCGCTCAAGGCCGAGGCCGAGCGGCGGGTCACCGAGTGGGCCGCCACCGGGCACGGCCTGGTGTCGTCGTCGCTGTACGAAGCGAGCGCCTGGTTCTCCACCGGCCTCGGCGACCACCACACCCACGACGCCCAGATCGCACTCTTCATCTGCGGCTACAACCCCGACATCTGGCGCCGCTGCCTGCGGGTTGAGCCGGGCGAGTACTTCGATGACCCCGACCAGCGGCTCGCCCCGGACGCCGAGACCGTCATCGTCCTGGCCAACCCGGTGCAGCCCCACAGCGAGGGCGAGATCGTGCTCTCCAGTGCCGAGCCGTTCGACCAACCGGACATCCGGATGAACTACTACGACGACCCTTACGACATGCACGTCATGGTCGCGGTACTTCGCCGAGCGCTCGACGTCGTGGCGAACTGGCCCACCCAGCAGGAACTCGGCCCACTTCTCGTCCCGCCTGCGCTTGCGGCCGAGCACGGCTACGTCGCGGGCGACACCCCGAGCGACGACCTGCTTGCGGATTTGGCCCGGCATTATTCGTTCACCGTGTACCACCTGACATCCACGTGCCGGATGGGAAGCGTCGTCGACCCGCGGCTGCGGGTGATGGGCGTCGAAGGTCTCCGGGTGGCCGACGCGAGCATCATGCCCAACGTGGTCAGCGGCAACACCAACGCTGCTGCGATCATGATCGGCGAGAAGGCGGCGGAGATGCTGGCCGCCGACCACTGCGTGCAGCTGACGGAGTTCGTCGCGCCCGCGGTCACCCCCACCTGAACGCCGCGCGAGCTTGGCTTCGGTCTTGCCATGGCTTCAGTCCAACTTGGTCGCTTCGACAGCGACGGTGAGCGGGAAGCGAGGGTCGTGGTGGTCGAGCACGAGGTGGGGAAGCTCCTCCACGACCTCCCCGATGAGGAAGGCCATGCACGTCCGAAGATTGCCGAACGCGTCCACCGTGAAGTCGCTTGGCCAGTACCGGCGGAAGAGTTCGGCGATGCCGGCCGGTGTGAATCGCCAGAGGTCGCCGTCGGGGTACGTCGGGCTCACGCGGCTCACCGACGGTGCGGTGATCAGGAGCACGCCGTCGGATCGCAGCGCGGCGAAGCAGTTCTCAATGCACTTACCGGGTCGGCGCAGCAGGTGGAGCGTTTGGGTGAGGATGACGCAGTCGTAGGAGTCGGGCGGCAGTGAGCCCGCCAGCTGGAGGTCCGCGATGAGCGTGGCGCGCAGGTTGGTGGCATCGATGTCGACAACGGTGCTTTGGGAGACCCGATTGCCCCCGAACCTCGTTGTGTAGGCGCTGTCCTGAACCTCGAGAACAGATCCATGGACCGCACTGCGCCGTGCGCTCAAGAAGCCTTCGATGTACCGCCGATCAACCGGTGTGCCTCGATCAATGCCATAGTCGTCACT